>NZ_JBEXIL010000016.1:0-156416 GCF_040608555.1 Micromonospora sp. NPDC005172
CCGGGCCGTCAGCATGCCTACAAAACAGTGACAACCACGCGAATCGCATTCATCGAACAATAACAATGGACTGACGGCCAAACGAAAGACCGAGGTTAGCCCTGCTGCTTCGGCAAAGGCTGTCCATGGGCGGGGCTGAGAGCGGTGGCGGTTCAGCCGTCCAGCATCTGCGCGAGGACCTCGACGACGCGTTGGGTGTGCCGCCCGTCGGGGTCCTCGTCGGCGTTCAGGTCGGTCACGCTCATCCCGAGCAGCCGGTCGGCGCGGGCCAGCGGGGTGACCAGAGCGACGAGGTCGGGCCAGCGCAGCCCGTCCGGCTCCGGGTACGTCACCACGGGCAGGTCCCGCGGGTCCACCACGTCCAGGTCGAGGTGCAGCCAGGCCGGCCCGTCGCCGTCGGCAGCCAGACTCGCTCCGACTGCGCCGGCACCGAGACGCAGCAGGTCGGGTGCGGGCACCTGGTGGATCGCGGGATCGATCCGGGACGCCTCGACCCGACTGCTCTCGTCGGTGCCCGGACGGTGGCCGAGCAGGTGCACCCGAGCGGGGTCGAGCAGCGCGCCGTCGACCCCGATGGCGGCGGTGGGCCCGTGCCCGGTGACCACCGAGAGGTCCATGTCGGCGGCCTCGCCGGTCGGCGAGGTCGCCCCGTCGAGGAAGTCGGGGTGCGCGTCGACGAACCACAGCTCCGTCGTGCGGGGCAGGGCTCGGCAGATACCGGGGAGGATCGCGCAGTCGCCCCCGAGCACCAGCGGTCGGTGACCGTCCGCGATCAGCGCGCCGACCCGCGCGCTGATGGCGGCGCCGGCCCGGACCAGGTCGTCGGCGCCGATCACCCCGCTGGCGGGTTCCCGGTGCGGGTCCCGCAACCGGGCCTCGGCGATCGGCCCGTCGTCGTCGCTGCCCAGGGCGTCGCGCAGGCCGGCCCGGCGCAGGGCCGACGGTGCCCGCTCCTCGCCACGGCCGCTGCCGGAGGAGTCCAGTGGCGCGTCCACGATCATCCAACGCACGCTTCGCAGCCTACCGACGAGGACCGCTTCCTGTGGCCGGGCTGGGAGTCCTCGCATGTGGCCGCGACGGCGCGGACGAGCAGCGTACGGTGATGGACAAGTCCGGCTTTCTGGGTCAAATGCCTCACCGCTGTATTCCTGGGACGCCGGTGTCGAGACGGGCGAGGGGAAGGAGCGGTCGGTGATCCATCTGGCCTACCTGGACGCGGGATCGGGCAGCCTCATCGTGCAGGCCGTCGTCGGCGGGGTGGCCGGCGCCGCCGTCGCCGCCAAGCTCTACTGGCGGCGGCTGGTCGACCGGTTCCGCCGGCAACCCAGCGACCAGCGGTAGCGGTCGCAGCGACCATGACGACCTCACCCACCGGGGTACGCCCCGAGCCCGCCTCCTTCCGCGACCCCGCCAACCGGGTCTTCCACGTCGGCGACGAGGTGTTGCGCGGGCTCGACGCCCAGGCCGCCGAGCACTGGCGCACCCTCGCGGCCAGCCCGTTCTTCCCCGCCCTCGTCTCGGCGGGAAAGGTCTGCGCCACCGAGGACGCCCCGCCGACGCTGGCACCCGCCGGCTCCGGGTGGGCGGCGGTCCTGCGCCACGAGCGCATCCCGTTCGTCTCCCACCCGTACGAGTGGTCCTTCGGCATGCTGCGCGACGCCGCGCTGCTGCACCTGGAGATCCTGCGGACCGCTCTCGCCGACGGCTTCACCACCAAGGACGGCTCCGCCTACAACCTCCAGTTCAGGGGCGCGAAGCCGGTCTTCATCGACATCGGCTCCTTCGAGCCGGTGCGTGACGGCGAAGCGTGGGCCGGCTACCGGCAGTTCTGCCAGACCGTGCTCTATCCGCTGCTGCTCACCGCGCACCTGGGCGTGGACTTCCAGCCCTGGCTGCGCGCCCAGGTCGACGGCATCGAGGCCGAGCAGTTGCGCCCCCTCTTCGGCGGCACCCGCCGGCTACGCCCCGGCGTCCTGACCCACGTGCACCTGCACGCCGCGATGCAGCAGCGCAACGCCGCCGCCAGCACCAACGACGTCAAGGCCCAACTCCGGGCCGCCGGCTACTCGCGCCAGTTGCAGGTGGCCACGGTACGCGGCATCGAGAAGCTGGTCCGCCGGTTGGAGCACCGCCCCGCCGGCAGCCACTGGTCGGACTACCAGCGCACCTGCGGCTACTCGGCACGCGACCGAATCGCCAAGGAGCAGTTCGTGGTCGCCGCGGTGGCCGCCGCCGGACGACCACGCCTGGTGCTCGACCTGGGCGCCAACGACGGCCGGTACGCCCGACTGGCCGCCGGGCACGCCGACTACGTGGTCGCCGTCGAGCAGGACCCGGCCGTCGTCGACGAGCTGTACCGGGCGCTGCGCTCCGAGGGGCAGCACCGCATCCTGCCGCTGGTGGTCGACCTGGCCGACCCGTCCCCCGGCGGCGGCTGGCGCGGCGTCGAGCGCGCCGGCTTCGCGCAACGGGCGTCGGCGGACGTCGTCCTCGCCCTGGCCCTGGCGCACCACCTGGCCATCGGCCGCAACGTGCCGCTGCCGGAGGTCGTCGACTGGCTGGCCGGGCTGACCGCGCCCGGCGGGGCCGTGGTGGTCGAGTTCGTCCACCCGGACGACCCGATGGCCGCCCGGCTGCTGGCCAACAAGCCTCGGGGTCTCTTCCCGGACTACCGGCGCGACACCTTCGAACGGCTCCTCACCGCCCGGGGCCGGATCACCGACCGGCTGGAACTGCCCTCGGGCACTCGCACGCTCTACCGGACGGTGATGGGTGGCTGACCCGCCCGTCGAGTCCCTACCCGAACGCGGGCGGTGGGACCGGGGTTGGAGGGGCGAGCTGGGTCGACTGCTGGAGATCGTCGCGCTCGTCGGACTGGTCGTCACCCAGCCGCTGCTGGACGTGCTCGGGCGCAGCCCCGACTTCTTCCTCTTCCACCGCGCCGACACCGGCCAGATCCTGCTGCTGGTCGCCCTGGTGGCGCTCGTACCCACCGTGCCCGTGGCGGCGCTCGGCCTGCTCAGTCGACTCGCCGGCCGGACCGCCCGCGCGTTCACCCACACCGCGCTCGTCGGCCTGCTGCTCGCCGCCCTCGCCGTGCAGGTGGGCCGGCACACGATGCCGGTTCGGGGCGTACCCCTGCTGGTTCTTGCCGGTCTGGTCGGTGTGGCCGGCGCGGCGGCGCACCGGCGGTGGCGCGCCCCGGGCCGCGCGCTGCGACTGGCCGCCGCCGGGCCGGTAGCGTTCGTGGCGCTGTTCCTGTTCGTCTCGCCCACCTCGGCGGTCGTGCTGCCGCGCGGTGACGGCGGCGCGGTCGGCACCGCGCAGGGCGCGGCCGTGCACCCACCGGTGGTCATGCTGATCCTCGACGAGCTGCCGCTGGTCAGTCTGCTCGGCGACGACGGCCGGATCGACGCGGCACGGTTCCCGCACTTCGCCGAGCTGGCCGCAGGATCGACCTGGTACCGCAACGCCACCGGGGTCAGCGGCTGGACGCCCTACGCGCTGCCGGCGATGCTCACCGGCCGCTACCCGGCGCGGGCGGTCGCGCCGCACTACTCGCAGTACCCGGACAACCTCTTCACCGCCTTCGGCGGCCTGTACGACGTCCAGGCCCAGGAGAGCATCACCCGGCTCTGCCCACCCAGCCGCTGCGAGCAGCCAGTCGCCCCCGACCAGGGCCTCGGCGTGCTGGTGAAGGAGACCGGCCAGCTGCTCGGCAGGGTCGCCGGGCCGACCGAGAGCACCGTCGACCCGGAGGACTCCTACCGGGAACAGACGCGGGTCGAGGCCGGTCTGGACGCCGCCGAGCCGGTGCCGGCCGACCCGAAGTTCCGCTGGGACAGCCTCGACGACAACCAACCCGCCCGGTTCACCAGCTTCCTCGGCGGGCTGAAGCCGCAGCCCCGACCCGCCCTGCACTTCCTGCACCTGCTGATGCCGCACTCCCCGTGGGCGTACCTGCCCTCGGGCGCGCGCTACGACGCCCCCGAGGACCTGCCCAACGACGGCGCGGGCTGGGTCGAGCTGGCCCGCCAACGCCACCTCGCCCAGCTCGGCTACACCGACCGGCTGATCGGCGAGACGCTGCGCACGCTGCGGGCCAGCGGCCTCTACGACCAGGCCCTCGTCGTCGTCACCGCCGACCACGGGGTGAGCTTCCGGCCGGGCGCGCAGGGCCGGGGGATGGACGCCATCAAGGCCGCTGCCGGCGAGGTCGCCTGGGTGCCGATGTTCGTCAAGGAACCACGGCAGCAGACCGGCCGGGTCGACGACCGCAACTGGGAACACGTCGACCTGCTGCCCACCGTCGCCGACGAGGCCGGCATCCGACTGCCCTGGCGGGTGGACGGCCGCTCCGCCCGACAGACCCCGCGCGCCGACGCCACGAAACACTTCTACGACACCCCCGGGGAGGCGGTCACCTTCGCCGGCGGGGTGCCCACACCACCGCCGCTGCCCACACCGCACGCCCTGGTCGGCACCGAGGTACGCGCCGGCCCGACCGGGGGCAGCGCCACGGTCGCCGACCTGGCCGCGTTCCGGGCCACCGATCCGGACACCGGCACCCTCCCGGCGCTCGTCTGGGGTGACGTGCCGGACGCGATACCGGACGGCACGCTGCTGGCCGTCGCGGTCAACGGGCGGATCGGCGCGGTGGTCCCGGTGGTGCCGACGGACCCGGGCGGCCGCCGCTTCGCCGCGCTGCTCACCGACGACCGGTTGTTCCACGCCGGCACCAACCAGCTCGACGTCTACCAGGTCACGGCCGGTACGACGCTGCGCCGCCTGACGCTGTCCTGAGCTGGCGGTGTCGCGCTGGTTCCGGCCGGCCGTCGAGGGCTCCCGACTGCCGGGATTCGGGGTTTCCCGGCCTCCTGGTCGGGAATCGGGTGACGCATACCTCACCGCCGAACCACGGCGGGCGGTGTCCCCCGGACCGCAATTACGGTAGAAGCGAAGGCAATTCAACGTAGATCTGCCGGCGAAGCGAGGAACCACATGACGGAAGTCAAGCTCGACCACCCCGGCGGGCAGCTGTCGATGCCGGTGCATTCCGCGGTCGAGGGCCCCGCTGGTATCGGGGTGAGCAAGCTGTTGAAGGAAACCGGGATGACGACGTACGACCCCGGTTTCGTCAACACCGCGGCTGCCTCATCCGCGATCACCTACATCGACGGCGACGCGGGCATCCTGCGTTACCGGGGGTACCCGATCGAGCAGCTGGCCGAGAAGTCCTCCTTCCTGGAGGTCTCGTACCTGCTCATCTACGGCGAGCTGCCCACCGAGCAGCAGCTGACCGAGTTCACCGAGTGGATCCGGCGGCACTCGCTGCTGCACGAGGAAATGCGTCGCTTCTTCGACGGCTTCCCCCGGGACGCCCACCCGATGGCGGTGCTGTCGTCGGCGGTGAGCGCCCTGTCGACCTTCTACCAGGACAGCCTGGACCCGTTCGACTCCGAGCACGTGGAGATCTCCACGGTCCGGCTCATGGCGAAGGTCCCCACCATCGCCTCGTACGCGTACAAAAAGTCCATCGGCCAGCCGCTGCTGTACCCGGACAACTCCCTCGGGTACGTCGACAACCTGCTGCGTATGACGTTCGGTGTGCCGGCGGAGCCGTACGAGGTCGACCCGGTCATGTCGAAGGTGCTGGACATGCTCTTCGTCCTGCACGCCGACCACGAGCAGAACTGCTCCACGTCGACCGTCCGCCTGGTCGGCTCCAGCAACGCCAACCTGTTCGCCTCCGTCTCGGCGGGCGTGAACGCGCTGTTCGGGCCCCTGCACGGCGGGGCCAACCAGGCGGTGCTGGAGATGCTCCAGCAGATCCACGCCGGTGACGGCGACGTCCGGTCCTTCGTCCGCAAGGTCAAGGACAAGCAGGACGGCGTCAAGCTGATGGGCTTCGGCCACCGGGTCTACAAGAACTACGACCCGCGGGCGGCGATCGTCAAGAAGGCCGCGCAGGACGTGCTGGGCCGGATGGCCAAGCCGGACCCGCTGCTGGACATCGCCATGGAGCTGGAGGAGATCGCGCTCGCCGACGACTTCTTCGTCTCCCGGCGGCTCTACCCGAACGTGGACTTCTACACCGGCCTGATCTACAAGGCCATGGGCTTCCCCACGAAGATGTTCACGGTGCTGTTCGCGCTGGGCCGGCTCCCCGGCTGGATCGCCCAGTGGCGCGAGATGATCAGCGACCCGGAGACCAAGATCGGCCGTCCGCGGCAGGTCTACGTCGGTGCCCCCGAGCGGGACTACGTCCCGTCCAACGAGCGCTGACCTCCGCTTCTCCGCTTCTCCGCACGACCGCAGGCCGTCGACCCGATCCGGGTCGGCGGCCTGCGCCGTCCGGGCCGAAACCTCGACCAAGGGTTCAGAAGGCGGAAATGTCGCGGGCTCGCTCGCTGCGGCTCAGCGCGCCGATCAGCGCGGACTGACCGTGCCGGCGGACGGCCAGCCGCACCAGCAGGTCGCGTACGGGGTCGAAGACCTCCGCCGGAAAGACGGGTGTGGGCACTCCGACGCTGACCGCGAGGTCGTCGGAGTGCACGACGATCTCCAACTGGCGCGTGAGCAGGAAGTCGGCGCGGCGCAGGGACCAGCCCTGCCACGGGATCGGCACCACGTCGAGGGCACCTCCCCGGGACAGCAGGTCGCTGACCTGTGCCAGCGCCTCTCCAGAGCGGACGTGCAGGTCCGCCGGGCCGCGCAACGCGTCGGCCTCGTCCGGGCCCTCGGCGACGGCGTCCTCGTCGGGAGTGCCCTCGGTGACCCAGGCGGCCCGCTCGTAGTGGCTGTCGGCCGATTCGAGCGTGGGCAGGTCGGTGGTCGTCGGCAGCAGCTCCGCCGCCCGTACGGCCTGCCGCCCGAGATGGCACGCCAGCGCCCCCACGGACAGGTGCGGCAGGGCGCTCGGTTGCGACCACTGCGCGGACACCTCGGGGTGCCGGATCAGGTCCAGTGCGATCGTGGCGGCGACCGGGAAGGCGGAATCGAGGGCGTCGACAGGTCGAGACATCCGCACATTCTGGCAGGGTGCGCCGCGCTCCGGGGTGACCGCCGGCGGGGGACCAAGGGTGTGCACGTCGTCCTTTGCTCTGCTTCAGTCCAGGAAACGGCTGACGTCCGATAATCGGACACGGTCTGTTTCCTTGGGTGAAGCAGAGCAAAGGATGCGAGGAGGGCGAGGGGGAGGGCGAGGGGGAGGGCGAGGGGCGGCGTCGTCCGGCGTGCGGCATCGAGGGGCGTGCGGTGACCGACTCGGCCTACGGGAAGTCGGGGTGTCCAGGTGGTGTGGACACCCCGACTTCACGGAACGCGAGTCGAGCAGGCAGACGCGGGTGGATCAGGGCGAGCGGAGGCCTCTTAGCGGAGGCCGGCGGCAGCCAGCAGGTTGCCTTCGGGCAGTGCGGGGAGGGCCCGGCCCTGGGACATGCGCTGTTCGGCACGCTCCGCCGTGAAGGTGGCGTCGTTGGCGATGGCGGCGCCGTAGCTGGCGGCGGTGCGCTGGGCGATGGCGGACCAGCCGTACTGGTCGTGGACCGTCCGGCGGGCGCGGCGGGCCATGGCGCGGGCACGTTCACGGTCGGATAGCAGCGCGTCGACGGCGTCGGCGAGGCTGTCCGGGTCGTGGGGGCGGAACGTCATCCCGGTCGCGCCCGGCTCGACGATCTCGGCGAGGCCACCGGTGGCGGCGACGGCCAGGGGCGCTCCGGCGGCGGCACCTTCGAGGGCGACCATGCCGAACGGCTCGTAGATGCTCGGCACGGCGAAGCAGTCGGACGCCGCCATCAGCGCCGGCAGGTCGTTGCCGCCCAGGAAGCCCGGCATGGTCACCATGTCACCGAGGCCGTGGCGGTGCACCTCGGCCTCCAGTTCGGCACGGTACGGGCCGTCGCCGGCGATCACCGCGCGCAGCCCAGGGTGGCGCTCCCGCAGGCGGGGCAGGGCGGCGATGAGATGCTGGACGCCCTTCTCGTACACCAGCCGACCGGCGAAGGTCACCAGCGGGCCGTCCCCGGCGAACCGGGCACGCGCTGCGGCGACGTCCCGCGCCGGCACCTTCCAGCGGTACGACTCGACGCCGTTGGCGACCACGTCGACGCGTCCGGCCGGTACGCCGAACAGGGCGTTGACCTCGTCACGCATGTAGCCGGAGCAGACGATGACCCGGTTGGACTCGCTGCTGAGCCACTGCTCGACGCCGTGGATGGTGCGGTTCATCTCCTCGGGCAGCCAGCCCTGGTGCCGACCGGCCTCGGTGGCGTGGATGGTGCTGACAAGGGGGATGTCCAGGTGGTCGCGCAACGTCATCGCGGTGTGCGCGACGAGCCAGTCGTGGGCGTGGATGACGTCGTACGCGCCGGCCTGGGTGGCGCGCAGGGCGGTGCGGGTGAGGGTGTGGTTGAACGCCATGGTCCAGGCCAGCAGCGAGCCGGTGGCCAGGGGGAACGTCACCGGGTCCTCAGGAGCGCGCAGGATGCGGACGCCGTCGGCGTACTCCTCCAGGGGCGCGCCCTCGGCGTGGCGGGTGACGACGGTGACCTCGTGCCCGGCGGCGGCCAGGGCGACGGACAGGGCGTGGACGTGGCGGCCGAGGCCACCGACGAGCACCGGCGGGTACTCCCACGACAGCATGAGGATGCGACGGGTCTGCGGCGGCACACCGGGACCGGGCTGCGTCGGCACGACCGCACCGGGCTGCGTCGGAACGACAGCGGCGGAGCCGGAGGACGCGGGCAGCGGGTGTCGAGAGGTGAGGGTGGGCCGGTGGGTTCGGTCCTTGGTAGCAGCGAGCTGCTCATCGACCCGCAGGGTCGTCACATCTATCTCCGTCCAGGCATGGTGAGGCGCGCCGGCGTCAGTGGCGGCGGAGAGGGGGGTAAGGGGGTGGCCGAGGGCCGAGCGGGACGCGCTGGCGCGTGTCCCCGACAAGCAAAGGCCATTCGGCGCGGGTTCGCATCTCCAAAACGGCCATGGTGACGGAAGACACCTGAGGGTGTAGCGCTCATCAGACGGGTGGATTCCGGTCACCGCCTGAAAGGATGGATTGGCGCGCCCGGGGCGGGGGCACTACCGGCTTGCGCGCGGGCGGCTGCGGCCGGTGCGCACATCACCATGGCTTGAGGGAGCGACATGCAGGTCTGGCCGGGCGAGCGGTATCCACTGGGCGCCACCTACGACGGGATGGGCACCAACTTCGCCATCTTCTCCGAGGTGGCCGAGCGGATCGAGCTGTGCCTGTTCGACGAGTGGGACACCGGTGCCGAGCGCCGCGTCGAGCTGCGGGAGGTCGACGCGTACGTCTGGCACGCGTACCTGCCCGGCATCGAGCCGGGGCAGCGCTACGGCTACCGGGTGTACGGGCCGTACGACCCGGCGAACGGGTTGCGCTGCAACCCGAACAAGCTGCTGCTCGACCCGTACGCCAAGGCCGTCGACGGTGACGTGACGTGGGACCCGGCGGTGTACGACTACGAGCTGGGTGACCCGGAGCGGATGAACGAGACCGACTCGGCGCCGTTCATGCCGAAGTCGGTGGTGGTGAACCCGTACTTCGACTGGGGCAACGACAAGCCGCCGCGCACCCCGTACCACCACTCGGTGATCTACGAGGCGCACGTACGCGGGCTGACGATGCGGCACCCGGACATCCCGGAGGAGCTGCGCGGCACGTACGCGGGGATCGCCTCCCCGCCGATGATCGAGCACCTGACCCGGCTCGGGGTGACGGCGATCGAGCTGATGCCGGTGCACGAGTTCGTGCACGACCACCGGCTCGTCGATCTGGGCCTGCGCAACTACTGGGGTTACAACACGATCGGCTTCTTCGCCCCGCACCACGGTTACTCGGCGCTCGGTCACCTCGGGCAGCAGGTGCAGGAGTTCCGGGGCATGGTCAAGGCGCTGCACGCGGCGGGCATCGAGGTCATCCTCGACGTGGTCTACAACCACACCGCCGAGGGCAACCACCTCGGGCCGACGTTGAGCTTCAAGGGTGTGGACGCGCCGAGCTACTACCGGCTCAGCGAGGAGGACCGGCGCTACTTCGTCGACTACACGGGCACCGGCAACAGCCTGAACGTGCGCAGCCCGCACTCCCTGCAACTGATCATGGATTCGTTGCGGTACTGGGTGACCGAGATGCACGTCGACGGCTTCCGGTTCGACCTGGCGGCCACCCTGGCCCGCGAGTTCTACGAGGTGGACCGGCTCTCCACGTTCTTCGAGGTGGTGCAGCAGGACCCGGTGGTCAGCCAGGTGAAGCTGATCGCCGAGCCGTGGGACGTCGGCCCGGGCGGCTACCAGGTGGGCAACTTCCCGCCGCTGTGGACGGAGTGGAACGGCAAGTACCGGGACACCGTGCGGGACTTCTGGCGTGGTGAGCCGGCCACCCTGGCCGAGTTCGCGTCGCGCATCTCCGGCTCGGCCGACCTCTACCAGGACGACGGCCGCCGCCCGTTCCACAGCATCAACTTCGTGACCGTGCACGACGGGTTCACGCTCACCGACCTGGTGTCGTACAACGACAAGCACAACGAGGCCAACGGCGAGGACAACCGGGACGGCGAGAGCCACAACCGGTCGTGGAACTGCGGCGTGGAGGGCGACACCGACGACGAGGCGGTGCTCGCCCTGCGGGCTAAGCAGCGGCGCAACTTCCTGGCCACGATCCTGCTCTCGCAGGGTGTGCCGATGATCGGGCACGGCGACGAGTTGGGCCGCACCCAGCACGGCAACAACAACGTGTACTGCCAGGACAGCGAGCTGGCCTGGGTCGACTGGGACAACGCCGACGAGCAGTTGTTGGAGTTCGTGCGCACGCTCACCGACTTCCGCAAGCGCCACCAGGTGTTCCGCCGTCGCCGGTTCTTCACCGGCCTGCCCGTCGGTGGGCGGGACGTGGACGCGCCCCTGCCGGACCTGGCCTGGCACACCCCGGACGGGCGGGAGATGACCGGCGACGACTGGGGCAACGACTTCGGCCGGTCGGTGGCGCTGTTCGTCAACGGCGAGGGCATCCGCGAGCGGGGCCAGTACGGCCAGAAGCACCACGACGCCTCGTTCCTGCTCTGCTTCAACGCCCACGACGCGCCGCTGGACTTCACGATGCCCGGCAGCGAGTACGGGCAGAAGTGGGAACGGGTGATCAGCACGGCCGACCCCGAGCCGGACGACGCCACGGTGATCAGCGCGGGCGGCACCATCCGGGTACCGGACCGCTCCCTCGTCGTGTTGGAGAGGATGATCTGACATGCCGGCCACCCCTCCGAAGGCCACCTACCGCGTCCAGGTCCGCCCCGGTTTCGACCTGGACGCGACCGCCGCGATCGTCGACTATCTGCACGACCTCGGCGTCAGCCACCTCTACACCGCCCCGCTGCTGGCCGCGACGCCCGGCTCGCAGCACGGCTACGACGTCGTCGACCACCGGACCGTCAACCCGGAGCTGGGCGGGGAGGCCGCCCGGCAGCGGCTGGTGCGCGCCCTGCGCGACAAGCGGCTCGGCCTGGTCGTCGACATCGTGCCGAACCACGCCGGGGTCGCCGTACCGCCGGCCAACCCGGCCTGGTGGGACGTGCTGCGCCGGGGGCGCGACTCGTCGTACGCCGACTGGTTCGACATCGACTGGGACCGGGGCCGGCTGCTGCTCCCGGTGCTGGCCGACGACGCGGCCGCCCTGGACGACCTGAAGGTCGTCGACGGCGAGCTGCGCTACCACGAGCACCGCTTCCCGGTCGCCGACGGCACCGGCGACGGCAGCGCCCGCGAGGTGCACGACCGGCAGCACTACGAGCTGGTCTCCTGGCGGCGCGGGGACGCCGAGTTGACGTACCGCCGGTTCTTCGCCATCGCGGGCCTCGCGGGCCTGCGGGTGGAGGACCCGGCGGTGTTCGCGGCCGTGCACGAGCTGATCCTGCGCTGGGCCGCCGACGGTGAGGTCGACGGCATCCGCGTCGACCACCCGGACGGCCTGCGCGACCCCGCCGGCTACCTCGCGCGGCTGCGCGCGGCCGCGCCGGACGCCTGGCTCGTGGTGGAGAAGATCCTGGAGTACGGCGAGGAGCTGCCGGACTGGCCGGTGGACGGCACCACCGGGTACGACGCTCTCGCCGCCGTGAACGGGCTCTTCGTCGACACCGACGCCGAGGGCGACTTCACGGTGCTGGACAGCCGCCTGACCGGGCAGCGCACCTCGTGGGAGGACCTGACCCACTCCACGAAGCTGGCCGCCGCCACGACGCTGCTCGCCGCCGAGCTGACCCGGCTCGCCGCGCTCGCCCCCGAGGTGCCCACCGAGCAGGCTCGCGAGGCGCTCGCCGAGCTGGCCGCGGTGTTCCCGGTCTACCGGGGTTACCCGCCGCACGGCATCCGGCACCTCGCCGCCGCCCGCTCCGAGGCCGGCCGTCGCCGCCCCGACCTGACCGGCGCCCTGGACGCGATCACCCGCCGGCTGCGCGACCCCGACGACGAGCTGGGCATGCGGTTCCCGCAGCTCACCGGCGCGGTCATGGCGAAGGGCGTCGAGGACACCGCCTTCTACCGGTGGACGCGCTTCGTGGCGCTCAACGAGGTCGGCGGCAGTCCCGCCCACTTCGGGGTGCCGCCGGCGGAGTTCCACCGCTTCGCCGGCGCCCGCCAGGTCCGCTGGCCCGCCAGCCAGACCACCCTCTCCACCCACGACACCAAGCGCGGCGAGGACGTCCGCGCCCGCCTCGCCGTGCTCAGCGAGCTGCCGGCTCAGTGGGCGGAGCAGGTCACAACCTGGATGGAGTACGCGCCGCTGCCCGACCCGGCGTTCGCCCACCTGCTCTGGCAGACGGCCGTCGGCGCGTGGCCGATCGAGCGGGAGCGGCTGCACGCGTACGCGGAGAAGGCCGCCCGGGAGGCCGCGGCCTCGACCAGTTGGGCGGACCCGGACGCGGGCTTCGAGCAGGCCATGCACGCGGTCATCGACCGCATGTACGACGACCCGGCGCTGCACGACGAGCTGACCGAACTCGCCGCCGCGATCACCCCGGCCGGCTGGTGCAACTCGCTCGGGCAGAAGCTGATCCAGCTCACCATGCCCGGTGTGCCGGACACCTACCAGGGCACCGAGCTGTGGGACAACTCCCTGGTCGATCCGGACAATCGCCGGCCGGTCGACTTCGACGTACGCCGAGAGATGCTGGCACGGCTCGACGGCGGCTGGCGTCCCCCGGTCGACACCGACGGAGCGGCGAAGCTGCTCGTCGTGTCGCGGACGCTGCGCCTGCGGCGGGCGCACCCGGAGCTGTTCACCGGCTACCGGCCGGTGCCGGCGCACGGGCCGGTCGGCCGGCACGTGGTGGCCTTCGACCGGGGTGGCGTGATCGCCGTGGCGACCCGGCTGCCGCTCGGCCTGGCACGTGCCGGTGGCTGGTGTGACACAGCCCTGTCGCTTGGTGTTAACGAGGTGAAGGACCTGTTCACCGGTCGGGTCTACAGTGGCGGGGAGGTCCCGTTGGACAATCTCCTCGCGGACTATCCCGTTGCTCTGCTGGCTCCTCCCACCGCTGCCGAGGAGGCCTCGTCATGACCGAATTCTCCGTCTGGGCACCCGACGCGAGCCGGGTGCGCCTACGCCTGGCCGGCGACACCGACCACGACATGCGCGCCGCCGCCGACGGCTGGTGGCTTGTCGACGTGCCCGACGCGGGCCTCGACTACTCCTTTCTGCTGAACGACGACGAAACCGCGCTGCCCGACCCCCGCTCGCCGTGGCAGCCTGCGGGGGTGCACGGGCCGAGCCGCCGCTACGACCACTCCGCCTTCGCGTGGTCCGACAGCGCGTGGACCGGCCGGCAACTGCCCGGCAGCGTCCTCTACGAGCTGCACATCGGCACCTTCACCCCCGAGGGCACCTTCGACGCGGCCATCGACCGCCTCGACCACCTCGTCGCCCTCGGTGTCGACCTGGTCGAACTGCTTCCGGTCAACGCCTTCAACGGCGAACACAACTGGGGGTACGACGGCGTCTGCTGGTACGCCCCACACGAGCCCTACGGCGGCCCCGACGGCCTGAAACGGTTCGTCGACGCCGCTCATGCTCGCGGTTTGGGGGTGATCCTGGACGTCGTCTACAACCATTTCGGGCCCTCCGGGGCCTACGCGCCACGGTTCGGCCCCTACCTCGCGGAGCAGAGCAACAGTTGGGGCCGCTCGATCAACCTCGATGGCCCGCACTCCGACGAGGTACGCCGCTACATCACCGACAGCGTGCTCATGTGGCTGCGCGACTACCACGTCGACGGGCTGCGCCTGGACGCCGTGCACGCCCTGCCGGACACCCGGGCGGTGCCTCTGCTCGAAGAGTTGGCCGTTTCCGTCGAGTCGCTGTCGACCCACCTGGGGCGGCCGTTGTCGTTGATCGCCGAATCGGACCTCAACGATCCACGGCTGATCACGCCTCGGGAGGCGGGCGGGTTCGGGCTGCACGCCCAGTGGAACGACGACGCGCACCACGCGCTGCACACGCTGCTGACGGGGGAGCGGCAGGGCTACTACGGCGATTTTGGCTCTTTGGAGACGCTGTCGGATGTGTTGACCGGCGGGTTCTTCCACGCGGGCACCTGGTCCAGCTTCCGCAACCGGCACCACGGGCGGCCTCTGGACTCGCGCGTCCCCGGTCACCGGCTGGTCGCCTACTTGCAGAACCACGACCAGATCGGCAACCGGGCCACCGGGGATCGGATCTCGGCCTCGCTGTCGTCCGCGCTCGTGCGGGTCGGGGCGATGCTGCTGCTGACGGCGCCCTTCACTCCGATGCTGTTCATGGGGGAGGAGTGGGCGGCCTCCACGCCGTGGCAGTTCTTCACCTCGCATCCGGAGCCGGAGTTGGCCTCTGCGGTGCGGACCGGGCGGCGGCGGGAGTTCGCGTCGCACGGGTGGCCGGAGGGGGACGTGCCCGATCCGCAGGACCCGGAGACGTTTACTCGGTCGCGGTTGGACTGGGCCGAGCTGGACAAGCCCGAGCACGCTTCGATGCTGGCCTTTTATCAGCGGTTGATCTCGTTGCGGCGGTCGGTGGCTGACCTGTCGGATCCTCGGATGCATGCTGTTTCGGTGCAGCACGGGGACCAGTTCCTGCTGATGCGGCGGGGGGACACGTTGGTTGTCGCCAACTTTGCTGGGCGGGGGCAGGGGGTGTCGCTGCCTGGGGTGGCTCGGCGGGTGCTCCTGGCCACCGGCGAGGGAGTCACCGTGATGCGGGACCGGATCGAGCTGCCAGCGGAGACAGCGGCGATCGTGGCGTTGTGAGCACGCGAACAGTTGGCGCAGGGGTGGAAGCCTTGCGACATGTGCGGAGATTGCTCATCTGAGATGAGCGCGGATAAGAACAAGATGTCTTCATTTTGTCCGCGCCGCGGCAGCGACACCCGAACCACAGGCCGAAAGTCGCCTCAATAGGCCCCACAGGAACGTCTACTTTCGATCTTGACGATCCGCTGGGCGACGTGCCCATCCGGCGGACGAGAAGTGGTCGAGATCCTTTCCATCGCTGCGGTTCGGTTCCCCTGGAGATATCGAGATGCTCGCCTTGATGTCAGCAGGCGCCGGGACCTCGACTTATACCACAAGAACAAGGTACTTTGTTGTCGAACTTTAGTCACTCCAGCGGCTGCCTCTCGTTGCGTACGATGTGTACTCCAGGCCGCAGGAGAAGCTGGTGGACGAAAAAGATCCCGAGTTGCAAAGTTTTTTCATCAGCTACGCAACAGAAGATCGAGATTGGGCCGAGTGGATAGCGGTAGAGCTTGAGGCTGCTGGCTATTTGACGCGGTACCAGACGGCCGATATTCGCCCAGGTAAGGATTTCGTTCACGAAATGCAGAAGGGTGTAATATCGACAAGTCGGGTGATTGCTGTGTTAACGCCCGCATATCTAGAGTCGCAGTTTGGGGCCGCAGAGTGGCGGGTAGCGTTTGCCCAGGACCCGAGCGGAGAACTTGGCTTATTAATTCCGGTCCGGGTAAGGGATTGTGAGCCGCCGGGCCTATTGATGACTCGCGTCTACGTAGACTTAGTGGGCTCTGACGAGGCTGCAGCGCGTAAGAAATTGCTGGCTGCGGTGGATAAAGAGCGACCACGGCCTGTTTCGGCGGCGTTCCCTGGTGCACGCGTGAGACCATCATCTCCTCGTGATGTGCATTTCCCCGGGGCGAGCTCTGCGGCATCGAATGACAGCAAAATCATAGAGCAAATGGGCCAGCAACTGTTGGCCCATCCTGCCGACGGCCTTGACAGTCGTTCAAGGCCAAGGATGATTCGTCCCTTACCTGGATTCGTGCCGCCACATGTAACGGGCCGTGAGAAGGTAGTCGGCGAACTAAGAGCTGTCCTCGAGCGGCCGGGCGCTGTGCTGACAGCCCTTGTAGGGGGGGCCGGCGTTGGCAAGACCGCAGCGGTCGCCAAGTTCGCTCGAGAGCGGGGAAGTAATTGTGCGATCGACTACCTAGCGGCTGGCGGTTACCCCCCGCTCAACGCCGTAACGGTGCTGGAGGGATTGGCCTCGGCCCATTCCGACCTTCGAATTCGGGCGGCATTGCTGAACCGTATCAGTGACCGTGACCTTAGTGTACTGGCAAAGCTTGATACGGTTCTTAGTGCTCTTGGTGGGCAGCGCGTACTGATTATCCTCGACGACTTGGAGCATTTGCTTGACGATGACGGCAAACTCCGTGACGAGACACTGCTGGCGCTGCTAGATGACCTGTCGGGTCGCGACAAGCATGCCGTCCAGGTCCTCCTCGTCACGACGCAGCGTCCGCGGTCGCCGGTAGTGACCTCTGTTGGAATGCTAGACGGCCTACCGCCGGAGGAGCTGCGCGAGTTTTTATCGGGCCTTGCTTCTGCGACCGGGAAGAGTCTGTTACCCATGTCTTCGCGGCAGTGGGGTCTATTTACTAGTCTGACGCGAACCTGGCCGCGTCCTGCGGAACGCATCCATGGCATGGCGGCAGGTAGGCCAGCGGCGCTGCAGACTCTCCTCGACACCATGACGAGCGGGCGGACGCTCGGCGAGCTCACTGTTGCAGCACTCGGCGACATCGAGCTTGACGTAGCACAGGCTTTCGCGATTTATAACCGCCCTGTGTCGGCAGAGGCAATAATGGCACTCGTGAGGGAAGCGACCCGCAACCGCATCGCCGAAGCCGTGACTAGTCTTATAGGCCGAAGAATCGTCCGGGCGGCCGGTAAACGCTTCGAAGAGGATGAAGAGCGATTCTCATTGCTTCCTGCCGAGCGCGCCGAATTTCTCACGGCAGATGCTGAGGTGCGGACGACTCTTCAACGCCGTGCCGCTCATTACTTCTACCGCTGTGCTCACGAGTTCGAGGCTGCCGCAGGGCTAGGCGGCCTGATTGACCTTGAACCGTACCTAAACTCGATTGAACTATATTTAGATTGCGGTGATGGCGAACGCGCTTTGCGAATCATGAAAGAGGTCGACCACCGTTATCTGAAGGGGTGGGGGCAGACATGGGTGCTGGCCGTTTATTTGACGCGGCTCTCTTCAATAACGACCGACACGAACGCACTTGTTCTTGTCGACAGCCTCTTGGGTCGGGCGCTAATGCAGCAAGGAAAACTGCACGAGGCTGTTGAACACGTATTGCGCGCGGGTCGACGCAACGCAGAGCTGAGGGACAACGAAAATCAAGTCATACTCCTCAATCAGCTCGGGGTGTCTTACCTGGCCCAGGGTTGGGTCGGTGCAGCGCTCGACGCCTTTGATGAATCGGTCGAAATTGCAAACTCCGGCCGCGAACTCTGGAGTCGGGCAGATGCGCGTTATAATCAAGCGGTTTGCTTGATTGAATTGGGGCGCTTAGATGCCGCTACCCGATCTGTTGCATGCGCTCGGCAAGATCTCGGAGGCCTGGTTGGGGGCGAGCTCACAAGTAGCACGGACGACGCAGATAATGGGCGATTGGCTGCGAGGCTGTTGTTCGCCGAGGCCAAGATTGCACTCGAAAGAGGCGAATACGTTACGAGCATTATGCTGGCTGAGCGGGCTAGCGAAGAAGCACACAGTAATGGCGCCAAAATACTCGCTGGCACGTGTGACGACTTGCGCGCGTGGGCATATTTGCTCGATGGTGACGATGCAAGCGCTATCGTTGCAGCTAAAACCGCGCATCGGCTCGCTGCGGAGACGAGTCATCCGAACCTTCTGAGGATTACTGGCACAACACTTGCTGTGCTGCACCTACGCCGTGTCGATCTCGAGAACGCCCATGCGGCTGCTGATTTGGCCGTGCGGTCCGGACATGGCATGCCAGGGGCGGGGGCGTATGCCTTAAGAGGGATTGTGGAGTGGAGGCGTAGGCGTCGGCGGCCAGCGGAAGACGACTTTGCACGAGGGCTCGCGATCTTGAGGAGAGTGCCCAACTCGGAGCCGAAACTCTACGACTCTCTTGACTTCAGTGCACTTCAGCTTGCGGGCATGGCGCTCATCCGACACTCTACGTCTGATGAGGCATCAGCGCTCGCCGCATACCAGTCCGCCATCGAGATCGCGGGCTTTGCCGGTGTTCAAGCGCGTAGGCGCATCCTCTTTCGCGAGCTGGTAGCAGACGATCATGATGGACTTGCCAGCCTCCGGGAACTGCTTAGGGTCCGAGCCACCCCTTTGCCTGAGCCGTAACCAGCGCATCCGCGCGTCCAACTGCACCGATGCGGGTATAAAGGTTTCGCAATAGGCGGAACATCATTCGCTCCGAGTACCCAGCCTCGAGCGCGAGCTGGCCAACGGTCACTCCACGGGAAAGACTACGAAGCCATTCCCGCTCCTGGTTGGACGGATGCTCATCAGATGGTGTCGATGGCTCAGGGGAGATCAGAGCTCGAAGCACGTCGAGCGAGATTGTGCTTCGTCCATCCAAAGCCGCACTAAATGCTTCGCTTAGCGCTGCCGGGCTGGTGCTTCGAGGCAGTATGCAGGCGGCTCCGAGGCGGAATGCTCGCACAGACGTCTCGACCGTGACACGTTCTGCCAGTACGACGAGCAGCGTGTCAGTCGTGCTGCTGTTGAGTGACTCCAGTAAGCCCCAGTCGCTATCGGACAGCAGTGTAAAGATCAGCGCGGCGGGCTGCTGGTCATGCAGCCAGGCTAGGGGATCGTCCGGGGCTTCAGGCTCGAAGCCGGCATCGCGAAGGGTCGCCATCACTCCACGCCGGAAAACGGGCAACGGGTCCGTGACGGCAATCCGTACGACCATGAGAGCCGGTACCTCCGAGCGAAGCGGCCTGATGCCCGCTGATCATCGCCGATACTGCCATGTTTGACCAACTGAGCCACGGCCTGGCATGGGTCTGCCACTCGGATTGCGTCATGGACCGGCAAGCGGCGACCGCCCTAGCGTCAGGCAAAGCCACTTGACGTAGGAGGATCAGCGATGATGACAGTGGGAAGCGAGGGCTCGGATCGTTCCCTTGGTCAGAGATCCGCACAACCTGATTCGGACTTCCGCGTCGCGCGAGCCTTTGGCGGGGGCGTGACGAATGCAGGGGTCTCGAGCCCGAGTGGCCGTGTTCGCATCCACGAGCGGATCTCAGCGCTGATAGATGAGCTCTACAGGTATGGTCCTGAGATGATCGATCGTGTTGCACGCACGGGGTCGGGTTCCGCTTCCCTTGCGCGGCGTGACCTTGACGAGGCCGTGGGACATCTCAGAGGCGCATTGGAAGCCATCCGGAGAATTAATGCATAGCATGCAACGTCTCCGACAGCGAGACCTCGCGCGGCACTTGGTTTCGTGAACTTTCTCGTCGAAAATAAGCGATATTTGTCACGACCAAGCCCTCCGAGTTGCGACAAGAAGTCTCCGTAGACCCGATAGAGGTTGTATAGACGTACCGGGATGAGCTAGCGTATCGGGTGGCAGTCCCTCCGGGCTTGCCGCCCTACGATATTGAGCTCGAATTTGGGCCCGGGCGACCTGGTCGTCGATTGCCTCTTACGCGGCCTGTACGTGACGCGCCTGCGGGAAGGTGGCTAATGAGCGAATCCGCCGACCTCGTTCTGGCATACTGGAACGAACATCGCCAGCAATTGCGGCAGTGCGAGAACCAGCGCGCTACTATGACCAATTTTATCTTGGTCGTAACCGCCGCGCTTAGCGGTCTCGTCATTCAGCAAAAATTCGCGCTCAACACCTTACCGCTGGGTGTATTGATAGTCATGATAGGCACTTTCGGCGCTGTTTTGTCTGCCAAATACCACGAACGAGCTGCTTACCACCTTGGTCAGGCCCGTGCGTTGACCGCTACTCTAAAAGATATGAAAGCTCTTGGTGAAGACGTCAATATTGTCGAACGCCGCCAAAGTCATTATGCTGCCTTTCCCCGCATGAATCGGGTCCGCCTTCACGCGCTTTGGACCGGCCTTCATGTCGCCGTCGCTCTGTACGGCCTTGCGTTAACTATGACAACTGCCTTTATTTAGCTGCTCGATCGCGCCTGCGCGGGTGCGAAGGTGAGGCGTTGTCTCGGTGGCGCGACTGGACCGCATTTAGAATGATGCTGCCGCAGATTGTGAGTGGCGAGGAGGGCGGCTGCTCAGCGTCCAGTCACACCATGGTGCGACGCAAGCCAAGCTAGCGCTGAAAACGGATTGAAACGACTGCAGGCAAGGTGCCGACAACTACAAAGGGAGTTGCCGGCGGGCTGGCAGTTAGATCGGTTCTCGCGTCCGCTTATTGGCCAAAAGGGACGGTCAGGCCCCCTGCAAGATAGGCCGGGGTGCGTCGGTCACGGGCACGCATCCCCGCACCAACTCGGGTGGCAACGTTGCTCGGGAGGCGGCGCTCAGCCTCATTGCACGAGAAGAAGGCGGCGTCCTCCAACTCCCGACCCTGCAGGTTGAAGCCATCGCGGCGGGCGACGGACCCGCAGTCAAACGTGAAACTGATGATCGCACGGGGGCGCGGCCCGGCAGGCGGTGCCCAGTCGACTACGAGCAGAGCGCCCACCGGCAGCATGACGCCCAGCTCTTCTCGAATCTCGCGGGCGCAGGCGTCATGCGGGTACTCGCCCTCGTCTACGTAGCCGCCGGGAAAGGCCCATTGGTCGCGGTACGTGGGCTTGACGAGCAAGACGTTGCCCGCCGGGTCGGTGATGAAAGCCGCAGCGGCAGCGTAGAAGGAGGCCAGGTTGGCATACCACGTGGCAGGCTCCGTCCAGGTCACCCCGGTGACGGTAGCGGACACGCCCAAGTACGCTCTTGCCCTAGGTAGCTGCTGGCGTAACTGCGAGAGCAACCAGGGCCTCGTTGACCTGGGGCGATGACTGGTGCGGCCGGAGATTGTTCGCGAGTTCGCGGAGGCGCTGACGGAGGCGTACCGACTGGACGCTCGCAACGTCCCGCGCCAACGTCCGGCTCCAGTCACACGCCGCATCGGTGTCACCAGCGCGGGCATGGGTCGAAGCGATGAGGGCGGTGTGCAGGGCGCGGGTTCGAGTGTTCTGGCTGCCAAGGTTAAGTGCTTCGGGCGCTTGTAGCAGGGCCTGCGGGTACAGGCCCAGGTCGCCCAGGCATCTCAGCGCGGCCCCGGCCAGGTGGGCCGGCGTGAAGTAGCCGATCCAGCGTGGGCCAGGATCGGTACCCGTCCGGCCGAGACAGCGCTCAGCCTTGTTGAGGGCGAGTTGGCAGGCCCGCCGCTCGCCTGCCTGTCCGTAGGCAGTGGCGGCGGTGGCGTGTAGCCGCGCGAGAACGGTGGCGGGGGCACGGCCAGCCCCGTCAATGGCAGCTTCGGCGAGCCGAGCAGCCTCCCGAGCATGTCCAAGAAACACAGCCTGGGTGGCAAGGTTCGCCAGCAGGTGAGCGCCGTAGAGGCGGTCGTTGCCGGCCTTTGCAAGCCGCAGACCGAGGATCACGTGATGTTGCGCCATGGCGTGTTCGCCCGCGTCATAGGACATGAAGGCGAGTTGACCGGCGAGCGTTGCCGCCGCGCGCATGAGGTCGCGTCCCACCGTATCGGTGTAGGCGCCCCGCAACATCGGCCCGACCTGGCGAACAAGAAGATCGGCCATGACGGCACGGGTGTGCGGAGAGCCGCTGCCGTGACGTCGGTCCATGTCGGTGAAGTGGTCCGCCAGCGCGTAGAGCGATAGAACATCTGTTGCCGTCACCTGCTGTCGACCCTGCCGATTGACCGTCTCGTCGGGCAGGTCATACCGCCAGCCGAGGGCCGCCTGGAGGGCTTTGCCGCTGTCGAAGGTCCCGTCTGTCGTCCGGCCGTGGTGCTTGGCCAGCGTCGTCCAGATCTGGTCGGTGGCATCTATCGCCGCATCGACGGAAGCGGGGTAGACGCATGATCCGGTGCTGGAGAGAGCGCCAAATCCCAGCTCTGCCGCGGAGATAGGACGCCCGAGTTTGCGAGCGAGTGTTTCGGTCATGGCGGCTTGAACGTTCTCTCCGGGCGTCCGACCGCGCAGCCACCAGTAGACGCTGGCCGCGTCGTATCGCCAGGCGCCCTGCTCTCGGCCTGCGTGGTTGAGCTGGCGTGCGAATGCGGCGTGCGCGTTCCCATAACCAGCGGCAGCCAACAACCCTTCGAATGCTGCATTGGTCACCGGTCGCGCCATGTTCCGCCTCCAGCCATTACGCAACTACCAACAGTGATGAGCCTATGGCTTACCGACGTCCTATGGGGACCCGCGCAACCCCGCGCAAGCCACGTCCTGACCTGCGCAACCGAGCACATCGTTCGCCATCTGGCCCGTGCGCTCGCGGTCGGCTTCCCTGGTTGCAGGGAGTTCCTGGGGCGGCGACAGATGTTGACTGTCGAGCCCTGGTAGACGGAGGTGGAGATGCCAGGCGACGAACCGACGAGCCGGGGTGAACAGGCTGAAGCTGCCGAGCGGGAGGCGGCCAAGCAGCGCATTCTCGCCCAGGCCGAGGCGGAGCGCGTACCCGTGGAGGACACGACCCGCGCGGTCCCGGACCGGCGGTGGCGGCGTGACCAGCGATGACGTCCCGATCGGTCGACGGGTGGCGAGCTGGCGGGTACGGCGGCAGATGACCCAGCAGGTGCTTGCCGACCGGCTGCGCAGGTCGAAGAGCTGGGTCGACAAGATCGAGCGGGGCGTCCGCCCCCTGGACCGGTACTCGGTGATCCAGGAGGTGGCCCACGTCCTGCGCGTCGAGCCGGAGGCGCTGCTCGGCCAGCCGCCCAGCACTCCGGCGGGCACGCCGGACGGCGTGGACGACATCCGGGCCGCGCTCGCCCGCTACGACACCCCGGAAGCCACCCAGCAGACGCCGGAAGAGGCAGGAAGGCAGGTCGGGCACGCCTGGTTGACCTATCAGCATGCGCACTACGGCGAGTTGCTGCGGGTGGTGCCGGGTCTGCTCGACACCGCCCAGGGTGCGCGGTCGGCGGAGCTGCTGGTGTCGGCGTACCGGATCACCTCGTCGCTGCTGGTCAAGCTCGGCGAGGCCGACCTCGCCTGGTTGGCCGCCGACCGGGCGATGGGTGCCGCCGGTGACGACCCCGTCCTCGCGGCGACGGCCGCTGTCTCGGTCGGGCAGGCGCTGCGCGCGTCGGGCCGCGACCGCCTGGCCCTGGCCGCGACGCTCGCCGCCGCGAACCACGTCCGGCCGCAGCGGCCGGCAGGGGAGTGGGCCGTGGGTGGGACGCTGCTGCTCCAGGCCGCCCTCGCCGCCGCCGGCTGCGGCGAGCACCGGCACGCCGCCGCGCTGACCGACCGGGCCGCGGGCGTCGCCACCAACCTTCGGGGGTACGACGATCAGCACCGCACCAGCTTCGGCCCGGTCGCCGTCGAGCTGGTACGGGTGCTGCTGGCGGCCGCGCGGGACAACTCGGTGGAGGCGCTACGGCGGCACTCGATCGTGGTGCGGCGGGAGGGCTGGCGGTGGTTGCCGGCCGAGTATCGGGGCGCGTACCTGCTCGACGCCGCGCGGGTGTACGTGCACGCCGGTGACCTGCGCGGGGCGGCGCGCGCTCTGGTCGACGCGGACAGTGTCGCGCCGGGTGAGGTCCGGGGGCGGCCTCTGGCGCGTACCCTCATCGCCAATTGTGCGCGGGCGCGGCCGGCGCCGGCCGGCGTGGCGCGACTGGCGACGCTGGTCGGCCTCACCCGATGAATCGGTGCGCCCCGCCGAGCCGATCGGCCTCAAGATCCGCGCAACATCAGGGAAACTGCTGTCTCCCGCGTGCCCGAGGCAGCAGTTTCGGTGAAGTTGTGCGGGTGCTCAATCGGGCACTGCGACACGTCGACGATCAGCCAGCATCGACAAGGGTCGTACCTACCCCGCAACCCCTTGTGTGGCGCGGATAACCTCTCGGCCATGGCTGAGTACCGCAATCCCCATGGTGTCTCGGCGCTGCGGGCTGCACTGACGGCCATCATGTGCGGAATCCTGGTGACCGGTCTCGGCGTCACCATCGTTTGGGATCATCGAGGTTGGCCGGGGGAGGTCTACACCAGCGCCACGCTGATCAGCACATCTGAGACGCCACCACGCGCGAGTCGCCATGGCACGTACTACGACTTTCAGTACGCCGTACCCGATGGACGGCAGGTGCTCCGCCGGGAGATGGTCACCCGCAGCGGCTCCCCCAACCGCGACGGTGACTCGGTCACGGTCCTCTACTCGCCGGATGCCCCGGAGCGGGGCCGGCTGTGGGTGTCCCGAGGCGGGGCGGAGTATCTGGTCGCGCTCGGCGGGATAGCGCTCGTGTTCGTCGGGCTCTGGGGCGTCATCCATGAGCTTCGCAAACGGCGTCGCCGAAGGCACGCGGCAGCCCTCGCGTAGTTGACGCGACGCTCGCCCCCGCAAACCGCGGCCGGCCGCGACGATCAGCACGCACCAGCTTCGGCCCGGTCGCTCCGAGCTGGTACGGGTGCTGCCGGCGGCCGCGCGGGACAACCCGACGGAGGCGCTACGTCAACGCTCGATCACCGCTGCTCGGACTGGCGGTAGCGCTCAATGGCACCGAGCAGAACCTCGGCGGGTATCCGCACCGCGCCCTCGCCGGGAAGAACGTTCTCCAGCTCGCCCACGGTGTCCTCGTCGATCAGGTTCCCCTGAACGACAAGCTCCCCGCTCTCTCCCAGGTAGACCGTAGGGCACCCGTTGCCACCCGAGCCAGGATCTTTGTAGAGCTTGGTCAGCTTCATGGTGACCTCCATCAGAGAAACAGACGGCTGGCATGTGCTGTCGGTCAGGAGAGTAGTGCGCAGCGTAGTGGCCCAACAAGTCGATAACGTGGGTCTGGCCCGTTGGCGCGTACTCTCATCGCCGATGTCGTCCGTGCGCAGCCGGCGCCGGCCGGCGTGGCGTGACTGTCGACGCTCGTCGGCCTTACCCGTTGAGCACCTGCGGCGACGGAATCAGCCTGGATCGATAGTCTGCTCTCCGTTACGGATCGTGACGTCGACACCGCCGGAGGTGCGCAGAGTGGGCAGATGGTTCAACCGCAGCCGTAAACGCGACGACGAGCCACCGCGCGAACCGAAGCCGACCGGCCCGGTCATCGAGATCACCGTCAGCGGCGGCGGTCGTCCACCGGTGACGCAGACCATCGGCGGTCCGACCGCCTTCGGGTTGCAGTACCACGCCTTCCACGACCAGTACGGCGCGTCCGACCCGCGGACGTTGGAGGCGGGAAACCGCTACGCGCAGGAGTTGATGCGTACCAGGGACGTCGACACCGCCGTGGCCGTCTATCAGGAGGTCGTCGGGTTGCGCAGCTCGGCGCTGGGGTCGGAGCATCCGGACACCCTGCGCACCAAGCACAGCCTGGCCTTCGCGCTGTGGCAGCGCGGCTCGCACGCCGAGGCGGAGCTGGTGCAACGAGACGTCTACGAGGCACGCCGCCGGGTGCTGGGCGACGACGACGCCGAGACGTTGCGCAGCGGCAACAACCTCGGCTGGTTGCTAATTGAACTGCGTCGGATGGACGAGGCCGAGCCGCTGCTGCGGCGGGTCGCCGACGGTATGGCGCGGACGCTGGGCAGGGACGACGCGGACACCCTGGCCTGCCAGATGAAACTGGCCGGCCTGCAACACCTGCAGGGCAACAGCCAGCAGGCCGAGCGGGCCCTGCGGGACGTGGTCCGGCGGATGACCAGGACGGTGGGCCCCACCAGCCCGGTGACGATGCAGGCCCGCAGCAATCTGCTGGTCGTCCTGCTCGACTCCGGCCGGGCGGCCGAGGCGGTCGAACCGGCCCAGGCGCTCGCCGACGACGCCGGGCGCGTGCTCAGCACCACCGACGGCGTGTCTCTGCATGCCCGGCACTCTTTGGCCAGAGCGCTCGCCGGGGCGGGGCGGCAGGCTGAGGCGATCCGGTTGCTGGCCGACACGCTGCCGGACAGTGAGCGGGGCCGGGGCGTCGACCATCCCGGAACCCTGGAGATGCGGACGCTCTTCGCCCAACTGCTCATCGAGGCGGGTGACCGGCGGGCGGGCGGTGTGGCGCGCGCCGCGCTGGCCGGGTGCGAACGCGTGCACGGCCCGGGTCACCCCGACACGGAGAAGGCGCGGGCGCTGGTCCGGCGCACCCGCTGATTCCGACGAAGGTCAGCCTCCGGTGTGGATGTGCGCCGCCCACAGCGTCGGCGCGAGCGGGTAGCGGTCCCGCAGCCGGCGCACCGCCGAGTGCAGCGCGTACGCGGCCGACCCGGTCGCGTCGCCGTGCTCGTAGAAGGCGTCGGTCAGCGCGAGGGAGACCGTGTCGTCGACCTCCCACAGGGTGCCGATGACGTGCCGGAACCCGGCGAGTTGGAAAGCGCCGGTGATGTGCAGCGCCTCGTCGACGAGGGTCGGCGGGGCCTGGGCGGTCGCGCAGGCCGACAGGAAGGCGAACTCCGCGTCCAGGTCGAGCCGGGACACGTCGGCCACGGTGAGTGGGCTGTCCTGGTGGTCGTGCAGGAGCAGCCGGCCCTGCGCCGCGTCGTGCGGGTCGGCCACGGCGTGGCACGCGAAGTGCGCGTAGGCCGAGTCGACCAACCGGTCCAGGACCTGCTGCCGGGTGGCCGTCGCGTCCAGCCCGGTCCACGCTCCGGGCAGCGCCCGCGCCGCCGACGCGGCCTCACGTTCGGCGCTGGGCAACGCCCCCGGGCCGCCGGGAGTGGCGCGCATCGCCACGACGCAGGACCGGGCGTCGGGCCGGGACGGGCGCGCCCCGGTCCGTTTGCGGGCGAGCGCGGTCACCGTCGGGGTGTAGGAGGAGACCACCCGGTCGAGGGCGGACCGGCCGGCCTCGGCCTGCGCGGCGTGCAGAGGAAAGAACGCCAGCGGACCGACCGGGCACCACCAGACGCGCGGCAACTCGCCGCCCGCCTCCGGCGCGCCGATCGCGTCCAGCACCGGCCCGACAAGGGCAGACCACAACCATTCGAGTACGCCCCGGAGTGCCGACTGGGCGCGCAGCCGGCTCCGCGCGTCCGCCGTCGGATCGGACGCCGTGGTGGTGGCCTCCTGGAGCAGCCGTAGCTGCGTCATCGCATCGGTCAGCGACAGATGAGGCAGCGGGAGCACCGTGACGCGGTGCTCCCGCAGGATCAGCGCGTCGCAGCGCAACTCGCTCGCGATCGGCACGATAACGGTCCCGTCGACCTGGTCGAGCAGTTGCCGGGCGGTGGGCGTGCGCAGGAAGTCGCCCAGGCCGGGCAGCTCCCGGATCGTCGTCAGCAGCACGTTCCACTCGGTCTCCCGGTCCCTGCCGAAGGTGGTGGGCCGGGACGATTCGGGAGCGGGCGCTTCGAAGTCCCGGCGCATCCGCTGGAAGTCGGCCGCCAGACGCCCGTCGGCGCGTTGGAGCGCCGCCCACTCGCCGTCCGCCGTCAACCGCTGGTGCAGCAGCAGGCCCCGGCCACGCTCCAGCAGCTCCACGGCCCGCTCCGGCTGCCCCGCGCCGATCGCGCAGGAGGCGGCAGTCGCCGCCAGCCCGGCCGTCGAGCCGAGGTCGGCGTACTGGTCGTGCCGGGTACGTCCCCGGGAGGCCAACCGGGGCAGCAGCGTGATGGCCTCGTCGAAGGCGTCCGTCGCCTCCTCCCACCGGCCCAACGTGGTCAGCGTGTAGGCCGCCTTGTCGAAGGCCTGGATTCGGACCGGCACGGCCCCGGACTCGATGCGGCCGGCGGCGAGCGCTCGCTCGGCGGCCTCGGTCAGGAGCGCGGGCTCACCGGTACGCAGGTAGGTCGCTCGCAACGCCTGGGCGATGGACAACCCGGTCTCGACACGATGCGGATCGCGCGCGGGCAGGGACTCCAGCGCCTTGCGCAGCAGGACGAGCGACTCTTCCAGGTAGGCGGGCTCCCCGGTGGCGTCGTAGAGCAACCGCAGGCTGTAGCCCAACTGGTCCAGGTACAACGCGTGGTTGGCCTCGCCGCGTACGGACAGCGCGAGCGCCCGGCGCAGCAGGCCTATCGCGATCTCCAGGGCGGAGACGTCGCCCGTCAGCTGGTGCGTCTTCATGCCGACGGTGGAGAGGCTGGCGAGCGCCATCCGATGGTGCGGATGCCGCTCTCCGACGGTGCTCAGCGCGCCGGCGAACTCCTCCCAGGCCTGGCCGAGCAGCTCGGCACGGCCGGTGCGGTCGACAAGGGTGAGCAGCGTCTGCCCGAGCAGGAAACGCGCGTCGATGCTCTGTGAGGTGTGGTCCCGCAGCACCGCGACGGCCCGTTCGACATCGGCGGTGTGGGTGGTCCCGGCCGCCCTGGCCAGCAGGCACCGGGCTCGCAGCATGACGATCTGGTCCTGGTTCGGCCCGGTGGTGTCCACCGACGACAGCAGGTCCAGCGCCTCGTCGACGTAGTCCTCCACGCCGGTGAGCTGGAAGGCGTGTAACAGCGCCTCCGCGTGGATACCCCGCAACGCGGGTCGGTGCTCCACACTGATCCAGTTCTCGGCCAAGTTGGCGATGGAAGTGAGCCGGTAGAGCGTGTCGACCGAGCCGTCGAAGTCGTGCCGAACCCGATAGACCTGGCACTTCTTGAGCATCAGCACCGCGCTGTTGCCGAGGTCGGCCGAGGCGTCCTCGGCGAACTGCAGATACTGCTCGGCGATGTCCAGGAGCTGCGGCTCACTCTCGATCCGGGCCCTGGCCAACAGCACATCGGTGTACGTGACAAGCGCGCGGACACCGTGCGCCGTACCCAACTCCGCGGCCAGAAAGGAGTCGGCCATCGTGCGGATCGCGGCCTCCAGCACGACGGTGGCCTCGATCAGGTCCTGCCGCGCCTGGTCCGCGTGGTAGCGGTCGAGCAGCGCGGCCCCCAGCTCCACCTGGGCCTCGGCCCAGCGCCGGTCGCCACGCCGCTGCCCGGCCGCGACACGACGCCAGTCGTTCACGGCGTCCCTTGCATAGCCACCCACCGGCGCACCTTCCCGTCGCGGTTGCCTCCCAGCCTGCCAGCCGTGCGCCACATCGACAGGAGATAATCGGCCGATGAGTCAATCGGCGCCGGACAGGCGACTCGACGACGACCGGGCCGCTCGACTGGCCCGGATCTGCGCGGACATCGCGCAGGTGGGCGACCTGCTCGGGCCGGAACCGGCCCGGGCCCTCACGCGGCTGCGGGATCGGTCACTGTCCGATCAGGGCGTGGACGCGGTGCTCGCCGAGGTGACCGAGTTGATGCGCGTCGGTGGCCTGGTCGGTGGTGACACAACCGTACGGAGCGATCGTTACCTGCCGTTGGCCGGCATCCACGGCCGCCGCCCCGAAGTGGTCCAGGTGTGCCCCGCCGACCTGTGCGACCGGGTCGAGATCCCCCGGCCGGACACCGGCCCGTCGCCGCACTGCGCCGTGTGGGACTGCCCACTGCCGACGTTCCGGATGGACCGGTGAACGCGGTCATCGCCTCGCTCGGCGGAAAGCTGGCAGAGCGGTGGCTCGCCGGACTGGCGCTGCCCGGTGTGGTGTTCGTGGCGATGGTCGCCGCGGCGGTGCGACTCGGCCACACCCACTGGTGGGACCTGCGGCTGCTGCGGCAGGAGGTGGATCGGCTCGCCCTCGGACCACCGGCCCGGGGCACCGATTCCGCGCTGCTGATCGTCCTCGGTGTCGTGCTGGGCGGTGTCGTCGCCGCGATGGCCGCCCAGAGCCTGGAACGCCTGGTCGTGGCCCTGTGGACCCAGCACTGGGGTCGGGCCGGCGATGCCGTGACCCGCCGGCGGCGACGCCGGTGGAACGCCGCCATGGACCGGTACGAGAACGCCCTGCGGGACAAGGCACGCCGGTTGCGGTCTGCCGACGGTGACGCCGGACCACTACCGGACACCCAGGCGCTCGCCCGCGCCTGCGACCGGATCGCGTTGACCGAGCCGGACCGCCCGACCTGGATCGGTGACCGGATGCAGGCCACGGCGGTACGGGTGCGGGCCTGCTACGGCCTGGACCTGGCCGCCGCATGGCCCCGGCTGTGGCTGCTGCTGCCCGAGGAGACCAGAGGACCGCTCGCCCTCGCGCAGGCCGACTTCGCCGCCGCCGCCCGACGGGTGGGCTGGGGGCTGCTGTATCTGGCGCTCGGCCTGCTGTGGTGGCCCGCGGCGATCCTCGGCCTCGGCCTGTGCGTGGCGGGCTGGCGACAGGGCCGCGGCACGGTGTCCGTGCTGGCCGACCTGGTGGAGGCGGTGGTCGACCTGCACGTACGCGCCCTCGGCGCCGCGCTGGGCCATCCCACCGACGGCACCTTCGGCGCGGCCGATGGAAAGGCCGTGACCCTCCTGCTTCGCAAGGACCGGTGATCCCCAGGGTCAGGTGCCGGCGGCCGGGCGGGGTTTCCGGGAACGTGAAAACCGGGCATGTATCCCGGCACTGCTGGAAGGGGAGAGACAGCGATGCTGGTAACCGGTTATCTCGGCGCGGTGCTCATCGGCGCCCTCGTCGGCCTGCTCGGTCGGCTCATCCTGCCGGGGAGGCAGCGGATCGGCATCTTCGCCACGTTCGTCCTCGGCGTCGGCTCGGCGGTGCTGGGAACTGTCGTCGCCAGGGCGCTGCACGTCGACGACGACGCCGGCGTGCGGGTGTGGGTGCTGCGCTGGGACTGGATCGTGCTCGCGATCCAGGTCGGCCTCGCGATCATCGCCGTGGCGCTGGCGAACATGCTCACCTTCACCCGGCTTGCCGGCGGTGACGACACCCCTCGTCGGCGGGTCCGGCGCCGCAAGGCCAAGAGCGAATCCTGATCCCCGCCACGCTGATCCGCTCCCAAGATCCGCACAAGATCAGGGATGTTGGTGTCTCCCGAGTGGCGGAGGCAGCAGTATCAGGGAAGTGGCGCGGATCTTGGCGAGCGGGCGAGCGGACGGGCGGACGGGCGTGGCGGAGGGACCACCCGGGCGAGTGGTCCCTCCGCTGGTCGCTGGTCGGTGGCTAGACTTCAGGTTGGCAGTTCACTGTGCCTGCTGCGGCGGGCGCAGCCTCGGGAGGGTGTTGCAGCACCCTCTCGAGGGGCCGTCCTCTCGGACGGCGGCTACTCGCAGAAGACCCGCACTGTCGCATCGGGGGAGTCCACCTCCACGGTCACGTCGTCGAGGTGCTCCACGAGCGCCTCCAACTGCTCGGGCTTGAGCTGCGTCAGGTCGATCGGGACGCCCGAGTCGCTGAGTGAGGCGTTCGCCTTGACCAGGGCCTGCGGCGGAACCAGCGCCGCCAGCCGTACGCCGGCCCGCAGCAGTTGCAGCGGCACCCGCACGTTGACCCGCGACGGCTCGCCGTTGTCGGTGGCGTCCACCACCACCCGCAGGTACTTCACCTTGCCCTTGGGGCGAGCGTCGAGACCTGCCGCCACCGGCGCCTGATCCCGTTCGAGGGCGGCGATGAGCTGCTCCGCCTCCTCGGCGGTGATCTTGCCGGCGGCCAGCATCTCGAGGATGTCCTTGCGTTGTTCGGTCATTCGAACCTCTCCTATCGGATAGCCACGAGCACGGCCGTGCGGCCCTGCTCGATGTCGAAGTGGGCGCCGGGCAGCGCGGAGATGACGCGCCAACCGGCGCCGAGTGCCCGTACCGCACCGATGCGGAACACCAGGCAGGCCACGATCGCCGCGAGCACGACCAGGACCACGACCGGAAAGAGCAGGAGTACGACCGGGAGCACCGGAACCCAGAAGCGGAGGGGTCGGCGGTCCGGGCGGTCGACCTTGACGGTCACCAACTGCGGCATCACGGCCGGCCGTCCAGCTCGGCCAACGCCTGCTGGGCGGTGATCTCACCGCGGCGCAACCGGTCGATGATGTCGGCCCGCGAGGGTGCTGGGTCGGTCTCGACGAAGTCGAGCATCTGCGTGATCCGGTTGAGTCGTGACTTGATCGTCGGATAGCTCACCCCGAAGATGCGTTCCATCTCCTTGATCGAGCCGTGGCAGCGCACGAACGCCGTGACGAAGACCTGGTCCTCGACGTTGAGCTGAGCCAGTTGCGGCAGCTCGAACTCGCCCTCGATCGCGACACCGTTGCCCGCCAGGCGCACCCGTTCGACGACGAACGGCTGCCCCCGCGTCAGGCTGGTCAGTTCCTGCCAGTCCATCGCCTGCTCTGTCATAACTAAAGTTATAGCTTAAGAATCTTCAACTTCCTAGATCCTGATCTTAATTTTCTTAATCTGTCGTGATCGGCCGATGCTCCCGTGCCTCGCCGATGCCCTGTCCCGGAGTCACCGCGTCCACCAGCGACAGGGCCTGGCATCGTCGGGCACCAGTTGACGGTGGGTCGGCTGCCGCCGGATGATCCAGCGATGTGTCGCTCGGATCAGCGAGGAGAGCGGGTGTCATGAGGTTTCTTCTCACGTCGGGCGGCATCAGCAACCCGAGCATCTCCAACGCGCTCGTCGACCTGCTGGGCAAGCCGATCGCCGAGGCCACGGCCCTGTTCGTCCCTACCGCCGTCTACCCCTTTCCCGGCGGGGCCGAGAGGGCGTGGAAGGCAGTGCACGGTCGGGCCGACATCCCGCTGTGCCAGCTGGGTTGGAAGTCCCTGGGGTTGCTGGAGCTGACCGCGCTGCCGACCATCCGGGAGGAGAACTGGGTCCCGGCGGTCCGGGAGGCCGATGCCCTCCTCGTCTGGGGCGGCGACGTGCTGTACCTGACCCACTGGCTGCGCCAGTCGGGCCTGGCGGACCTCCTGCCGACGCTGAGCGACACGGTCTACGTGGGGGTCAGCGCCGGGAGCATCGCTGTCACCCCCTACAACTGCGACGCCGAATTCGACAGGCAATTCGTCCCGGACGGCAGCGACATGGCGCAGGACGCCGACCGGGCGTTGGGGCTGGTGGACTTCACGCTGTACCCGCACCTCAACCATCCGGACATGGAGGACACCGAACTGTCCACCATCGAGAAGTGGGCGTCCGAAATCCCGGTCCCGACCTACGCCATCGACGACAACACCGCCATCAGGGTGGTCGATGGCACTGTCGACGTCATCTCCGAGGGTGAGTGGAGTTTGATCAACCCCTGAATGCGGACGCTGCCGCTCCGGTTCAGGGCGTTGCTGTCCCGTCGAGGAACAGCTCGGTGGCGTCGATGACACCGGCGAAGTGTCTGCTGCTGCCGGGATAGTGGAACCCGTGCTCGGCGTGCGCGTACTCCAGGAGTGCGCACTCGTTGCCGGCGCGGACCATGGCGTCCCGGAACTGCCGTGCCGCGCCGATCGGCTCGACATCGTCGCGGGTGCCGTGGTGGATCTGCATCGGCGGGCTGCCCGGCCGGACCAACTCGATCAGCGAATAGTCGACCAACCTGCCCGCGTCGACGCCAACCTGCCGTTCCAGGCGGCGCTGCGCGTCCGGCGCGAGGACGCCCAGGTTGAGTCCCGCCGGATTGAGGGCGACCACGGCCGCTACGTCGGACTCCGGTGCCGTGCCGGACGGGGTCAGGGCCGCCAGCATCGCCAGGTGAGCGCCGGCCGAGCTGCCGCCCGAGGCCAGCTGCGACGCTTCGAGTCCGCGCGACGCGGCCAGTCGGCCGAACCGCGCGACCGCGCGGCGCACGTCGGCGAGGCAGTCGTCGATGCTGACCGCGCCACGATCGAGCAGCCGGTACCCGGCCGAGACCGCGACGATTCCCCGCGACGCCAACGCGCGGCAGTGCGGACCGAGCCCGTCGGGCGATCCACCGCGCAGGGCGCCGCCGTGGAACAGGACGATGCCGGCGCGCGGCGGCAGGCCGTCCGGCTCGACGACCAGCAGGGGCAACTCGCTGCCGTCGGCGGCCCGATACGAGATCGAGGACGTACGCCAGGTCCCCGGCATGACGGCATCCGATCACCGACCGAGCACGACCGCAAGCTGCTCGGGCGCGGAGCCCTCCCACTGTGGCTGCCCACCGTGTCGATGTGCTCGTGAGCGGTATACCTCAGAGGTATGAATATGACTCTGAGGTATACCCCTTTCGCCGCATCCGCACCCACGGAGGTGACCGAGGGTCACCGCCCCAGCAAGGGTCAGGAATATTCGTCTAGGCGTTCGCGATGGCCTTGAGGGCCGTGTCGAGTGCCTGGTCGGCCGGCACGGGTACGTCGGGGACCACTCCGACGCCCTCCCAGTTGGAGCCGGTGACGCTGTTGATGGTGCGGGCGGTCGGGACGGTCACCAGGATGTGTTCGGTGACCGGGTGGCGGGCCGTCGGATGCGCGCCGCCCCGTGTCGTCTCACCGACGACGACAGCTCGACCGTGCGCCTGGAGGGTGTACGCGACGTCCTCACCCCCGGAGAACGTCGCCGCGCTGGTGAGCACATAAACCGGGCGGTCCACGTAGCGCGGGGCAGGAAGGTGCGCGGCGGTCCAGAACTGGCGGGTGGCACCGGTGGAACGCTCGTAGAAGTCGTTGAGGTGCACCTGATCGTCGCTGAAGAAGTAGCTGCACCACATCGCGGCTCCCTCCGGCGCTCCGCCGACGCACGCGCGTAGGTCCAGGACGAGCGCCGAGCTGAGGGCGACCAGCTGCATGGCCGCGCCGATCGTGTGCGCGGCCTCGTCGGCGTACGCGATGCGCCGCACGTCGATGAGCCCGACCTTCCCGTCCACCTGCTCGACCCGGCGGATTCCCTGGTTCTCCGCGCGAAGCAGCGCGAGGAAGGCCGCCTTGCCCCCGTCCTCGTCCGCCGGGTCCAGCGACTGCGGCTGGTCCGACCACAGCAGCCGCAGATGCCTGTCCGGGCACACCTGCTGAAGGTGGGCGGTCACCGTCTCGCAGAGCACCGGCCCGTCCAGGTCGTCGTACTCGCCTTCCGCGAGACGGCGTCGGATCGCGGCATCGATGTCCACGACCTTGGCAGGGAAGACGTACCCTGCCTCGATCCGGTCCAGGGCCCGTCCGATGATCTGTTCGTTTGACAGCATGACCGGCCACGATAGACCGCTGGCAGCTTCCTGGCCATCCGGTTCCGCTTCGGATTTCCGGTGCGCGCGCAGTTCAGGTGCGGGGCAGGATGCCCACGAGCGGAGTGATGATCGCGACGCGCAGGGCTGTCCGCAGGTCGATGTGGTAGACCGCGAGCGCCGGCTCGGACTCGTAGACGGCGAGCAGGCTCGACGGCGGTGCGCTGTAGGCGGACAACGCGCCTCCGACGAGCAGGATCTGGAGGCAGAACAGCTCGGCGCGATCGCCGACCTCGGGCAGGTGCCGGCGGACGAGGTCGGCCATCACCGCGAGGTTGGCCAGTGCGGCGCGCTTGTGCCTGCGGACCGCCTCCACCGAGACGTTGTGTTCGAGCACCCCGCCCTGCGCGCCGAAGAGATCACAGAGCACCGTCTCGGCGGCGAGCGACCGGCTGAGTACGTCGGCCACCTGCTCGGCCCGGTCCAGCGCCGACCGGGTCGGGTCGACGCCCTGGGCCAACTCCTGCTCCAGCTCGGCCAGCCAGGTCGTCGTCCGGTCGTCCAAAAGGTCGAGCAGCACCGCCTCGCGGGACTCGAAATAACGCAGCACCGCCGTCTTGGCCAGACCGACCCGACGGCTCAGCTCGTTGAGGGTCACGTCGGTCACCGGCATCTCGTCGAGCATCGCCGAGGCCGTCTCCAGGATCGCCTGGCGTCGGACCGCGCGCTGCTCCTCGTTGCGCGCCCGCTGGAACGTCATGACCGCCACCCTAACTTAGGTACCGCCGGTCTCTTGACAGCGTACCGGCGGTACATTACCTTTTGACTATAACTTACCGGCGGTACATTGGGAGCCTGAGATGAAGTGGACCGAGCAGCAGATTCCGCGCCAGGACGGCCGGGTGGCAGTGGTCACCGGGTCCAACACCGGGCTGGGCTTCGAGACCGCCCGGCTCCTCGCCGAGCGCGGGGCGTCGGTCGTGCTGGCCGTGCGCGACACCGAGAAGGGCAAGCGGGCCGCCGCCCGGATGAACGGTGACGTCTCCGTACAGGAACTGGATCTGACCTCGCTGGAGTCCGTGCGCGCCGCCGCAGCCGGCCTGCGCGCCACCCACCCGCGGATCGACCTGCTGATCAACAACGCCGGCGTGATGTACACGCCGAAGCAGACCACCCGCGACGGGTTCGAGATGCAGTTCGGCACCAACCACCTGGGCCACTTCGCGCTCACCGGCCTGCTGCTGGACCTGCTGCTGCCGGTGCCCGGGTCGCGGGTCGTCACGGTCAGCAGCGTCGGCCACCGCATCCGCGCCGCCATCGGATTCGACGACCTCCAGTGGGAGCGGTCGTACAGTCGGGTCGCCGCCTACGGCCAGTCGAAGCTCGCCAACCTGATGTTCACCTACGAGTTGCAGCGCCGGCTCGCCCCGCACGGCACCACCGTCGCGGTGGCCGCGCACCCGGGCGTCTCCGACACCGAGCTGGTCCGTAACTCCCCGGCGATCGTCCGCGCGCCGATCACCCTGCTCGCCCCGGTGATCACCCAGCCTGCGGCGTCGGGTGCGCTGCCCACCCTGCGGGCCGCCACCGACCCGTCAGTCCTCGGCGGGCAGTACTACGGCCCCGACGGCGTGGGCGAGACGCGCGGCCACCCGAAGCTGGTCACCTCCAGCCCCGACTCCTACGACCTGAGCGTGCAGCAGCGCCTCTGGGCCGTCTCGGAGGACCTCACCGGCGTACGGTTCCCGGTGGGCCGGGCAGCCGCCGCCGCGTGACGCCCGTCGCCCGTCAGCGGGTGCGCCGCGCGATGGCGACCTCGACGCCGTCGAGAATCAGGTCGAGGCCGAAGACGAAGTCCTGATCCTCCGGGTCCTCGCCCGCTTCACTCTCGAACGCGCCCACCGCAAACATGGGGGCGGCCTCGGGGAAGCGCTCCGGGTGCACGAGCGCGGCGAGGGCTCGGCCGTAGTCCCGCTCGACGTCCGCCTGGCTGAGCCCGGTGCCGCTGCGGCCCTCGGCCATCTGTCGGCCCTGCAGGATCGCGTTGCGTACGTAACCGCTGACGACCACGAGGACGCCGGCCTTCGTCCTCGGGTCCAGGCCGGTGTCGTGCAGGGCCCGCAGGAACGCGTCCATCCAGTCGATGGCGTTCGGCCCCCGGGGCGGGCCGGCGACCGGTACCTCCACGAGCCACGGGTGCTCGGCGTACCGGGCGCGGATCGCCGCCGCCCACAGGTGTACGCCGTCGCGCCAGACGTCCGCGTCCAGCCGGGGGGCGGGCCCGTAGGCGTGGTCGGCCATCAGTTCGAGGAGTTCCTCCTTCGAGCCCACGTGCCGATACAGCGCCATCTTGGTGAAGCCGAGAGTCTGCGCGACCTTCTGCAGGGTCACTCCGTCCAGGCCTTCGTGATCCGCCAGGTCCACCGCGGCCCCGACGATCCGGTCGACGTCGAGTTCGGCGGGCCGGCCTCGGCGTGCGGACGTCGACAGTCGCCAGAGCCGCGCCAGGTCGGCGGGCACCTCGTCGGCCATTGACGGCAGTTCGTGTCCCATGGATAGTATCTCCTGTACATTAAGCCTGTCGTCGGGCCGGACGAAGGAGAAGCATATGGACGTGTCAGCGGGCGCGGACCGCGCCACGACGAGTCGGGCACCCGCCGAGCAGCGCCTGCACGACGTCGACGCGCTGCGGGGCTTCGCGCTGCTCGGGATCTTCGTCGTGAACATCACCTTCATGGCCTCCGGTTACCCGGGCAACCTGACCACCGATCCGGCGTTCTCGTCGGTCCTCGACGACGCGGCGCGGCTCCTGTCAGCGGTGTTCGTCGACATGAAGTTCTACATCCTCTTCTCGTTCCTGTTCGGGTACAGCTTCACCCTGCAGATGAAGGCCGCAGAGCGCGCGGGCGCCGCGTTCGGACCGCGGATGCTGCGCCGGATCGCCGGCCTCCTCATCCTCGGCGCCCTGCACACCGTCCTCCTGTACAGCGGCGACATCCTGATGACCTACGCGGTGGTCGGTGTGGTCCTGCTCGCCATGCGCCGGGTCCGCGACCGGACGGTGCTGCGCGTCGCCAGCCTGCTCTACGGGATCGTGCTGCTCAGCCTGCTGGCCAGCGGGTTCTTCGTGAACTCCGCGGCGTTCCTGCCGACCCGCGCCGAGGCAATGGCCAACGCCGAGAAGGCGACGGCCGCGATGCTCGGTGGGTGGGGCGACGTCATTGGCCACCACCTCTCCGGGCTGCCCCTCCTGGTGCTCCAGTCCGCGACGTTCCAGGGGCCGACGGCGCTGGCGATGTTCCTACTCGGCATGGTTGCCGGCCGACGACGGCTCCTCGCCGGTGTCAGCGGTCACGAGCCGGCGCTACGGCGGATCCAGTGGGTCGGCTTCCCCGTGGGGATCGCGGGCGGTGTGCTGTACGCGCTGGGCGGCGGCAACGGCGAGCCACTGGCCGTGAGCGTGAGCGCGGCGACCGCGCCGCTGCTGACGGCTGCGTACGTGGCCACCCTGCTGCGGATGATGCACAGCCCACGGTGGGGTTTCGTGCGGTCGGCCCTCGCACCGGCGGGGCGGATCGCGCTCACCAACTATCTGGGGCAGTCGCTGCTGGGGCTGCTCATCTTCACCGGGATCGGGCTCGGTCTGGCCGGCAGCGTGTCGCCGGTCGGGACGACCGGGCTGGCAGTGCTGAGCTACGCGGTGCAGCTCGCGGTGAGCGCGTGGTGGCTGCGCCAGCACCGGTACGGGCCGGCCGAGTGGGTGCTACGGCGGCTGACGATCGGAAGGACGGCAGGGACCGGCGCGAACTCGAGCGGGTGACGTCGACGCTGGCGAGCGACCTCCCCGGAGGCAGGGACACGGCTCCCTCCGCGCGGGGATCCGCCCGGCACGCCGGTGGCGCAGTGTGGGACCGGAGGGAACCACCGCATCGATACGGAGTGACGACCGTGAACCAGAGCCTGGAAGCATCGCAGCCGCCGCCGTGGGCACGCCGAGCCGGTCACGTGGCGTGGATCGCGCCCGTGCTGGGCTTCATCCCGCTGCACGTTTCCTGGATCCTCGGCATCCCGCTGTTCGCGCACGCCGAACCGTTCGAGGAGTGGTACCACGGTCGCGGGCCCGGCGTCGGTGACCACCCCGTCGACGGGTTCCTGGGCCTGCCGGCGGGGGCGTTCTACCTGGGTCTGCTGTGCGTCCTCGCCGGGCTCGGGGGAGTCCTGGCGCTCGGCCTGATCAGTGACTGGGGGCGTACCTTCCCCCGGTGGGTGCCCTGGCTGCGTGGCCACCAGGTGCCGCCGTGGGTGCCGCTGACTCCGACGGTGCTGGGCTCCGCCCTGATGATCGGCTATTCGCTGACCCTGCCCTGGCAGTTCGCCGCCGACCTCGCCGAGACCAGCGAGCAGGACATCTTCACCCCGACGGGTGTCCTGATCGGCCTCCCACTGCTCGTGGCCTGGGCGATCGCGTTGCCGCTCGCCGGCTGGTCCTACTACCGGCGTACGCGGGCGCGGCGCTGAACGCCTGATGCCGGCTCCGCTGTCTCTAGCCGGCGAAGTCGAGGCCGGCCAGAGTGGTGGACCGGTGCGTGGCGAGGCGTTCGGCCTGCGCGGTGATGGCGTCGCGGGCGCCGGCCGAAAGCCTCCGCCAGGGCTGGACCGCGACCGTGAACGACGTGCCGGCCTTGCGGGGACGCCAGGTGCCCACGATGTCGCCGTCGACCAGGACCGCGCCCGGGCGACCCAGCACCGGCCACAACTCCTTCGCGTGGGCGGCGTCGGCCACCAGCGTCGCCCGGTCCTTCGCCTGGAGGAACAGGTCGAACGGGCCGAGAAGGCGGACGGTGCTGACACTGCCCGACCCCAACGACTCCTCGTCGGCGGCCAGCAGCCAGCGCGTCTCGCCGTCGACCGTCACCTCGACCACGTCGTCGGGCCACCTCGCCTTCACGTCCTTGACCGGGGCGTCGAGGTAGTCGGCCACCTGCTTCGGAGTGGCCGGGCCGAGCAGACGCAGGTACGCGCGGATCAGGTCGAACCGGTCGCCGGAAGTGGCTGCCTTTCGAAACCCGACGATGCGTCGCAGGATCGGAGGCGAGGTGTCGAGCTGCAACTCCAACCCGGCCCGCGCGGCGGCGAGCCGGAACGGCATCTCGTAGAGGTGCGTGGCGTCGCACGGCCGGCAGAACCGCAGGTACGGCTCGGGCAGCATCGTCGCCAGGCGGCCGGAGACGTCCCCCTTGACCGTGGGCGTAGTGACGATCGCCCGCATGCCGGCGGCCACCTCGTCGAGAGCGGCGAGGTTGGCGATGCCGGCGGCCTTCAACGGCTTCGAAGCGTCGTAGATGCGCTTGCCGGCATCGGCGTCGGAGAAGGGCTCGACCGCCGCCACCACGCGCCCGACGTCGGCCCGGCGGTAGAGGTGCGGGGCGCCCCGCACCGTCCACAGCAGGACCACGTCGGCGTCGGACAACGCGGTCACGTCGACGCCACGGATGGCGAGCGCCCAGCGGGCACCGTCCGGCCCGGTGTTCTGCACGCCCAGGTCCAGGACGGCGGTGTCGGCGAGCGCGCCGTTGTCCCGGTCGAGCTGCTGTGCCCGGACGCGGAAGTTCATCACCTGACGCCGATCGACCATGACCGCACCCTAGCTGCGGTCGGTCAGTTCGCGGTGAGCGGCTCCGCGGGCCATCCTTGGCGGACGCAGATGGACACGTCGGCGTAGTGCCTGGTGATGAGGACAGCGTCGCGCTGTGGGTTGCCCACCTCCGCGGTCAGGCACCGGCCGGTCGAGCCCTCACCGTTCCACCACAGGCTGTGGATCATGACCCCCTGACGTCGCCAGTAGTCCATGTCGGCCTGGACCCGTTCGAACCATCCGTCCAACGTCCGCGCGGAGTAAGCCGCGTCGACGAAGCGCACCGTCACCCCTCGCGCCAGCGGGCGGATCTCGGCGTCGAAGCCGGGGGTGGGGACGCGGTGCACGAGCAGCACCCCTCCGGGTACGTCAAGACTGACCGAGGTGTAGGCCCGTGACCAGTTCCGGGCGGCATGGGTTTCCACAGTTCCGGCGGCGGCCATCAATACGTCCTGGACCGGCCAGTACGACTGCGCGGGTGCCGGCGTAGTGAGGGCTGGCGGCGACTGTGGTGTCGTCGGCGATGCGGCGGCGCAGGCGGTGGGCAGGGCGAGCAGCGGTACGGACAGCAGAGCGGCCAGGCGTCGACGCATGATCAGAATTCCTCAGCGGCAGCGGGTCACTATTGGGCGCTACGGATATAACGATCGATAATCGTGAAGACGACTGCGGGTCGGGAGGCCGCGCGGGTGTCCGTGTGTGGTGGCCAGGTGGTGCAATAGGACCATCGATGGCGTCGATGACGGAGGCATGCGTGGATGGTGTGGAACTGCTCGTGGCCGCCCTGGCGCTCGGCGCGTCGTCGGGTGTCACCGACGCGACCAGCGCGGTCGTCCGCGACGCCGCCGAAACCTTCCGAGGCATGGTGTGGCGTCGGCTGACCGGGGACGGCCAGGATGCGCTGCGGTTGTTGGAGGCCGAGGGCACCGATTCCGGCGGCTGGCAGGTACGCCTCGTCGAGGATCTCACCCGCGCGGGCGTCGACCGGGACGAGCAGATCCTCCGTCTCGCGCGGGACCTGCTGGCGCAAGCGGCGGCCGCCGGGGCGCGCGCCCGGATCGGGCAGGTCGATCTGCGCGGGGCGAATGGCGTCCTGTTCGGCGATTCCAGCACCCAGAACAACACCTTCAACTGAGGCAGCCGGGCAGATGGGCGAGAGCGGGCAGCCGGAGGACAACCGATGGCGCGACGTCGACGCCCGCCAGGCGCGGGGCATGCAGTTCGGCGACCACAACTTCCAGTACAACAACTTCGGCCCGGTCGTACGGTCGGCGTACCTGGCCGAGGTCCACCGGATCGCCCCGGCGGACCTGCTCGACCGGGACGCCGAACTGGCTCGCCTGGCGGCCTTCTGCGCCGGTGACGGGCCGGACGCGTACCTGCGCTGGGAGGCGGCCCGGGGCACCGGAATGACGGCGCTGCTGGCCTGGTTTGTCCTGCACCCTCCGCCGGGCGTGCGGGTGGTGTCGTACTTCGCCGTCGCCGGCCGCTCCGCGGGGGAGACCCGTGCCGCGTTCCTCGACGTGGTGTTGGAGCAGCTCGTCGAGCTGACCGACGGTTTCATGCCGGGGCATCTCACCGGGGCCACCGGCGAGGCGCACCTACTGAGCCGTTACACCGACGCGGCCCAGGCGTGTGAGCGGCGGGGAGAGCGTCTGGTGCTGGTCGTGGACGGGCTGGACGACCGGCGCGACGCCTCCCGCGTCGCGACGCTCCTGCCGGACCGGCTGGTCGGTGGATTGCGGGTGGTGCTCGGCACGGACCTCGGATGGCGGGCGCCCGCCGATCTGCCACTGCGGCACCCGCTGCGCCAGCGGGGCCGTCCCGTCCTGCTGTCGCCCTTCGTCGGCCCTGACGAGCGCGCCCGGCGACGGGCAGAGGACGCACGGCGTGCCGAAGAGCGCACCCGGCGGGAGGCGGAGCAACGCCGGGCCGCCGACGACCGTCGTGCCGCGCAGGAGGAGATCGGCAGGTGGCGGACCTCCGAGGCGGACCGGACCGCCCCGGCGGCTCGTGTGGCGGCGGTGCGGCGGGCGCTGGTGTTCGTCGGTGGCTGGACCGGCGTCCTCGTCCTCGTCACCTGGCTGGTACGGGGCTGGTTCGATCCTCGGGTAGCGGGGATCCTGAGCGTTCAGCTTCTGGCGGGCGGGCTGGCCGCCGCCTTCGTGCTCGGAGTGGCCGCGTTCCGGCTGGGTGGGGCGTACGGGGCGTTGCCGGCCTCACCCACGGCATGGATCGACCGGTCCCGGTACGGACTGCTGCTCCGGGCCATGGCCTTCGCGATGTTCCTTGTTCTGGCGGGCGCTGGCGCTGCCGACTATCTCGACGCCCGGGACGACCGGCACCTGAGACAGTCCCTCGGCCGGGCGGGGCCACTGCCCTCGTTCGAGGAGGCGGTGGCGTTCCTGTTCCTGGTGCTCGTCACGTTCGGCTGCGTCGCGACGGGGTTCTACCTCGCCGGCAGGTCCAGGCGCTACTGGCACGAACGCCACCGCGAACAGGAGCGCGCGTACCAGGCGGCCGTCGGCGCGCTGGCCGCCGCGACCGAGCGGGAGGAGTACGCGAGGATGGGTGCCGACACGCTGTCCCCGAAAGCGGCTGACCGGGCGCGGGGGTACCAGGACCTGATGGCCCGACTGGCGGGGCGAGACCGTCAACGGCCCCGCTGACGTCCACCTCCCCTGACGCAGCGAGGCGTTCACCGACCCGGCCGCCCGTGGACGGACGGACGGGCGGCCGGGGGGAGGGGATGTCGTCAGGCGACCAGTGAGACCCGTCCGTTGTCCAGGTCGTAGCGGGCGCCCACGACCCGCAGCGCGCCCTGGCGCACCTTCTCGGCGATGATCGGACTGCGCGACGGAAGCGCCCGCACCTGGGCGGCGATGTTGGCGCGGACCGCGTTCTCCACCGGGTCGCCGGGCTGGTCCAGCACCGGCTCGATGATCGGCCGCAGGCTGTCGACGATGGCGCCGATGTGCCCGGGAGCGGTGCCGCCGGTGCGGATGGCGTCGATGGTGGCGGTGATCGCGCCGCAGCGTTCGTGCCCGAGGACGACGATCAGCAGGCTGCCGAACTCCTCCACGGCGAACTCGGCGCTGCCCAGCAGCAGGTCGTCGACGATGTTGCCGGCCACCCGGTTGTCGAACAGGTCACCGAGACCCTGGTCGAACAGCACCTCGGGTGCCACCCGGGAGTCCGCGCAGCCGACCGTGATGGCGAACGGGTGCTGGCCGGCGGCGAGGCGGTGCAGGTCGGCCAGGCCCTGGTGCGGGTGCCGGCCGTGACCGGTGGTGAAGCGGTGGTTGCCGGCGAGCAGCCGACGCAGCGCCTCGGCGGGCGTGCCGACCGGGTCGTCGGTCGGTGCCGCCGCGGCGGCGGCGGTCGGGCTCGCCGCCGCCGCGCCGATGGCGACGGCGGTCGCGCCGCCAGCGGCGAGCAGTGCTCGGCGGGACAGGGGGGTACGAGGCACGATGATCTCCCGAATGTGAGGCGGTTGCCCCATTCTTACCAGTGGATCTCCACAGTGCGGTGTCGCGTTTCTGAGTGGTGCGTCAGCGGTGGGTGCTGTCGAGGGCGGCTACCTCGCGTACGGCCTGGGCGACGGCCGCGAAGTCCTTCTTGAGGATCGCGCCGTGGTTGCTGGCGACCTTCGCGTGGACCTGGATGTTCGGGTTGCGGGCGGTCACCGCGTCGAGGCTGGTGCGGATGCGTTCCTGCTCGTCACCCTTGCTGCCGAGGGACGTTCCCGAGGCGACGACGTACCGCACGGGGACGGTGATGGCGTCGAGCACCGGACCCAGCTCGCGTTCCCGGGAGAGCCGCCCCAGCTCGATGTTGCTCTCGGCCTGCTGGTGTGCCGTCATGCGCGGGGTCAGGCCGGTCGGACGCAGCAGTGGCGTGAACCAGCCCATGCGCCGGAACAGCTTGCGGATGCGCTGCTCCATGGCCTCGTCCAGCCAGTCGTGCGGGAACGCGCCGTCGACCAGGACCGCGCCGATTGTGCGGTCGGGGTTGCGGTGGGCCCAGTGGGCGCCGACGACAGCGCCGTACGACCAGCCGACGAGCAGAGCCCGCTGCACGCCTCGGGCCGCGAGGACGGCGTCGACGTCCCGCATGGCCGCCTCGAACGAGTAGTCCGCCGAGCGTCCCGATTTCCTGCCGCGGGCGCGCTCGTCGTAGGTGATGTGCCGCCATCCGGCGCCCAGGTCGGTGATGACGTTCCGCCAGTATCCCTGGGTGGCGAACTGGCCGTTGAGGTAGACCACCGGGACGCCCGCGCCGCCGGTGTCGGTGACGGCCAGGGCGGTGTCGTCGACCGGCACCATGCCGGTCCAGGCCGAACGGGTCGGGGAGGGGTTGTTGGTCGTCATGGTCGTACTCCTTGGGGGTTGGGGGGTCAGAGGCTGCGGGCGGTGATGTCGCCGAGCGAGGTGGTGGCGTGGATGTCGAGGTCGGCGCTGCCGTGGTTGGTCAGGGCGTTGCTGACGCGGCCCCGGTCGGTGCCCGCGTCCAGGGAGGCCGAGACGCCGGTGGCGGCGGCGACCGAGATGTCGCCCGAGCGGGTACGCAGCGCGACCCTGCCGCGCGTCGCCTCGCCGACGAGGATGTCGCCCCGCTCGGTGCTGATCTCGGCGGGCCCGGTGAGCCGGCCGACCTCGACGGTGCCGTCGATCGCGGTGAGGCGCACGCTCGCCGCCTCGTCGATCTTGATGTGGCGGTACGCGCCGTCCACGGTGACGGCGCCGAGGCGTCCGACGCCGCGCAGCTCGGCGCTGGCGGCCTTGACCTCGACGCGGGAGTCGGCGGGTAGCTGGACGGTGACCTCCACCGAGCCGGAGGCACCCAGGAGCTGGTTGGCGGGGGACGCGGTCGTGACCCGCAGGACGCCGTCCGCGTACGCGATGGTGGTGTGTTCCGCGGCCCGGGTGTCGCGGGCCCGGCCGGCGTCGGCCGGACGGACCTCGACGGTGGTGTCGGCGCGGTCGGCGGCGATGAACTGGACGCGCCCGGCGGGGATGTCCAGGACGGCGGTGATGGGGGACGGGGTGGCGAAGTTCTGCACGGTGTTCTCCGATGGTCGTTCCGGTGTTTCTGATATCGGAAACGCTACGTTGCTTTCCAGTTCTCGGCAACATCCGTGTTGCGTAAACCTCGCGTACTAGCAGCTAGAAGCCCTACAAGTGTTGCAATGATCTGCCGGATAAGGCAACGACGTGCCCTGCCGCCGTTGCAATTGGCTGCCGGTGAACGCTATGGTGGCGGCCACGGACGAGACCACCACGAGGAGACCACCGTGCCGGGAGGCAGGCTCACCCAGCAGGAACGTCAGCAGATCGCGTCCGGGCTGGCCGACAGCCTGTCGTACGCCGAGATCGCCCGACGTCTCGACCGTCCGACCTCCACGATCACCCGCGAGGTGCTGCGCAACGGCGGTCCGAACGCCTACCGCGCCGACCTGGCCCACCGTGCCACCGAACGCCGCTCCCGTCGGCGTGCGCCCGCCGCCGCCCGCGCCGCCGAATCAGCCCCGCTCGCGCACGGCCGCGACGCCGGGGCCGTCGCCGAGTACGAGGAGACGTTCACGACCGTCCTCATGGCGACGGGCCTGAACAAGATGGGGGCCCGGGTGCTGACCTGCCTGTTCACCACCGACACGGGCAGCCTCACCGCGTCCGAGCTGGCCCACCGCCTGTCGGTCAGCCCGGCGTCCATCTCCAAGGCGATCAGCTTCCTGGAGAGTCAGAGTCTCGTACGCCGGGAGCGCGACGAGCGCCGCCGCGACCGCTACCTCGTCGACAGCGAACTCTTCTACCAGGCGACGATCGCCAGCGCCCGCGCCAACGACCAGCTCGTCGCGACGGCACGGGAGGGCGTCGCCGTCCTCGGGCCGGGCACCCCCGCCGCCGCCCGCCTGGAGAACATCGCCCGCTTCCTCGACTTCATCAGCGAGAGCATCACCCGCGCCGCCGAACAGGCCCGCGCCGTCCTGCACACCAGCGCCGGGACCACGCCGAAGGACTAGTTCCGGTCCGGGCGGTGGCGGGCGTACGCGTCGACGCGGCCCCAGCGACCGGGGATGTCCAGCAGCGCGATCCGGTCGAAGGCCGACGGCAGCGCGGGATTCACGGCCAGGTGTTCCTCGTGCGGTTCGAGGCCGAGCATGGTGCGCAGCAGCAGCATCGGTGTCCCACTGGACCAGGCCTGCGGGCTGCCGGCGGTGGGATACCGCACCGGATACCGGGTGGTGCTGCGGTCGAAGCCACCGAACGCCTCGGGCAGTCGCCCCTGGAAGTAGGTCGCGGCGGACAGGATGCCCTCGGCGATGCGTCCCGCCTCTCTGAGGAACCCGTAGCGACGCAGGCCCCAGGCGATGAACGAGTTGTCGAACGGCCAGACCGTGCCGTTGTGGTAGCCGAGCGGGTTGTAGCGGCTCTGCCCCTCGGCGAAGGTCCGCACACCCCAGCCGGAGAAGAGCGCCGGGCCCATCAGGTGCTCGACGACCCGCGCGGCCCGCTCGGGCGCGACGATGCCGCTCCACAGCAGGTGGCCGATGTTCGAGGAGAGGCTGTCGACGGGCGTCCCGTCGTGGTCGAGCGCGAGGGCGTAGTAGCCGCGGTCGTCGAGCCAGAAGTCGCGGTTGAAGCGGTCGTACAGCGCCGCCGCCTCGCGTTCCAGCCGCTCGGCGTAGTCGGGGTCGCCCCAGAAGGTACGCGCCAGCCGCGCGCCGCGGAGCTTGGCGTCGTAGGCGTACCCCTGGGTCTCGCACGTGGCCCTCGGGAAGCCGGGGAGCCTGCCGTCGGCGTAGGAGATGCTGTCCCAGGAGTCCTTCCAGCACTGGTTGTCCAGGCCGGTGGCCCGGTTGCGTCGCTGGTACCAGACGTAGCCGGTCGACGTCAGGTCCGCGTACGTGTCGATCCAGGCCAGGGCCGCGCGCGCCTCCTGCTCCAACTCCATCACCAGCGCGGTGTCGCCGCTCCACCGCTCGTACTCGTCGAGCAGCACCACGAACAGGGGTGACGCGTCGACGGTGCCGTAGTAGGGCGAGTGCGGCTGCTCCTCGAAGGCGGCCGACTCCCCGTAGCGCAGCTCGTGCAGGATCCGGCCGGGATCCTCCTCCAGGACGTCGTCGGTCCGGGCGCCCTGCAACGAGGCGAGGATCCGCAGGGTCGGCGGGGCCAGCGACGGGGTGACGGCCAGCGTCTGGAGGCAGGTCAGCAGGCTGTCCCGACCGAACAGGGTCATGAACCACGGGAGCCCGGCCGCGGGTACGGCCGCTCCGCCGAGCGACAGCGGCGCGAAGCGCAGCGCCGCGAGGTCCACCAGGCTGCGGTGGTACACCTGTTGGAGCGTGGCGCTCTCGGTGTCCAGCGTCGGCGCCTGCGCCACCCACTCGCGGACGCTGTCCGGCAGGGTCGACTCGTCCGGGCGCTGAGCCCGCAGGGGGTCACGCAGGTCGGCGCCGTCCGGTCGCAGCGCCCGCATGAGCACGTGCAGGCGGGTGTCCCACTGCTCCCCGGGTCGCAACCGCACCGCGAACCGCAGGCCGCGCGCGTCGATGGTGGCGGACTCGCTCGTCGACACCACGACCTCACGCCGGTACGTCCCACGCCGATAGCCGACCCGCAACCCGTTCGGCTCCACGTCGGTGTAGTAGCTGCCCGCCTTGTCCTGGATGTCGAACTTGATCTCGAAGATGTCGGCGAAGTCGGCCTCCACCTCCAGGCGTACGTCGAGGTCCACAACCCCCTGGCCGTAGTTGAAGATCGTCAGCGTCTCGGTCAGGTCCGGGCCGATGCGTCGCCGCCGGATCGCGGACACGTCCGCCTCCACGTAGTCGACAGCGCCGCCCGGCACCACGAAGAACGTCACCTCGTAGTACTGGCTGTCGTCCACCGACAGGGCGGTCAGCCGCTCCCCGTTGACGGTGAGCACCCAGCGGGACAGGAAGCGCGTGTCGGCGGCGAACAGCCCGACGGGGGTGGCGGGGGAGGACTCCACGTCGCCACTGGCGTCGGACACGATGAACGTGTTGCCGTCGATGCACGACACCGTGCCGGGGATGTCCCTCACGGCGCACTGGTCGTCGTCGGCTGGTCTGGCCCCGCATCACTCTGACCCGCGCGGGGGAACAGCCGCCCAACGCGCAACGCCAGGGCGAGGTCGCCGTCGACCAGGATCTCGCCACGCTCGATCGCCGCCAGCCCGTTCACCTCACCTCGCGCCATCGCCTCCGCGACCTGCCCCGACACCCTGATCACGGTGGTGGCGGGCTCGCCGCTCTGCGCCACCCGCAGCTCGCCGTGGTCGATGACCAGCAGCCACTGCTCCAGGTCGTCGCCGTCGCGGATGTCGAAGCGGACGCTTCCGCACACCTTGCTGAACCGCGGATCGCGGCACGCGGCGGCCAGCCGCTCGAAGAATTCGCTGGTCGCCGTCATCCCACCTCCCCGGGCCCGGGCAGAAGCGGATGACGGCTACCCGCTGCGGGTCATTCTTAACGCTGCGGCCGACAGGGGCGCGCTGTCGTCGCCGGGACACGGGTCACCCCAGGTCGAAGTCGACCACCAGAGGCGTCCGCCGGACGTGCAGGGAAGTCGGGGGCGTCGCGGTGCCACACCGGCGGGGCGTACGAGCAGTCGCAGCGCAGCAGAACGTAACGATTCGCCACTGATTCAAATCGTTAAATGTCGCGATGCTGACTGAGGGCGCAGCGTGCGCTACGGGCGCCGGTGTTCTGCCCGAACCGGGCGCACAGTCCACAACTACCGCATACCGTCACCAGGGCGGACACCGCTACCCGCCGGACCGGCGGCGCCGCCTACCGGAAGGGACCGGACATGAGCCGAGTCGAGACCGTGCTCCTGCCGGAGTTGGACGGGCCGGCGTCGCCGATCCTGCCGAGGGCCCTGGGCCTGCTGAGCCTCGCCCTGGGCGTGGGCGCGCTGGCCGCGCCGCGGCCCCTCGCGCGACTGGCCGGGGTGGACGACTCCCCGGCGGCGCAGGCGGTCATCGGAGCCGTCGGCGCACGCGAACTGGTGCATGGCGTCGGCCTGCTCAGCGGCCGCCGCCCCGTCGGCTGGGCCTGGACCCGCGTGGCCGGTGACGCGCTCGACCTCACCCTGCTGGGCCGGGCGATGGCCGACCGACGGGGTGAACGACGACGACGCCCGGCCCTGACCACCGCCGCGATCGCCGGCATCACCGCCCTGGACCTCGCCACCGCCATCGCCAGCGGACGGGCGCTCCGGGCGCGGGCACGGGTGATCCGGATGGAGATCGCGGTGACGGTCAACCGGTCGCCTGCCGAGGCGTACCGGTTCTGGCGCGACATGGAGAACCTGCCCCGGTTCATGGCGCACCTGGAATCCGTACGCGCCGACGACCTGCGCCGCTCGCACTGGGTCGCCCGTGGACCCGCCGGCCGTCACGTCGAGTGGGACGCCGAGATCATCGACGATCAGCCGAACAGGTCGATCACCTGGCGGTCGCTGCCCGGCAGTCGGGTGGCCAACGCCGGCCGGGTCGCGTTCGTGCCCGCCCCGGGCGACCGGGGCACCGAGGTCCGGGTGCAACTGCGCTACGCGCCCCCCGCCGGCGCGCTCGGTCGGGCGGTCGCGAAGCTCTTCGGCGAGGAGCCCGAGCAGCAGGTCCGCGACGACCTGCGCCGGTTCAAGCAGGTGCTGGAGGCCGGCGAGGTGGTCCGCTCCGACGGCAGCCCGAACGGCATCTCCGTACGCCAGCAGGCCATGCAGCGGCCCGCGCAGCCGCTCCCGCGGTCCCGTCGCTGACCGTTCGTCGAGAGGACGAGGAATGAAGGCCACCGCCTGGATGGGCGCCGACACCGTCAAGGTGATCGACGTACCCGATCCGACGATCATGAACGCCCGCGACGCGATCGTCCGGGTCAGCACCACCGCCATCTGCGGCTCCGACCTGCACCTTTACCACGGTTACATCCCCGCGATGCGCAAGGGCGACATCCTCGGCCACGAGTTCATGGGCGAGGTGGTGGAGGTCGGTCCGCAGGTGCGCAACCTCAAACCCGGCGACCGGGTCGTGGTGCCGTTCCCGATCGCCTGCGGGCACTGCTCCTCCTGCCAACGCGGCCTCTACTCGGTGTGCGAGAACTCCAACCCCAACGCCGGAATCGCCGAGAAGATCATGGGCCACTCGCCGGCCGGCATCTTCGGCTACTCCCACCTGCTCGGCGGGTACGCGGGCGGACAGGCCGAGTACGCGCGGGTGCCGTTCGCCGACGTCGGCCCCCTCAAGGTGCCCGACGAGATCCCCGACGACCAGGCCGTCATGCTCGCCGACGTCTTCCCGACCGGTTACATGGGCGCCGAGATGTGCGACATCAAGCCCGGTCAGGTCATCGCGATCTGGGGCGCGGGACCGGTGGGGCTGCTCGCCGCGGCCAGCGCCCGGCTGCTCGGCGCGGAGCGGGTGATCGTCATCGACCGGTTCCCGTACCGGCTGCGGCTCGCCGCGGAGCACACCGACGCCGAGACGATCAACTACGAGGACGTCGACGTGCTCGACACCCTCAACGAGATGACCGCCGGCCGGGGACCGGACGCCTGCATCGACGCGGTCGGCCTGGAGGGCCACCACGGCAACACCGCGATGTACGCGTACGACCGGGCCAAACAGGCCACGCGGACCGAGACGGAACGGCCGTTCGCGCTACGGGAGGCGATCCTGGCCTGCCGCTCCGGGGGAGTCGTCTCGGTCGTCGGCGCGTACGGCGGTTTCGTCGACAAGTTCCCGATGGGGGCGTTCATGAACCGGTCACTGGTCATGCGGACCGGTCAGTGTCACGTGCAGCGGTACACGCGGCCGCTGTTGGACCGCATCCAGCGCGGCGAGATCGACCCGAGCTTCATCGTCAGTCACCGCATGCCGCTCCGCGACGCCCCCAAGGGCTACAAGATCTTCCAGAAGAAGCAGGACGACTGCACGAAGGTGCTCCTCAAGGTCTGACCGCCCCCGGCCCTCGTCGATCTTGCACTTTCTGTGGCGGCGCAAGGGACATACCACCCCATGTCGGCAACCGAAACCGCAAGATCGGCGCGCGAGGGGGTGGCGCTTGCGGGGTGCCGTTTGTGGTCCGTGGGCTCGGGAACGCCGTCCGTTCGTCCGCCAGCCGGCCTGCGCGCCGGCCCGGGAGACGGAGGGAGCGGGTGTCATGGAGTACGAGCAGATGATCGCCACCGTACGACAGCGTGGAGGCCTCGGAGAGAACGAGGCGGTCCGATCCGTGCAAGCCGTCCTGTCGGTGCTCGGCGAACGACTCGCCGGACAGGAGGCCGACAACCTCGCGGCGCAGCTGCCGGACCGACTGAACGGGTCCGTCACCCGTAACCCGCAGGGCCGACGGTGGGACGTCGGCGAGTTCCTGAAACACGTCGGCGACCGGGAACAGGTAGCGAACGCGGACGTGGTGCGTCAGCACGCCCAGGTGGTGCTGAACACCGTGGCCGAGGCGCTCGACGACGACGACCGGCACGATCTGCTGGCCCAACTGCCGGGCGGCATCATCGACCTCTTCGGCGTCCCCGCACCGCGCGGCTGACCGTGCCACACCGTCACCGAGGGCGGACCCCGGCCTCCACGGTCAGGGTCCCCGCCTCGGCGTCGATCGTGGCCCACGCGCCGAGCGGGACGGTGAGCTGCCCGTTGCCATGCCCCAGGCGCAGCCCGCCCAGGACGGGCACGCCCAGGTCGTACAGGCGGTCCCGCAACACCGCCGCCGCGTCCCACTCGCCGACCCCGCCGACACTGTTGGTGATCTGGCCGACGACCACCCCGGCGACCCGGGACAGCACGCCCACCCGGCGCAGCTCGGTCACCATGCGGTCGATGCTGTACGGGGCCTCGTCCACGTCCTCGAAGAAGAGGATCGCGTCGTCGAACCTCGGAGCGTCCGCCGCGCCGAGCGAGGTGGAGAGCATCGTCAGGCAGCCGCCCAGCAACGGGCCCGACGCGCGCCCCGGCACCACCACCGGTGCGGCCGTCTCGGCCGGGTCCCTGGTGATCGTGACGGGTGCGGTCGTCATCACCGCCCTGCGCAACGCCTCGGCCGACTCGGGGCCGGTGCGGCTGTCTGACCAGTTGACCATCGGCCCGTAGAAGGTGGCCAGGCCGGTCTCGCGCCAGAGTCTGCCGTGGATGCTGGTGATGTCGCTGAAGCCGACGACCACCCGAGGGTCGCGGCGCAGACCGGACACATCGATCGCATCGACGATCCGCTGCGTGCCGTAACCGCCCCGGGCGGCGAAGACACCGCGTACGCCCGGGTCGTTGAGCGCGGCGTTCAGGTCTGTCAGTCGCTGCGCGTCGGTGCCGGCCAGGTAGCCGTACTTCGCGTAGACATGCTCGCCCAGCTCCACCTCCAGACCCCAGCTCCGCAGGATCTCGATGCCACGCGCCATGTTCGTCGGGTTGGGGGTGCCTCCGGGCGAGACCACCCGCACCCGGTCGCCGGGTGCCAGTGCCGGTGCCCGCAGCACCCGCTTCGCGCCGGGCGGGGGCGGACTCGACGCGGCGGATGCGGCATCCGGCCGGGCGGCGAACGCCACTGCGCCGGCCGCCGCCGCTCCCACGCCCAGCATGCGACGACGCGACAGGGACGGCCGTACGGATGCGCGGGTCGGAACGGGATCGCCCCCGGAACTGGCCACAGTCGTGCCTCCATCGTCATCGACGTGCGACGTCCGAGCCGCTACAGCCTATGACAATGGTCGATGTCATGGGGGGTCCACAAGGGACGAGGAGGGGTTACGGAATCGGCCACTCGTGCACCGGCCGGTTGCTGTGCATCAGCTCCACGTAGTGCCGCACCACCTCGCGCAGCGCCTCCGGCCGGTCCAGGTGATCGGTGGACTCCAACCGGTGCAGCGTCTCCACCTGCCACGTCGCGCCGTTGCGGCTGGTCAGGCAGCGCTGCTCGATGATGCCCAACAGCCGGTCGCGCTCGGTGGGGTCGAGCCCCCACCCGTCCAGACCGTGGTGTGCCATCGGCAGCAGCCGGCGCAGCACCAGCTCGGTGACCGGCAGGTAGCCGAGGCCGGGCCAGAACACCTGCGCGTCGATGCCGTGCCGGGCGCAACTGGTGAAGTTCTCCTCGGCGGCGCTGAACGACATCTGTGACCACAGTGGCCGATCCGACTCGGCCAGGGCGCGGACCAGTCCGAAGTAGAACGCGCCGTTGGCGATGGTATCCAACACGGTCGGGCCGGCCGGCAGCACCCGGTTCTCCACGCGCAGGTGCGGTCGACCGCGCGACACGTCGTACACCGGGCGGTTCCAGCGGTAGATCGTGCCGTTGTGCAGCCGCAACTCGGCGAGGTTGGGCACCTCGCCGGCCGCCAGCGTCTGCGCCGGATCCTGCGGGTCGCACACCGGCAGCAGCGCCGGGAAGTAGCGGACGTTCTCCTCGAACAGGTCGAAGACGCTGGTGATCCAGCGTTCGCCGAACCAGACTCTGGGGCGTACCCCCTGGGCCTTGATCTCTTCCGGCCTGGTGTCGGTGGCCTGCTGGAACAGCGGAATGCGGGTCTCGCGCCACAGCTCCCGGCCGAACAGCAGCGGCGCGTTCGCGCCGAGCGCCACCTGGATGCCGGCGACCACCTGGGCGGCGTTCCAGTAGTCGGCGAACTGCGCCGGGCTGACCTGGAGGTGGAACTGGGTGCTGGTGCAGGCCGCCTCCGGGGTGATCGTGTCGGCGGTGACCGCCAGGCGCTCCACCCCGGAGATGGCGATCGGCAGGTCCTCGCCACGGGCCGCGAAGATCTGCTCGTTGAGCAGCTTGTAGCGCGGGTTGGCCGAGAGCGTCGCGGCGGTCAGGTGCTCGGGACGCAACGTCGGCAGGATGCCGATCATGACCATGTGCGCGCCGACCGTACGCGCCTTCTCCTCGGCAGCGTTGAGACTGGCCCGCACATGCTCCTCGAAGTCGAGGGTTCCAGTGCCGGTCAGCCGGCGCGGCGGCACGTTGATCTCGATGTTGAACTGACCCAGCTCCGTCTGAAAACTCGGGTCCTCGATGGCCGCCAACACGTCGGCGTTGCGCATCGCCGGGTTCGACGCCTCGTCCACGAGGTTCAGCTCGATCTCCAGCCCGGTCATCGGCCGGTCGATGTCGAACCGCGACTCCCGTAACATCTCGGCGAAGACGTCCAGGCAGTTACGCACCTTCTCGCGGTAACGGGCCCTGTCCTCACGACTGAAGGTCCGCACGCCGACGTCTTCGCCCATGGTCACCACCCTGTTACCGCTGGTCCCCCCAAACCTCGCACGGGACCGGCGGGCGGGGAAGACCCGAGAGTTCCTTCCTACCCAGTCGCGGGCTCCGTGACCCCTGTCGCACGCTGCGTGGTCGGCGCGAGCCCCGGTCGGTGCGCGCACGGCCCGCGCGGACGGCTCAGGTCAGCGCCGAGCAGGCCACCACACCGGCGAGCAACAACGCGCCCAGGGTCGCCTGCAACAGCAGCGGCGGGCCGAGATGCGACCAGAGCGTCGCCGTACGGGGGGTCAGCAACTGCCCGGTGGTCAGGTTGACGATCCGCTCGATACGGGGCGGCAACTCCGGGTCGCGCTGCGGACGAAGGGTGAGCTGCACCTGGTCGGCCGGGTGCAGGGCGCTCTGCGGCAGGTGCCCGTGCAACTCCACCTCGCAGAGCTGACCGGCGGTGTTACGCAGGCGTACCGGGGTGACCAGGTACTCCGGGCCCTGCTTCAGCTCCTTCCAGCGCCGACGGGTGCCACCGCCGCCGAAGGAGAACAGTGCGCGCAGCAACAGAGCTGGCAGGCGGGCGAACGCGGCCGCGGTGAGCACCGCGACCAGCACCGGCTGGCCGACGCGTATCTCCCGGGTGTAGCCGTCCAGCAGCCGGACCAGCCGGCCGGTGACGATCCGCTCCGTCGGGTGCACGATCCGTCGGGTATCGAGTCCGCTGTCCATCTCCACCACCGAGAGTCCGCATGTGTTCACTGATCGTATCGATGTCCTCGGTTGAACGACGTGAATGAAACCTGGTCACGGGCTCACGCCCGCGAGGTGACATCCCGGGAGAGGAGGGTAAGCGGGGGGCCGAGCTGGAAAGGGGTCGAGCATGCAGCTGTCCTTCCTGCGCCCGCTCTACGACCGACCCGGGCCGTGGTGCTCGGTGTACCTGGACGCCTCCGCGGACACGGAGGACGCCCACCCGGCGCTGGACCTGCGCTGGCGCGCCCTGGAACGTCGCCTGGCCGAACAGGGGGCGGACGAGGCGAGCGTCGCCGCGCTGGACCGGGTGATCCGGGGCCACGACCCCATGGTCGGGGACTACGGCCTGGCGGTCTTCGCGAGCCACGGCCGGGTGGTGCTCTCCGAGTACCTGTCCGCGCCACCGCTGCGCGACCTGGCGAGCTTCGGGCCGTTGCCGCACGTCATGCCGCTGCTCGCCCAGCGCGGCGAACAGGTGGCGTGGGTCCGGGTGGTGGCCGACCGCACCGGGGGCGACGCCGTGGCGGTCAGCGCGGGCGGGGTGCCCCGACGGGCGCACGTGGCCGGCCGGGAGAGCTTCCCGCTGCGCCGCGTCCAGCCCGGAGGGTGGTCCCAGTCGCGCTACCAACGGGCCGCCATGGAGGCGTGGCACCAGAACGCCGGCGACGTCACCGCCGCCACCGTGGAGCTGGCCGACCGGGTCGGCGCCGACGTCGTGGTGGTGGCCGGTGACGTCCGGGCCACCGGGATGATCGCCGCCCAGATGCCGGAGCGCTGGCAGGACCTGGTCGTCCGCACGGACGCGGGGTCCCGGGCCGGCGGCGCCGACCAGACGATGCTGGACGACCTGACAGTGCAGACCATCGCGGAGGTCGCCGACCAGCGGATCACTGCCGCGCTCGACCGGTTCGGCGTGCAGCAGGACGTCGGCGCCGGCCTCGACGCGGTCGTGTCGGCCCTGCAACGCAACCAGGTCGACACGATGCTCATCGTCGACGACCCGTCCGCCAACGGGGAGCTGTGGATCGGCCCCGAGCCGACCGAGATCGCCGTCGACCCGGCCGAGCTGAGCGCGATGTCGGTCGGCGACCCGCAGCGGGTACGCGCCGACGCGGCGCTGGTCCGGGCGCTGGTCGGCACCGACGCGGCGCTGACGGTGCTCGGCGCGGACGAGGCGCCGCAGCTCACCGACGGCGTCGGCGCGGTCCTGCGCTACGTCGACGAGGGCACCCCGGGACGCGGCAATGGCTGAGCGCCGTGTCGCGGACCTGGTGGTCGACCGGCTGCGGGCCTGGCGGATCCCGCGCGTCTTCGGCTACCCCGGCGAGGCGATCGCCCCGCTGATCGAGGCGCTGGAACGCTCCGGGGGCGACCCGGCGTTCGTCCCGGCCCGGCACGAGGAGACCGCCTCGTTCATGGCCACCGGGCACGCCAAGTTCACCGGCGGCATCGGGGTCTGCCTGGCCACCCAGGGACCGAGCGCGGTGCAACTGCTCAACGGCCTGTACGACGCCAAGCTCGACAGCAAGCCGGTCGTGGCGATCGTCGGTGAGGACATCACCGGGCCGCTCGGCGGCGCGCACCAGCAGATCGGGTTGAGCCGGCTCTTCGGCGACGTGTGCAACCAGTTCGTCCAGTACGGCCGCAGTCCCCGGTCGGTACCCGCGCTGCTCGACCAGGCGTTCCGCACCGCGGCCGCGACCCGCAGTCCGACCTGCGTGGTGCTGCCCCGGGATCTGCAGGAGTCCCTGGTGCCCGACCTGGGCACGCACGCGGCGGGCGTGATCACGGCGACTCCCGGTGAGCCGCTGGCCCGGGTGCTGCCCCACGAGGCGGACCTCGACGCCGCCGCACAGGTGCTCGGCAACGGTCAGCGGACGGCGATCCTGGTGGGCCAGGGCGGCCGGGGCGCCGCCGCCGAGATCGTCGAGCTGGCCGACCGGCTCGGCGCCGGGGTGGCGACGTCGCTGCTGGGCAAACCGATCCTGGACGAGCGACTGCCGTTCCACGCCGGGGTGCTCGGCGAGGTCGGCACACCCGCGGCGGCCGAGCTGATGGGCGGGTGCGACACGCTGCTGCTGGTCGGCACGAACGACCCGTGGACCGACTACTTCCCGATGCCGGACCAGGCCCGTACGGTGCAGATCGACATCGACGGCACCCGCATCGGCAGCCGGTATCCGGCCGACGTGCCGCTGGTCGGTGACGCCACCGAGACGCTGCGGGCCCTGCTGGCCCGGGTGCCCGCCCGGCCCCACGAGCAGTGGCGGGCGACGGTGGAGAGCGCTGTCGACCGTTGGCGTGCCACCGCAGCCGATCGGGCCGCCGCGCCGGCCGAACCGATCAACCCCCAGCTCGTGCTCCAGGAACTGTCCACGCGGGTGCCGCACGCCGGGTCGGTCGCGGTCGACGTCGGCTCGGTCCTCTACTGGTACGCCCGGCACCTCGTCCTGCCGCCCGGAGTGAACGCCCAGCTGTGCGGCACGCTCGGCTCGATGGGCTGCGCCCTGCCGTACGCGGTGGCCGCCAAGCTCGCCGCGCCCGACGCGCCGGTGGTCGCGCTGCTCGGCGATGGGGCCATGCAGCTCAACGGTCTCGCCGAGCTGATCACGGTGTCGCACCACTGGCAGGACTGGGCCGATCCACGGTTGGTGGTGCTCGTACTCAACAACCGTGACCACAACGGCATGGGCGGTGGACGGGAGCCGTCGACGGACCCGATGCGGCGTCGCCCCGACGTGCCGTACGCGGGCTGGGCCCGGCTGCTCGGGCTGCACGGCGTCCGGGTGGACCGCCCGGAGCTGGTGGGCGCGGCCTGGGACGAGGCGCTTGCCGCGGACCGTCCCTGCGTCCTGGAGGCGGTCGTCGACCCGTCGGTGTCGCTGGCACCGCCGGAGCCCGCCTTCGCCGACCTGCGTGGCCTGTACGACGAGGGGGAACCGGCCCGGCGCGTCCGCGAGCAGGTCGAACTGGCCGTGGCCGTGGAGGATCTCGTTTAGGCAGGTGCCGCCAGGGCATCAGTAGCGGCCCGACGACGCTGGAGGACACATGCCGGAGCCCGCTGACCGTCCCTACGGTCCCGCGCCCCTGCCGCAGCCGCGCGGCCCGTTGTCGGCGGCGCTGACCGACGCGCTGCGCCGTGCGCCGCACGACCTGCCGTCGGACCTCGGCCTCCGCGTCGACCTCGATGCCGACCCGGCGGGGGCGCTCACCGACGAGGACCTCCAGTTGACCCTGTTCCTCTGCTACGAGCTGCACTACCGGGGCTGGCAGGGCGTCGACGAGAGCTGGGAGTGGCAGCCCACCCTGCTGGCCCTGCGGGCCCGCGCCGAACGACCCTTCGAGGAGGCGCTGCGCCGGCTGGCCGATGTGCGGGCAGTGCCGACCGGAGGCGTCGCGGTCGGGCTGGCCGAGCTGGTCGCGGCCGACGACGGACCACCCTTGGCCGCCACGCTCCAACGGCGCGCCGACCTCACCCAGTTCCGCGAGTTCGTCGCCCACCGCTCCGTCTACCACCTGCGGGAGGCGGACCCGCACAGCTGGGCGTTGCCGCGCCTCGGCGGCCCCGCGAAAGCCGCCCTGGTGGAGATCCAGACCGACGAGTACGGCAACGGTCGGCTGGACCGGATGCACGCGGAGCTGTTCCGGCGCACCCTCGACCGGCTGGGCATGGACACCGGCTACGGGGCGTACCTCGACGCGGTGCCCGCCGTGACGCTGGCGACCAACAACCTGATGTCGCTGTTCGGGCTGCACCGACGGCTGCGTGGGGCGCTGCTCGGGCACCTGGCGGCCTTCGAGATGACCTCGTCCCTGCCGAACCGCCGCTACGGCAACGGGCTGCGCCGCCTCGGCCTGGACGAGGTGGCCACCCGCTTCTACGACGAGCACGTGGAGGCCGACGCGGTGCACGAGCAGATCGCCGCGCACGACCTGTGCGGCGGCCTGGTCCGGACCGAGCCGGCGCTCGCCCCCGACGTGCTCTTCGGCGCGGCGGCGGCCCTCGCGGTCGACCGGCTCTTCGCGGGTCACCTGCTGGACAGGTGGGCCGCCGGCCACAGCTCGCTGCGAGCACCCGCCCTGCCGGCGCCGCCGACCCCACCGCCCACCGTCCCGCTCGTCGGGTCGAGCGCGGTGGCCGCCGCGGCCCCGGTGGTTGCGCGGGAGCCGATCGCGCTCGTCTGACCCGGAAGGCTCGGCGCAGCCGCTGGACCGCCCGGGGTCCACGCGGTGCGCTGTTGTCCTTCGCTCTGCTTCCACCGAGGCAACACTGAGGTCATCGGGTCATCGGGTCATCGGGTCACCGGGTCACCGGGTCGTCGGCGGTGCCGGGGGGTCGGGCCGGTGCGCCTTCGTCCTTTGCTCTGCTTCAACCGAGGCGACAGTGACGGGCCGTCCGTGTTGCGTCCGTTGAAGCAGAGCAAAGGGAGCGGACCTGGTGGGGCCCCGTCGAGGCCGCCGCGCCCGTCGTTGGTCGGTGGGAGGGCCGCCGCGCTCGTGGCAGGGTTCGACGGCGTCGGCTCACCCCTCGCGGTTGGTGCCCGCGCGGAAGTTGATCGCCTTGTGGGTGCCGTCGCAGAACGGCTTGAGGGCCGACTTGCCGCAGCGGCAGAGCGCCACCGTGCCCCGGCGGGCGTCAATCCGCTCGCCGTCCGGGGTCACCAGCTCGAAGTCGCCCCGGACGAGCAGCGGACCGTCCTCGTACGGGGTGATCGTGGCGGCAGCGGGCTCGCTGGTGTCGTCGGTGCGCATGGGCCCGGATGTGCCCGCCGCAGCCCCGGTGAAACCTGCGCGACCGATCGCCGGTGATGACCCGCGCACCCTGCTGACCAGGCGGATTGTGCCGCCGGGTGGGTGATGCCCCGTTTGAACCCCATCGGGACGGGAAGCCGGGCCGCGTGGTGAGCGAACGAGGCAAGGTGGGGCCGGTGCACAAGGTGCGCAAGGGGCTCACGGCCGATGGCGCCGGTCTGGCCGGCGACCGGGTCGTGGCTCAGGGCAGCGCCGCCCGTGTGCTGGTCGCCGCCACCGCCCGGGCGCTGCGTGGCGTGGACTGCGCCGACCTCGGACAGACCGGGCCGATCTCGCGGTTCCCGGCGGCGCCCGAGCCGGTACGCCGGGCCGCGGCGACGCGGGCCGCCGGCCGGGTTGCCCTCACCGCCGACCAGGTCGGTGAGGTGGACGCCGCCCGGGTGGCCCGTTGGTTCGTTGACCAGTACCCGCGCCGGAGCTACCCCGGTGTGGTCATCGGCTCGCCGCACGGGGCGGCGGCACACCTCGCGGTGGCCCTCGGCGTGCCGTGGTTGCCCGTCGGCTTCGAGATGACCGCGCACTGGAGCGACGGGGCCGTGGACCGTCCCCGCGAGGCGCTGGAACACGGGCACTCTCTCGCCGAGCGACTGCTCGCCGGCAACCCCGACGTGCACGTGCGTCAGGTGCACTGCCCGGCCAGCCGGGGGCCTCTGACCGGCGTGACGGTGTCGTTGGCCGCCCGCTGGCGGGCGCTGCCGGCCGCGTACGCGCAGTTCCTGGGCGACCGGCTGAGCGCCGACGCTCCGGTTCTGCTGGTGCGTGACGCGCGTACCTGGCCGGTGCTGGAACGTGGCCCGGGGCACAGCTTCCAGGTCGGCTGCCCGGCCAGCGGGCTGGACCCGGTGGACTTCCACCCCGACAGTCACGCCCTGCGGCAGGTGCTGCGCGCGATGGGCGGGGACGCCGCCCGGTGGGCGCCGCCGGAGGTGTCGGTGCCGTCGGGCGACGCGGAGCACGGCATGGACCCCGGCTTCGAGGACGCCGCGCAGGACTTCGCGGCCCGTCACGGACACCCGGTGCGCCGGATACTGGTGCCCCGGCCGGCGGCGTTGAGCGCCGCTGTGGCCGACCTCTACCGGCGCTGGCTGCGAGCCGCCGGCAAGACCGGTGACCGGTTGGTGGTCGAATGCGGCCGGCTGCTCGATCCGTGGCAGGTGGTGCGTGCGGGGCTCGTGCCGTACTGGTGTGAGAACGCGACCCGCCGCAGCGTGGACGAGGCCGAGTGGTGGCTGGCCGGCAGCGAGGCCTTCAGCTCGGTGGACGTCCTGCCCGAGCCGCCCGGCATGCGCTCGCCCGCCCTGGCGGGCCTTCCGCAGTGGTTGGCGGTCGCCGGCTTCGGACGGCGGCGGCGGGCGCTGGACCGGACCTCCGCGCGGGGCTACCCGGTGACGTCGGTGCCGACGCGCCGGGCCACCGAGGTGCTGCGGGCGCAGCCGTACGACCTGCCCGCGCCGCCCCCGCTGGGGGTCGCCGAGGCACTGTCGGTGCTCCGTGACACCGGCGGCCACCAGGGGTTGCTCGTCTCCTGAGGGGAGGACGCCGAAACTTCCTCGCGAACCCGGGGTCTCGTGATTGAGTACCTACGGAGCGGGAACATCGCTGGCTGCGACGAACTTATCGCGCTGCGTAGAGATGTTGTCGCCCGCTGGCATCCCAGTCACTGACCCACTTTCCGGCCCGGTGCGTGGCTCGACCACGCGCACGACCGGTTTCCCGATCCGGGCGGGGGACCTTCCTGAGGGAGGCGCGGATGTTCGGACAGACGAGCACGACCACGACCACGACCACACCACCACCCACCGAGCGCGGTCTCGAGGACCTCGACGCGGCGGCGCTGGCGTACGCGGCCCGGATCGAAGGGCTGCCGCCGGAGCGGCGACAGGAGGCACGGGACGACCTGGTCCGGTTCGCGCTGCCGTTCGCCGGCCGGCTGGCCCGCCGGTACCGGGGGCGGGGCGAACCGCTGGAGGACCTGGAGCAGGTGGCCCGGCTCGGCCTGGTCAACGCCGTCGACCGGTACGACCCGGAACGGGGTTCGTTCACCGCGTACGCGGCGATCACCATCGTCGGGGAGATCAAGCGCCACTTCCGGGACCGCACCTGGGGCGTGCACGTGCCCCGACGGCTGCGCGACCTGATCCTCGAGGTGGGACAGGCCACCGCGGCGTTGACCAGCGAGCTGTCCCGGGCACCGTCGGTGGCCGAGCTGTCGGCCCGGCTGGAGACGCCGGAGGAGGAGATCCTGGCGGCGTTGGAGTCGGCGGCCGGCTACAGTCCGGCGTCGCTGAACGCGCCGGTGGGCGGTGAGAGTTCGGCGGAGTTCGGTGACCTGGTCGGCGAATCGGACAACGCCCTGGAATCGGTCGACGACCGGGTGACGGTGAGCGGTCTGCTGCACCGGCTGCCCTGGCGCGAGCGCCGCATTCTCGCCATGCGCTTCTACGGCAACCAGACCCAGGCGGAGATCGCCGCCCGCTTCGGCATCTCCCAGATGCACGTGTCCCGACTGCTGTCGCGGGCGCTGACCTGGTTGCGGCAGGCCATGCTCGCGGACGCTCCGCCGCCCTGGCAGAACGGCGCCGCCGAACCGGACCCGGGCAAGACCCGCATCTCGGTACGGCAGAACGGCGACCGGGTGGTCGTCGAGGTCGGCGGAGAGGTGGACCGCGACGGGGCGGACCAGTTGCGCCGAGCGATGCTGGAGGCCGTGACGGGCCAGCCGAGGGAGGTCGTCGTCGACCTGGTCGGCGCGGGCGGCTTCGACGCCGGCGGGATCGCCGCGCTCGTGGCGGGGCGGGAGGCGGCGGAGCGCACCGGTGTGCCGCTGCGGCTGACCCGGGTGCAGCCGGCGGTGCGCCGCTCGATCACCGCCGCCGGGCTGTCGCCCACCAGGGACTGACCGGCCGACGACCACGAAGGGGCCCACACCCTCGCGGTGTGGGCCCCTTTGACGCGTACCGACGCTCAGTGCTTTTCGCCCTCGTCCTCGCCGTGCGGGTGCCGCCAGCGTTCGTGCGGCTTCGGCGCGTCCTGCGCGTCCTTCGGCGCGTCGCTCTGCTCGAAGCTCGGTCGGCGCACGCCCTCGGGCTCGGGCACGTCCACCGGCCGGGCGCCGGACTCGGGGGCCGGCTGGTATTTGGCGGCTTCCGTGGCACCGTGCGCGCCCTCGGCGGCGGGCGACTCCGGCGCGTGGTGTTCCAGGTGGATCTCGTCGCCGAAGTGCTGCGGCGGCTTCGTCGTGCGTTGCGGCAGGTCGCGGCCCAGGTCGGCGACGAGGGGGCCGTACTTCAGGTCGAACGCCGGACGCTCCGAGCGGATGCGGGGCATCTTGTCGAAGTTGCGCAGCGGTGGCGGGCACGTGGTCGCCCACTCGAGGGAGTTGCCGAAGCCCCACGGGTCGTCCACCGTGACCATCGCCCCGTACCGCCAGGACTTCCAGGCGTTGTAGATGAAGAACAGCGTGGACAGGCCGAGGATGAAGGCGAAGATGCTGGAGATGGTGTTCAGCGTGGTGAAGCCGTCGGTGGGCAGGTAGTCGGCGTACCGGCGGGGCATGCCCTCGGCGCCCAGCCAGTGGTGCACCAGGAAGGTGCCGTGGAAGCCGATGAACATCGTCCAGAAGTGCGCCTTGCCGAGCCGCTCGTCGAGCAGCCGCCCGGTCATCTTGGGCCACCAGAAGTAGTAGCCGCCGAAGAGCGCGAAGACGACCGTGCCGAACACGACGTAGTGGAAGTGCGCCACCACGAAGTAGCTGTCGTGGGTGTGGAAGTCGGCCGGCGGGCTGGCCAGCAGCACCCCGGTGAGGCCACCGAGGAGGAAGGTGACCAGGAAGCCGATGGCGAACAGCATCGGCGTCTCGAAGGTGAGTTGCCCCTTCCACATGGTGCCGATCCAGTTGAAGAACTTCACGCCGGTGGGCACCGCGATCAGGTAGCTCAGGATGCTGAAGAACGGCAACAGCACCTGGCCGGTGGCGAACATGTGGTGCGCCCACACCGTCATGGACAGCACGGTGATGGCGATGGTGGCCAGCACGATCCCGGTGTAGCCGAACAGCGGTTTGCGGGAGAACACCGGGATGATCTCGGTGATGATGCCGAAGAACGGCAACGCGATGATGTAGACCTCGGGATGACCGAAGAACCAGAACAGGTGCTGCCAGAGCATCGGCCCGCCGGTGGCGGGGTCGTAGACGTGCGCGTTGACCAGCCGGTCGGCGGAGAGCGCCAGCAGCGCGGCGGCCAGCAGCGGGAACACGAGGATCACGAGCACGCTGGTGAACAGCATGTTCCAGGTGAAGATCGGCATCCGGAACAGGGTCATGCCGGGCGCGCGCAGGGTGAGGATCGTGGTGATCAGGTTGACCGCGCCGAGGATGGTGCCCAGGCCGGAGATGACCAGGCCGAGCACCCACATGTTCGCGCCCACGCCGGGGCTGTGGTCCACGTCGCTGAGCGGGCTGTACGCGGTCCAGCCGAAGTCCGCCGAGCCGCCCGGCGTGATGAACCCGCCGATGACCATGAGCCCACCGAACAGGTACAGCCAGTAGGCCAGCGCGTTGAGCCGGGGGAACGACACGTCCGGCGCGCCGATCTGGATCGGCACGATGAAGTTGGCGAATCCGAAGGCGGCGGGCGTGGCGAACAGCAGGAGCATCACCGCGCCGTGCGAGGTGAAGAGCTGGTTGTACTGCTCGGAGGAGAGGAACTGCAGGCCCGGTCGGGCCAATTCGGCGCGCATCACCATCGCCTGCAGACCGGCCACCAGGAAGAATCCGAAGGAGGTCAGCAGGTACAGCAGACCGATCTGCTTGTGGTCGGTGGTGGCGAGGAACTTGATCAGGGAATTGCCGGGGACCGGCGTCCGCAGGGATCCGGGGAAGCCCCCGAAGCGGGCCGGTGCCAGGATCGCCGGGCCCCGATCGCGAACGGGTTCCGTGGTTACCCGCTTGGGCATGGCTGCTCACCCCGTCGTGACGGCGGAAAGGACGGGCGTGCCTACCCGACCCTCGCACCATGTAACCAGGCTTAAGCGGTAATTTCGGTCAGATCGCCGGTACCCGTCGAAGCGCCCCGAGTCGTCAGGCCGCCGGCAGTATCGCCCAGATGGCCTTGCCCTGGCCCGCCGGGACGCTGCCCCACCGCTGCGCCAGCTCGCGCACCAGGAGCAGTCCGCGACCGCCCTCGGCCCGCAGGTCCAGGCCGGCGAGTTCGGCCGTCGCCGGGCTGTCGTCCACCACGGCCAGGTGCAGGTACGGCCGACGCAGGGTCACCGTCACCTGCATGGGGGTGCCCACGTGCCGGACCACGTTGCCGACCAACTCGGTCAGCACGAGCGCGGCCGGGCCGGCCGCGTCGGGCAGGTTCCACCGGGCGCACGCGTCACCGACCAGCTCCCGGGCCCGCCGGCAGGCCTCCGCCACCGGCTCCAACCGGGCCCGGATCCGCAGCGCGCCCTCCGCGCCGGCCACCCTCGTCGCCTCCGCGCAGTCCCGCGAGACCGGGACCACCCGGCACGTCGTCGACTCGGCCAGCCACGCGGCGGCGGCCGGCGGCGGCGCGCACAACACCACTGGCACGGCCGGCCACTCCTCGGCACGTCGGGCCGTCGCCGCGAAGACCGACAGCGCGAGCCGGTCCCGCACGATCACCTGCGCGAGGTCGACCACCAACGCCTCGGGCTGGGCGGCCAGTGCGCCGTCCAGTGCCTGGTGCACCGAGCGCATGGTGCCCAGGTCCAGGGCGCCGGTGAGCCGGACGACCGCCACCGGCGCGGACTCGCGCACCTCGCAGGTGATCCGGCTTACCATCCGCGCGCCCTCGATTCGCTGGTCGGTCGGGACCTGCCAACTACCCGGGGCCCCACGGCGCCAAACCGGATCGATCGCTCGGCGCGACGGGGATCACCCTGATCCGGCAGGTCAGCGCCGGGGTCGCGCGGTCAGCAGACCCAGCGCGATCAGACCGAGGCCCAGGCCGAGATGCAGCCAGTCGTCGGCGGGGTTGACCGGCAGCACGTTCGCGCCGGTGTCGTGGTCAACCGCCAGGCCGTACAGCCAGAGCGCCAGGTAGACCGCGCCGCCGCCGACGAGGAAGGTCCGCGCGCCGCCGACGGTCCGCGCCAGCGCCAGGCCGACGACCCCGAACAGCAGGTGTACGAGGTTGTGCAGCACCGACACCTGAAAGGCGCCGAACAGGAACGCGCCCGAGGAGTGCCCGGCGAAGCGCAGGTCGTCCGTGCCACTGGTGATCCCGGGGACGAATCCGAGCACACCGACCAGGAGGAACAGTACGGACGCGGCGCTCGCCGCCCGGCGTACCGGAGGCTTGCCGTCGGCCGGGTTGGCCCGCGCCCGGGAGTGCGCCATCGGTCCGACCATCACCGGCTCCCTCGCTGCGCGGCAGGCGTGAGCGGTGCGCCTACCCGTCGCCGCCGGCGGCAAACGCGCTGGCGGCGACGGGCTGTGGCTCAGACCGGTTGCAGGCGGGGCGCGGCGGACAGGTCGCGGACCCGCTGGTACAGCTCGACGTAGCGCTGGGCCATCACCGCGGGCGTGAACCGCTGCGCGGCCGCCCGTCGGCACTCCTGCGGGTCGAGCAGGTCGGCGGCCAGCACCAGATCGGCCAGCTCGTCCTCGTCGACGGTGAGCAGGCCGGTACGACCGTGCTCGATCAACTCGGGCAGGCAACCCCGGGCGGTGGCCACCACCGGCGTTCCCAGGGCCAGCGACTCGACCACGGCCGTGCCGCCGGGCTCCTCCCAGCGCAGCGGGAACAGCGACGCGCGGGCGGTGGCCAGCAGGTCGTCGCGCTCCTGCCCGGCCACGGTGCCGATCCAGCGCACGAGGTCGCCGTCGACGTGCGGCGCCACCTCGTCGAGGAAGAACCGCACGTCCGGGTTCTGCCGGGCCTCGTCACCCGCGGCGGCGAGGTCGGCCGGGCGGTGGTAGGGACCCACGGGACCGGCCAGCACCAGCGGTACGCCGATCCGCTGCGCGAGCCGCGCGCCGACGTCCTGCCCCTTGCCGGGGTTGATCCGACCGAGGATGAGCAGGTGCTCGCCCTTGCTCGGTCCCGGCTGCCGGTCGGCGTCCACGGCGAGCGGCGTGGACAGGTGCACGTGACCCACCGAGTGCTCGCGCAGCGCCAGTGGCGCCCGGGCGAGCTGGGACGCCGAGACTCCGTTGACCCGGACCCGGTCGCCGCCGTCCAGGTTGCCGTACAGCGCGGGGTGCTTGGCCAGGTCCCAGTGCAGGGTGTGCAGGACAGGTGGCCCGGACGGCCCCATCGCGGTGAGGGTGGCCAGCCCGACCGCCTCCACGTGGTCGTGCACCAGGTCGATGTCGTCGCGGGAGCGCAACTCGCGGACCACCCCGGCCAAGTGCGCCTGTGCGATGCCGCAGACCTGGTTGTACGGCCGTTGCAGCGCGGCGAACTGCCCGTCGGCGAAGACCGACATCTTCTCGTCCACCGGCAGGTCGCTGGACTCCACCGAGGCGAGGACCACCCGCACGCCGAGCCGCCGCAGTTCCGGCACCAGGGTGGCGATCACGTTCTCGATGCCGCCGTACCCCGGTGGGGGCACCGACAGCCACGGGCCGGCGTTCATCAGCACGGTGAGGCTCATCGGTGGTCCTTCCGTACGACGCCCAGCCGGCGCGCCACGGCCCTCACGCCGCGGCCACCCGTCGGCGGGGGACCCGGTGGCGCAGTTCGGCCAGCGGCGGTCGCTCGTCGATGGAGACGTCGCTGACCACGATCTCCCGGTCGAGGTTCGGCAGCGCGTCGGAGCCACCCCGGCGGAACTGGGTCAGCAGCGCCTCCGGCATCAGGCCGGGGGTCGCCCAGCCGCGCTTCTGCAACCGGGACCACGCGGTCAGCATGATCTGCGCGGACATCCGGCCCAGAGCCGCCGTGTCCTGGTGACGGTGCTTGCGCTCGCCCAGGTCGACCTGCGCCAGCGCGTCCAGACCGACCAGGTCCAGCAGGTCGATCATCATGGCGGTCTCCACGCCGTACCCGGAGACGAACGGCACCCGGGACAGCACGTCGCGGCGGCCGGCGTACTCGCCGGCGAGCGGCTGCACGAAACCGGCCAGCTCGGGCCAGAACAGGTTGAGCAGCGGTCGAGCCATCAGCTCGGTCACCCGCCCACCGCCGTCCTGTTCCACAGTGGCGGTCCCCACCAGGGGCCGGTGATAGAAGCCCTTCACGAAGTCCACCGACGGGTCGGTGAGCAGCGGCCCGAGCAGGCCGGTGATGAAGTGCGGACGGAACTCCCGCAGGTCGGCGTCGACGAACGCCACCACGTCCCCCTCGGCGGCGGCGAGTCCTGCCCAGAGCGCGTCGCCCTTGCCGGTGAGCCGGGGCAGATCCCGGGTCATCGCGTCCTGGCTGACCACCTCCGCGCCGGCGGCCCGAGCCACCTGCGCGGTGCGGTCGGTCGACCGTGAATCCACCACGATCAACTCGTCGACGAGAGGCACCCGGTCCATCAGATGCTCCCGGATGGTCGACACGATCGCGCCGACCGTCGCCTCCTCGTTGCGCGCCGGCAGCACCACGCTGACCCGGCTTCCCCTCTTGGCTCGGAGCAGCCGGCGCGTCGGCCAGTCCGCCGCCGACGTGGTCCGGTACGTGGCCCACGCCTCCACTACCGGTGACACGGTCGTATCCCGCACGGGCACCCCCTCCGTTCGTGCGTGGAATAAGCAGGCCTGTAGTTCCCACTCGCCACCACGCGCTAACCGTTCCCAGGGCAACAGCTTGATCACGACGGTGACATCGGTGCGTTCCCGGGGGATGAACGTTTGATTGCGCGCAGCTGAGGGGACTGCTCCCATCGGAGTCGAAACGTTCTCGGAAGAGGTTGTGATGGTGAGATGCCGGGTGGGCCTGGTAGGGGCCGGCGGGGTGGCACAGCGCCACGCACGGGTGCTGTCCGGATTCGAGGACGTCGAATTCGTCGGGGTGACCGACGTGGTGCCGGAGGCGGCGTCCGCGCTGGTCGCGGAGCACGGGGGGCAGCACTTCGGTGATGTCGCCGAGCTGCTGGCCGCCGCCCCCGACGCGGTGTACGTGTGCGTGCCGCCCTTCGCGCACGGGCCCGCCGAGGAGGCCGTGGTCGACGCCGGAGTTCCGATGTTCGTGGAGAAGCCCGTCGCCGTCGACCTGGGCACGGCCGAGCGCATCGCCGACCTCGTCGCCCGGCGAGGGCTGCGCACCGCCGTCGGGCACCACTGGCGCTACCTGAGCGTGCTCGACCAGGCTCGTGACCTGCTCGCCGACCGTCCGGTGCGGATGGTCAGCGGCGCATGGCTGGACAAGGTGCCGCCGGTCGCCTGGTGGGCGCGGCGGGACCGCTCCGGCGGTCCGGTCGTCGAGCAGGCCGCCCACGTGCTGGACCTCATCCGGGTGCTGGCCGGCGAGGTGACCGAGGTCACCGCGTACGGCAACGGCACGCCACCGCCCGTCGACGGCGCCGACATCGACTCGGTGACCACCGCCACGCTGCGCTTCGCCAGCGGCGCGGTCGGCACCCTCAGCGCGGCCTGTGTGCTGGGCTGGAAGCACCGTGCCGGCCTGGAGATCCTCGCCGACGGGCTGGCCCTGTCGCTGGGCGAGGACGGTCTGTTGATCCGCGACTCCGACGGTGAGCGGCACGTTCCCGCCGATCCGGAGGCCGCCCGGGTGGCGGTGGACCGCGCGTTCGTCGACGCGGTCCGCGGTGTCGGCGACGACGTGCGCGTCCCGTACGCCGAGGCGCTGAACACCCAGCGGCTGGCCCTGGCGGTGGCCGACTCGGCCCGCAGTGGCCGGACGATCCGACTCACCACGCCCGTCGACTCGGACGCGCTGAGCACCGGGGTGACCGTCGATGCGTGATCGGGTGGTCGCGGTCACCGCCCCCGGTCGGGTGGAACTCGTCGAGCAGGACGCCGCAGCGCTGCGACCCGGCACCTTCCGCGTCGAGACGCTGTTCAGCGGCGTCTCCGCCGGCACCGAGCTGAGCTACGTCAAGGGCACGAACCCCTACCTGAACGTCACCTGGAACGCCGACCTGGGGCTCTTCGAACCCGGCGCGGCGAGCACCCCGTACCCGGTGACCCGGCTCGGTTACATGCAGGTGGGCCGTGTCGTGGAGAGCGCCACCCCGGCGGTCGCCGTCGGGGCTGTCGGCGCGATGACGTACGGGCATCGCACGGGCTGGCTGGCCGACCCGGTCGCCGAGCGGTTCGTGCCGCTGCCCGAGGACCTGGACCCGCTGCTCGGCGTCTACGTCGCGCACATGGGTCCGATCTGCGCCAACGGCCTGCTGCACGCCGCCGCCGACCTGAACGGCGCGGACGTCCGCTCGCTCGGCGACGGCGTACGCGGCCGGCGGGTCGCGGTGGTCGGCGCCGGGGTGGTGGGCCTGCTGACCGCGCTGCTGGCCCGGCGACACGGCGCCGCCTCGGTGGTGGTGCTCGACCCCACCCCGCAGCGCCGCCAGGTCGCCGACGCGCTCGGTCTGGAGACCCTCGACCCGGACGCGGACGACCCGGCCGTAATGCTCAAGACCCGGTGGGCGCACGTCGCCGGTGACCGGGGCGCCGACGTGGTGTTCCAGTGCCGGGGGCAGGCGTGGGCGTTGCAGCTCGCGCTGCGGTTGCTGCGCCCCCAGGGCACCGTCATCGACCTGGCCTTCTATCAGGGCGGTGCGGACGAGGTCCGGCTCGGCGAGGAGTTCCACCACAACGGGCTGGCCCTGCGCTGCGCCCAGATCGGGCGGGTGCCGCGCGGGCTCGCGCCCACCTGGGACCGCGAACGGCTCTCCGCCGAGACCATCGACCTCCTGCGGGCCTACGGGGACGCGATCCGCAAGCACCTCGTCTCGGCGGTGGTGCCCTTCGACGAGGCGCCCACTCTGCTCACCGACCTGGCCGAGCGCCGCCGGCAGGAGCTACAGGTGGTCCTTGCCCCCTGAGGCGCCCGCACGGGGTGACCCGGCCGGCTACCGTTCGCCCCATGAGCACCACGAGGGAGCGGCCGGTCGACAGCACGACCGAGAGCCGACCGGTCGGTCTGACCGCGCTGCTGCCGTACCTGCGGGAGCACCGGAGCACCCTCGTCGTGGTGGGCGTGCTGTCGCTGCTCGGATCGGCGGTGTCCCTGGCCCAGCCGCTGCTCACCCGGTCGGTGCTCGACCGGATCGGCGCCGAGCATCCGGTGTCGGCGCTGGTGGCGATGCTGGTGGGGCTCGTGGTGCTCGCCGCGGCGATCGGCGGACTGCGCGACTACCTGCTGCAACGCACCGCCGAAGGGCTGGTGCTGGGCACTCGGCGACGGCTGGCGACCCACCTGCTGCGGCTACCCATCGCCGAGTACGACAAGCGGCGCACCGGCGACCTGCTCTCCCGGGTGGGCTCGGACACCACCCTGCTGCGGGCGGTGGTCACCTCCGGCCTGTTCGAGACGGTCACCGGGTCCGTGATGGTGGTCGGCGCGGGCACCGCGATGGTGCTGCTCGACCCGCTCCTGTTCGGCGTCACCCTGCTCGGGGTGGCGCTCGGGCTGGGCTTCGCGGCCACCTTCGCCCGCCGGGTCCGGGCGCTGGCCCGCCTCGCCCAGGAGCGGATCGGCGAGATGACGTCGGCGGTGGAGCGGGCCATCTCGGGGGCCCGGACCATCCGGGCCAGCCGGGCCGAGACGCGCGAGGCCGATGCCGTCGCGGCCAGCGCCCACGAGGCGTACGCGGCGGGGCTGCGGGTCGCCCGGGTGCAGGCGCTCATCGGTCCGATCGGCTCGGTCACCGTGCAGGGAGCGTTCCTGCTGGTGCTCGGGATCGGCGGGGCCCGGGTCGCCGCCGGGGCGATCTCCGTCGGCGACCTGGTCGCCTTCGTCATGTACCTGTTCCTCCTGGCGCTACCCCTGGGACAGGTGCTGCGCGCGTACACCCAGTTGCAGTCCGGCCTGGGCGCGTTGCAGCGGATCGAGGAGATCCTGGCCGTCCCGGCGGAGGGCGCGGCGGACGCGCCGACGACCGCCACGACGACCCCGCGCCAGCCCGCGCCGATGATCGAGTTCGACCGGGTCGGGTTCGGCTACCCGGGCGGCGCGCCGGTGCTGGACGACGTCAGCTTCGCGGTGCCGGCCGGCACCCGTACCGCCCTGGTCGGCCCGTCGGGCGCCGGCAAGTCGACGTTGCTGGCCCTGGTCGAACGCTTCTACGAGGTGAGCGCCGGCGCGGTCCGGGTGGACGGCGTCGACGTGCGGGAGTTGCCCCGCGACGCGCTGCGGGCCCGGCTCGGCTACGTGGAGCAGGAGGCCCCCGTGCTCGCCGGCACGCTGCGCGAGAACCTGCTGATCACGGCCCCCGACGCCACCGACGACCGGCTGCGCGAGGTGCTCGACGAGGTCAACCTGGCCCACCTGGTCGAGCGCACCCCGCAGGGCCTCGACGTGCAGGTGGGGGAGGGCGGGGTGCTGCTCTCCGGCGGCGAGCGGCAGCGGCTGGCCATCGGGCGGGCGCTGCTGGCCGGCCCGCCGGTCCTGCTGCTGGACGAACCGACCAGCAACCTCGACGCGCGCAACGAGGCCGCGCTGCGCCGCGCCATCGACGCGGTGGCCGTCCGCCGGACGCTGTTGATCGTGGCGCACCGACTCGCCACCGTGGTGGACGCCGACCAGATCGTCGTCCTCGACGGCGGCCGGGTGGTGGCCGTGGGCACCCACGCCGAGCTGACCGCCACCGACCCGCTCTACCGGGAGTTGGCGGCCCACCAACTGCTGGTCGCCTGACCGAGCCCCGGCGGGGCCAACTTGCCGGGCGGCCGGGCCGCCCGTGTCGGGCCAGAATCGCGTACCGTTGCCGCTCATGGGTGTGTCGCAACGGTTCAAGAGCAAGTTCCGGCGTTTCCTCCAGCGCCCGGGATCAACCGTGGATCTTGCTCCGCTGGAGAAGCTGCTGCCGGCGATCGAGGCGCGCGAGGATGACCTCGCGGCGCTGGACGACGCCGAGCTGACCGAGGCCGCCGGTGCCGCCACCGGCTACGAGGAGATCTGCGCCGTCGGCCGCGAGGCCGCCCGCCGGGGCCTCGACCAGCGGCCGTACGACGTGCAGCTGCTCGGCGCGATGGCGCTGCTCTCCGGCAAGGTCGCCGAGATGGCCACCGGTGAGGGCAAGACCCTGACCGCCACCATCGCCGCGTACGGGCACGTCCGGCTCGGCAACGGGCCGGTGCACGTGCTCACCGTCAACGACTACCTGGCCCGCCGTGACGCCCAGTGGATGGAGCCCGTCTACCGGCTGCTCGGCCTGACCGTCGGCTGGGTCAACGAGGCGTCCACCCCGCAGGAGCGGCGCGACGCGTACTCCTGCGACGTCACCTACGTCTCGGTCAGCGAGGCGGGCTTCGATTACCTGCGCGACCAGCTCGTCACCGACGTGGCCGACCGCGTGCAGCCGGTGCTGACCACCGCGATCATCGACGAGGCCGACTCGATCATGATCGACGAGGCCCGGGTGCCGATGGTCCTCGCCGGCGCGGTGCCGGGCGAGCAGGACCCGGTGCACGCCGCCGCCGGGCTGGTGCGCGGCCTGCGCAAGGGCCGGCACTACACGATCGCCGAGGACGGGCGCAGCGTGGCGTTTACCTCCGCCGGCCTGGCCGCCGTCGAGGCCAAGCTCGGCATCGACCTGTACGACGAGGAGCACGTCGAGCAGCTCTCCGCGGTCCACGTGGCGTTGCACGCCCAGACCCTGCTGCACCGGGACGTGGATTACATCGTCCGGGACGGCTCCGTCGAGCTGATCGACGAGATGCGCGGCCGGGTGGCCCAGCGCCGCCGCTGGCCCGACGGGCTCCAGGCCGCGGTCGAGGCCAAGGAGGGCCTGGACGCCACCGCCGAGGGCGAGGTGCTGGGCACCATCGCCGTGCAGGCGTTCATCGCGCTCTACCCGAAGGTGTGCGGCATGACCGCCACCGCGGTGCTCGTCGGCGACCAGTTGCGGGAGTTCTTCAACCTCGAGGTCGCGGTGATCCCGCCGAACACCCCGTGCGTCCGCGAGGACGAGCAGGACCGGATCTACGCCACCCGCGCCGAGAAGGACGAGGCGCTGATCGACGAGATCCGCCGCTGCCACGACGCCGGGCGGCCGGTGCTGGTCGGCACCCTGGACGTCAAGGAGTCCGAGGCGCTGGCCGCCGGCCTCAACGCGGCCGGCGTGTCCTGCGTGGTGCTGAACGCCAAGAACGACGACGAGGAAGCGGCGATCATCGCCGAGGCCGGCGCGTACGGCGCGGTGACGGTCTCCACCCAGATGGCCGGCCGGGGCGTCGACATCCGCCTCGGCGGCAGCGACCAGACCGATCGCGACCGGGTGGCCGAGCTGGGTGGCCTCTACGTGATCGGCAGCGGCCGGCACGACAGCCGCCGCGTCGACGACCAGCTGCGCGGTCGCGCCGGCCGCCAGGGCGACCCGGGCGGCTCGGTCTTCTTCGTCAGCCTGGAGGACGACCTGGTCGTGCGGCACGCCGCCGACGCGGTGCCCCCGTCGCCGCGGATGAACGCGGACGGCCTGGTCACCGACGAGCAGGTCGACTACGCGGTCGAGCACGCCCAGCGGGTCGCCGAGGGCGTCAACCACGAGATCCACCGCAACACCTGGCGCTACAGCGTGGTGATCGAGCAGCAGCGCAACGCCCTCGCCGCACGGCGGGAGCGGCTGCTGACCAGTGACGTGGCCGCGCTGATGCTGCTGGACAAGATGCCCGAGAAGGCCGGCGAGATGGACGAGGACCTGCTCGCCCGGGCAGCCCGGTCGATCGCGCTGTTCCACCTGGACCGGCTCTGGGCCGAGCACCTGGCCGAGCTGTCCGAGGTCCGCGAGGGCGTACACCTGCGTGCCCTGGGGCGTCTCGACCCGCTGGACGAGTTCCACCGCGCGGCGGTGCCGGCGTTCAACAACCTCGTCCCGGAGATCGAGGCGCGTACCATCGCCACGTTCACCGAGGCCGAGTTCGACGAGGATTGGCAGCCCGAGGACGGCACCCTGGTGCGTCCGACGGCCACCTGGACGTACCTGGTGCACGACAACCCGTTCGGTTCGGAGCTCGACCGGCTGATCGCCTCGATCGGTCGGCGGCTCAGCGGCGCGTCGCGCTGACCTGGCTCGCGGGGCCTCTGCCGCTACCTCCGGGTAGGCAGAGGCCCCTCCTTGCGCCGTTTCGATCCCGGTTTGCGAGGGTAGTAGGGCGGGTCGGTCAAGCGGGAGAGAGCAGACGATGGCACACGTGACGATGTCGGCGGGATACGCGCGAGGGTCTACGAGGGCAGTGCGACGGTGAACCTGGACACGCGGGAGCCGGTGGTCGAGCGACTCGGTGTGCTGGAAACTGCCGCGCTGTTGCGGGAGCTGACCGCCAGCCTGATCGCGCTGACCGATTTCGATGAGGCGCTGCTGGCGCTGGTCCGGGTCACCCGCGACGCGGTGGCCGGGGTGCGCTGGTGCGGGTTCACCGCACTGCGGGCCGGCGAGCCGGCCGGCGTTGCCGCCTCCGACGAGCAGATGGCCGGCCTCGACGACCTGCGACACGGGCCCGATTCGCCGGCGATGAGCGCGATCCGACGGCGCGAGATGATCCTCGCGGTCGACCTCGGCGGCGAGTCGCGGTGGCCGGCCTGGACGCCCCACGCCCGCGACCTCGGTGTGCGCGGGGTGATCTGCGCGCCGGTGGACATCGACGACCAGGTGGTCGGGTCGATCAACCTGTACGCCGCCGCGCCCGACGTCCTCACCCCGCAGCACCAGCTCACCGCGATGCTGCTCGCCGAGCACGCCGGCCTGCTGCTGGCCGCCGTCCGCGATCGGCGCCGCCAGCAGGTGCTCGCCGGTGAGCGGGACGCCTCGCTCCTGCACGACGGCGTCGTCGGCCAGGCGATCGGCGTGATCATGACGCAGCGTGGGTGCCCACCGGCAGAGGCCCTCGACGTGCTGCGCACCGCCGCCTCGTCGCTGGACATCCCGCTGCGTGAGGTGGCCGAACGCCTCGTCCGGACGGTTTCCCGCCCCCGCGAGAGCTGACCGGCCCGTCGGTGCGGGCGGGTGCCCGTTCTCCCGCTCGGCGGCGAGTCGGGCGCTGTCGTTTCGCCCGACGAGGGCTCGGGTAGCACTCTGCTACTGGTGGAGTGTGCTCGAACCTGGGGAGGACCGATGCAGAGCCGGCTGCGGGTGCAGGGGCACCCCATCCAACCGATGTTGGTGACGTTCCCGCTCGGGCTCTTCGTCAGCGCCACGGTCTTCGACCTCACCGACGTCGCGGGCGGACCGGTCTTCCTCGGCGAGGTCGGCTACTGGACCGGCGTCGCGGCCCTCTTCGCCGCCGCCATGACGGCGATCGCGGGCATGGTCGATCTGTGGGACGTGCCGGTCGACGGAACCCGCCGTACCGCCATCGCCTTCAACGTGGTCAACGCGGCCATGGCGGGTCTGTTCCTGATCAGCAGCCTGGTCCGTGCCCACTCGCCGGCTCGGGGCGCGACGGCGGCGATCGTGGCCACCGAGCTGGTCGCGCTGGCCGCCGGCGGGGTCGGTGTGTACCTGGGCGCACGGCTCATGCGTCAGTTCGACGCCGGTCGCGCCGAGACCGGCAGCCTGGACGCGCTCGCCGGAGGCACTGTCGAGGTCGTCCGCCCCCACCCGTGACCAGGCCCGTGCCGCGTCGCCCTCTCCGGTTCGCGTGATCGACTCGGTCTCGGGAAGGACGGGGCGTCGGCGGCTCGATGACAGGACGGCTTGCAGGAACGCGAGTCGATCACGTGCGGGGTAAATGGATTGCCGCTCGGGTGGCGGGCCGGCGAGGCTGATCGCCGTGACCGACGCGCGTACCGCCGAGGAACTGATCGCGGAAGCCGCCGCCGCGCCCGTCGACGGCTGGGGTTTCGGGTGGCTGGCCGGCCGGGCCACCGAGGAACGTCCACCCTGGGGGTACGCCCGGCTCGTCGCGGACCGGATGGGTCGCGCCGATGCCGCGCTCGACGTGGACACCGGCGGCGGCGAGGTGCTGGCCGAGATCCCGCAGTCGCCGACGGTGCTGGTGGCCACCGAGGCGTGGCCGCCGAACGTCCTGGTGGCACGACGCAACCTGCGCCCGCTCGGTGCGACAGTGGTGGCCGTCGCACCGGACTCGGCACTGCCGTTCCGGGACGGTTCCTTCGACCTGGTGGTCAGCCGCCACCCGGTTCGCACCGACTGGGCGGACACGGCACGGGTGCTGCGCCCCGGGGGAACGTACCTGTCGCAGCAGATCGGGCCGGGCACCATGCGCGAGTTGAGCGAGGCGATCCTCGGCCCGCTGCCCCCACCGGACAGCCGGCACCCCGAGGACGCGGTGGCTTCCGCCGAGGCGGCGGGCCTGCGGGTGGTGGACCTGCGCCAGGCCACGCTGCGCGCGGTCTTTCACGACATCGGCGCGGTGGTCTGGTTCCTGCGCAAGGTGGTCTGGACCGCGCCCGGGTTCACCGTGGACCGTCACCGCGAGCCCTTGCTCGCCCTGCACCGCCGCATCGTCGATGAGGGCCCCTTCGTCGCCCAAGCCCAACGCTTCCTCATCGAAGCAACCCACCCCTAACCCCCCACCCCACCCTCCGCGCTCCTCCCCGCCCCCCAATCCCGCGTCGATCTTGCACTTACTGTCGCCGTTTTGCCCCATCAACACCTTTAGTCGCCACAGAAACCGCAAGATCGACGCGGGGGGAGCGGGGACGGGCCCCGGGGGGCGGGGGTGGGGTGGGGGTTAGTGGGGGTGGGTCTGGTGGTGGGTGGCCAGGATGTCGGCGCCGAAGTCGCTGGCGGGGCGGCGGAGCACGGTGTGCGCGTGGTTGCCGTCGTCGCTGGTGTTGTCGTACTCGATCAGCAGGTCGTCGCCCTGCACCCGGTAGTAGTGCCGCTGGCCGGGGCGGGTCGGGCCGGCCCAGGCGAAGTGCAGTTGGCCACCGGCGAGGCGGGTGGCCTCGCGTACGGCCAGCTCGGGCGGCAGCCGGTCCAGGTAGAGCGCGACGACCTGGTCGAGTAGTGCCCGGCCGGTGGGACCGAGCCGGTCGGCGGGTACGCCGAGCGGTTCGAGCGGGCCGTCGACCCGGGCGCGGGTGGCGCTGATGATGTCCGTCGGCGCCTCGTCGGCGACGATGGCGGCGGCTCGCCCGGCCGGCCCCAGCGCGTCCAGCAGGGCTCGGCCCAGATCTTCCTCGACGCCGAGCGGTCGGGAGACGGCGCGTCCGGCGTAGCGCACCGCGGCCGGGTTGGCGCCGAAGAAGACCGGCGCGGGGGAGACCTGGTCGTCCACGATGGTCATGGTGACCGACAGGTGGTGCCCCTCGATCCGCCATGCCCAGCGGTCGTCGCGCGCCGGATCGCCGAACACGGCGATCCAGTAGTCGCCGCTGTGCCGTCCGCGACGCCAGCCCTCGGCCCGGTCCAGGACCTCCTCGAGCGCGACGATCGCCATCGCCTGGGCGTACGCCGATGGGCTGAGCGCGGTGGCCAGCAGCCGGTGCGCGGCCTTGCGCCCGGCGATGTCCAGGTCGGCGAGGCAGGCGCCGGGGCGGGGGCGCGGCCGGTACTCGAGCCAGCGCCGGGACGGCTCGTCGTCGAACGGGTACGCGGCGGCGACGCGGGTCGCGGGGTCGAGCGCGGTCAGCAGGGCGGTGGCGGCGGCACGCATCTGTTCGGGCAGGGGATCTTCCACCGTCCCTGTATACCGTCAGCCGGCCCGCAGCAGCCGTACCATCTCCGGCAGGTCGAAGAACTGCGCGGTCTCGAGCGCCGAGGGGTTGCCGTACGCCGGGTCGGCCCCGGCGGCGAGGAGCGCGCGGACGGAGTCGGCGCTGCTGCGGAAGACCGCGGCGGCGAGGGCGCTCTGCCCCCGGTCGTTGGTGCGGGTGTGGTCCGCGTCGCGGGCCAGCAGCGCGGCCACCGTGTCGGGGTGGGAGTGGTAGGCGGCCAGGATCAGCAGGGTGTCGCCCTTGTCGTTGGTCAGGTTGACCGGCAGGCCGGCGTCCACCTGGGCGGCCAGTTCCTCGGCCTCGCCCGCGCGTGCGAGGTCGAACATCCGGTGCGCGAACGCCAGGGTCTCGGCGTCGAGGTCGTCGGTCACCGGTTCAGGCTAGTCGCCGCAGCCTTGATAGGTTGCTCGGCCGGCACGTGGGGGAGGCCCGATGGGTGAGACGGTCTACGTGGGCAACGCGGACGTCGACGGGATCGGCGACGGCGGCTGGCTGCTCGGGCACTTCGCGCCGCCGGGCGAGATCCGGCACAGCACCGAGGTCGAGGTGAAGTGGGGCGTGCACCCGCCCGGGCAGGCCCGGTCGCGGTGGGCGACGGGTGAGCGCCGGACGACCCTGCTGGTGCTCGTCGACGGGTGCTTCCGGGTGGAGTTGCCGGACCGGACGGTCCGGTTGGCCGCCCGTGGCGACTACGTGGTGTGGGCGCGGGGGATGGACCACTCCTGGTACGCGGAGCGGGCGTCGGTGGTGCTGACCGTCCGGTGGCCGTCGCTGCCGGGTTACCGGGTGGAGCCGCCGGTCCTGCGCTGAGGGGACGCGACTGGAGTCCCGGCATGTGGAATTACCTACTAAACCTATAGGCTTTGCCGGCTAGAGTACGGGGGCACCCCACGCAACGATCCGCGAGGAACCACCGATGACTCACGATCACCCGGCCACCGACCTGCTCGCCGTCGCCGCCCGGTGGGCCGACCCGAGCGGTTGGCCGGTCCCGCTGCGCTTCGACCCGAGCGAGCGCTGGTACGCCCGGCTCGCCAGCGCCGACGACCACGAGGTGTGGGCGCTGAGCTGGCTGCCCGGCCAGGGCACCGACCTGCACGACCACGGCGGCTCCGCCGGCGCGTTCCGGGTGGTGGCCGGTGCCCTCACCGAGGAGACGGTCAGCCGTGGACGGCTGCTGCCGCACGTGCTGCCCGCCGGCGTCGGCCGTCGTTTCGGCGCACGGCACGTGCACCGGGTCACCAACCGTGGCGCGGAGCCGGCCGTCAGCGTGCACGTCTACCGGCCGGCGTTGCGCCGGATGACCCGCTACGACCTCCTCGACGGGCGGCTGCGCGCCGCCGAGGTCGCCGAGGCCGGCCGGTCCTGGTGAATCGCCCCGACCCTCTCGTCACCGGAAGGAATCGATAATGCAGCTCACCGCCGAGCACTGTCCGGCGCCCGTGCCACCGCCGGGCTCCCGGGGTATCGACGAGATCCTGGCCGCCGCGCGAGCCCGGCTCGACCGGCTGGACCCCGAGCGGGCGCACCTGGCGTACCGTGCCGGGGCCCTGCTGGTCGACATCCGGCCGGCGGCCCAGCGCGCCGCGCACGGCGTCGTGCCCGGCGCGCTCACGGTCGAGCGCAACGTGCTGGAGTGGCGCTTCGACCCGCGCTGCCCGGCCCGACTGCCGGAGGCGGTCGACTACGACGTGCCGGTGGTGATCCTCTGCCAGGAGGGCTACACCTCCTCGCTGGCCGCCGCCGCGTTGCAGGACATCGGCCTGCGCCGGGCCACCGACGTCGACGGCGGGTTCGCCGCCTGGCGCATCGCCGGCCTGCCGGCGCTCGGCCCGACCCCGCTGCACCGCGCAACCCCCCTCGCGCCCCCGGTCACCGCCGGCTGGGCGCGCCGCTGACCCCCACGCCGCACCGGGCGTGGCGGGCGTACCGCCATCTCAGGAGGCACGATGTCCGTCGTCGCGATCCCCACCCGCCCCTACTCGCCCGCGCACCCGGGACGGGCCGTCGGCCGCCCGCGCACCGGCCCGACCCTGACCATCACCCTCGACCTGGCTCCCGGACCGATGAGCCCACGGCTGGCCCGGCTGGTGCAGTTGCTCGGCGAACTGGCCGAGTCCGGGGAGGGGCGGCTGGGCTCAGCCGACGACGTATCGCCGACGCCGCGACCGCTCGCCCTGACCGCCGCCGTCGAGCCGCCCGCGGTGGTCACCGCCGACACCGACCCGACCGACGTCCGCATCCTGGCCGGCTCGCGGACGGTCCGCCAGGGCGGCCGGATGGTCGCCCTCACCCGCATCGAGTACGACCTGCTGCTCTTCCTCGCCGAGCGTCCGCACCGGGTCTTCACCCGCCTCCAGCTGCTGTCGAACGTCTGGGGCTACGAGCACGCGGTCGCCCGGACGGTGGACGTGCACGTCCGGCGGCTGCGCGCCAAGCTCGTCGGCGCGGAGGTGATCACGACCGTCTACGGGGTGGGATACCGGCTGGGTGACGAGGCGCGGATCAGCGTCGACCACACCCGCTGAACGGCGGCCGGGCGGCCGGTCCGGAGGCGACGGCAACGACATGGTGAACAGGACGGGGACCCCCGTAACGGGGCATCTGGGTGGCTCTGCTGTAATCATCTGACTTCGTACGCAGAGCGAGCACCCGGCTCCGATGCGTTCGTCAATTGTCACATTCATGCAACGCAGCCGCCTCTTGACCCTCGCCCGCACGCCGGGAAGCATCGACGAAGCGGCGTCCCGGGCCGTGGGGAGATACCCGGACCAGCCCAAGGAGGACCATGTCGGTCAGCCCCGCCTCGTCGCGCGCCGGATGGCATACGTCCCAACCCGCGGTGCCCGGCCGACCTCCCGGCGGTCAACGCCGCCCGGCGAACACCCCCGCGCCCGTGCTCACCGTGACGCTGTCCATCCCGCTGACCTGCGAGGATTCGCTGACACCGCCGGCCCGACGGCTGCTGGAGGCCGCCCGCGAGCTGCTCGAACGCGGCGAGGGCGTGATCACCAGCTCCGCTCCGGCGGAGCGTCGCGCCGACGGCGTGCCCGCCAACCGAGCACCCGTGCGCGCCCTCACTCCGACGATCCCCTCCCTGCACATCCTCGCGTCGTCCCGTTCGGTGCTGCGGGACGACGAGCCGCTGCCCCTGACCCGCCTGGAGTTCGACCTGCTGCTGCACCTGGTCGCCCACCCGCGTCGCGTCTTCACCCGCCTGCAACTGCTCAACGCCGTCTGGGGCTACGAGCACGCCGGTGTCCGCACCGTCGACGTGCACGTGCGCCGTCTGCGCGGCAAGGTCGGCGTGGACGTGCCCCTGGTCACCACCGTCTACGGGGTGGGTTACCGGCTGGCCGACGACGCGCGCGTCACCGTCGACCGCACCAGCTGACCCGGCCACCACCGCCAGTCCGTTCCGGGCGGGGCAGGATGGACCGGTGCGCATCCGTCCCATCTCGCCCGACCTGCTCGTCGCCGAGCTGACCGGCCGGCTGGCCGACGCCTCGACCACCGTCGAACCCGCCCGGCTGCGCGTGGCGGTCGACGGCGCTCCGGCTGCCGGCCCGGACGAGCTGGCCGCCGCGCTGATCGACCCGCTGCGCGCCCGGGGCCGCCCGGTCCTGCACGTACGCGCCGCCGATTTCCTCCGCCCCGCGTCGCTGCGCTTCGAACTCGGTCGCACCAACCCGGACGCCTACTACGAGGGCTGGATCGACGAGACCGGCCTACGACGCGAGGTCCTCGACCCGGCCGGTCCCGGCGGCGACGGGCGGGTACTGCCGTCGCTGTGGGACTCCACCGCCGACCGGGCCAGCCGCGCCGCGTACGTCGATCTGCCGCCGGGCGGCGTGGTCCTGGTCAGCGGCGCGCTCCTGCTCGGCGGCGCGCTGCCGTTCGACGTGAGCGTCCACCTCCAGGTGTCCGCGGCGGCGTTGCGCCGCCGCACCGAACCTGCCCGGGAGTGGACCCTGCCGGCCTTCGACCGCTACGCGGAGGAGGTAATTCCCGCCAGCTTCGCCGACGTGGTCGTACGCGCCGACGACCCCCGCCACCCCGCGCTCGTCGAGGGCTGAGATTCGCCCGTTTGCACGCCGGGTTCGGCGGGTACTCGCCCGGCTCACAGAGCGCGGGTGACCGCTCGCGCACCGCATGCGACCGCTACCGGGGCACCACGCCGCCGGACCCGGTTCACGTGAACCACAGGCCAGGAAAGGCAGGCAGCGATGCTCGTCCACGACACGGTCGGCACCGGCCGATCCCAGACGGAGACCGACCAGATCCGGCACTCCCTGCAGGCGCGCTACGACGAGTTGACCGCCGAGTACGACCAGGCCCTGCTGCAGAGCCAGGTGCTGCGTCTGGTGGAGGTCGGCGACACCGCCGGCGACGACCAGGCCGACAGTGGCACCAAGACGGCCGAGCGGGACACCGCCCAGTCGCTGCTGCGGACGATCCTCGACCGGCGCGCCCAGTACGAGCACGCCCTGGGTCGCCTCGCCGAGGGTACGTACGGCTGGTGCGAGGGCTGCTCGGCGGCGATCCCGGTCGAGCGGCTGGAGATCTTCCCGGCCGCCACCACCTGTGTGACCTGCAAGCAGACCCGCGAGCGGCGGGCCGCCTGAGCGACGGCAGCGGTTGCCGGTCGGTCTTCGACACGATGGACTGCATCCATGGGTGACATCCTGGTGGGCACCGCGTCCTGGACCGACCGCACACTGCTCGACTCGGGCTGGTATCCCCAGACGGCGGACAACCCGGAGAAACGCCTGGCGTACTACGCCCGGCAGTTCCCGCTGGTCGAGGTGGACGCGACCTACTACTCGCCGCCCGCCGAGTCGACCGCACGCCTCTGGGTCGACCGCACGCCGGACGGGTTCACGTTCAACATCAAGGCGTTCAGCCTGTTGACCGGTCATCCCACCCGGGTCGGCGCGCTCTACAAGGACCTGCGTCCGGAGACGGACAAGAAGAACGTCTACCCCGACGACCTGCCCGCGCAGGCGTACGAGGAGGTGTGGACGCGCTTCCTGTCGGCGCTGGACCCGCTGGTCGAGGCGGGCAAGTTGGGCGCTTTGCTGTTCCAGTTCCCGCCCTGGTTCACGATCAAGCGGGCCAACAAGCAGTACCTGCTGGAGGTGGCGAAACGCTGCGCTCCGCTGCGCCCGGTGTACGAGTTCCGCCACGCGTCCTGGTTCGACGGCGACAACGCCGACGAGACGCTCTCCTTCCTGCGCGAGCACGACCTGTCGTACGTCTGCGTGGACATGCCGCAGGGCCACCGTTCGTCGGTGCCCCCGGTGCTGGCCGCCACCGGCGACCTCGCCGTGATGCGCTTCCACGGCCACAGCGACAAGTGGACCAGCAAGGACATCCACGAGAAGTTCGGCTACCACTACTCCAAGCGGGAACTGGCCGACTGGGCGCCGAAGCTGCGCGAACTGGCCGACTCCGCAGGCGAGACCCACGTGCTCATGAACAATTGTTATAGGGACTACGCGCAAGAGAACGGCAAGCAGTTGCAGGCCTTGCTGGCTGGTTGAACGCGGAGAGCGTCGGCGGGATCGGGATTGGTGCAGCTGCCCCAGGTGCGGGCACGCTCCGTCCGGAGACCGCGCGGAGCGTGACGGACGCGCTGCCCAGCGGTACCGTCGGAGGCGGCGGCCCCGTTGGTGTAGAGGCCGGCGGTGCCGCCGCCCAGTCCTCTACCTGGGAGCGGCCATGACCGAGCCAACATCCTTCGGTGCCCGCCTACGCGCCCACCGCGAACGCGCCGGCAAGACCCGCGTTGTCCTCGGTGGCCTCGTCGGTCGCAGCGCCGATTGGGTCAAGGCGCTGGAGTCCGGCCGCCTGCTCACACCCCGGCTGCCGATGCTGCTACGCCTGGCCGAAGTTCTCGACCTTTCAGACCTGGCCGTGTTGACCGGCGATCAGTCCCTGCCGGTAGCGTCGGTCACCCGGGCGGGTCATCCGGCCGTCGACGGCGTCGCGACCGCCATGCAACGCACCTCCGTCTCCGCCGGGGAACCAACGCCCGTCGACATCCTGCGCGGCCTGGTCGACCAGGCGTGGACGCTGTGGCACCGGTCCAGCACCGAGCGGACCGCCGTCGCTGCGGTCTTGCCCGGGCTGCTCGACGACGCCCGCCGCTCGGCGAGACGACTCGACGCCGCTGACCGGCGCGCCGCGCTGGCCGAGCTGGCACGCGTCTACCACCTGGCCCAGCTGTTCCTCGCTCACCAGCCCTACCCGGAGCTGGTCTGGCTGGCCGCCGACCGGGCCATGAGCGCCGCGCAGGACGCCGACGACCCGAACGCGATTGCGGCGGCGGCGTGGTACTACGCACATGTGTACCGGTCGGCGAATCAGGTCGACGCGGCCGAGCTTGTGCTCGTCGACGCGGAGCGGCTCGTCGACAGGGAGGCGGGCACCGAGCAGTACGCACGGTGGGCCCAGCTTCAACTGGGCCGTGCGCTCGGCCACGCGAAGGCCGGTCGGGACGGGCAGGCGTGGCGTGCCTGGGACGCCGCTGACGATGCCGCCAGCCGCCTGGGGGCCGGCTATGTCCACCCGTGGCTCATGTTCGGCCCTGCCGCCTGCTCCGCGTACGCGGTGACGCTGGAGACGGATCTGTGCCGCGCCGGGGAGGCTGTGCGGCGCGCCGACTCGACGAACTACTCCGCGCTGCCGTCGCGTACCCGTCGCGCTGGCCACCTGATCGAGGCGGCCCGGGCGCATCTGCTGCGCCGCGAGGAAGTCGCCGCTGTGCACCTGCTCGGCCGCGCGCTCCGCGAGAGCGTCGACACGGTCCGACACAACCCGTACTCGCGGACCGCCTCCTTCGACTTGTCCTCGCGCCCCGGAACGGTAGGGGAGGACGCGCGCGAGCTGGCCCTCGCTATCGGCGTGGAGGGGTAACCGTGCCAGGGGGATGGTCCGTCCCCCTCGCGTTGCGTAGTCGTACATAGCGTCCCTGGTGACCGAGTTGGGCGCGAAGGGACTGCGACGTCGTCGCGCTCTTGATTTGGGGAGGCGACACCGTGCACATCGTCCCGCGGCTTCGGCGGCTACTCACGCCCACCCCACCACCCGTCCTGCCCGGCACCGGCCAGCGAATCCAGGCAGCCGAGCAGGCAAAGGCCAAGCAGCGGCTCCTGGCCCACGCCCGGTCCGTCGCGCAGGCGCACCGCCGCGCATGCGGCCACGACGGGCCCGCCCGGTGACCGCCCGCAGGTATCCAGCTGCCGGCACCCGAGTGTCGGTGCGGCCCACCCAGTGGCAGCCGAGTCCCGGCATCGAGGGCCAGACCTTTCATGACATCGTCATCGTGTCCGTCCACGACTCGCACGACCCGCGCTTTGCCTGGGTTTACGGGCACGGCCCGGAGTGCAGTTGGCCCACGGCGGACTGCGCCGCGCCATTCTGCTGGGAGCTGTTGGTCAGCGTCGACGTACTTGCCGCCACCGCCGGTGAGCGTCCGTGAACGCCCCCCATCCCTTCGGCCCCGCTCGCCTCTCGTTGGTGGCAGACCATCATCGCGCACCGCCCCGTGGACGGAGGCTGTCCCCACTGCCGCATTCGGGGGCGGTGCTGGCTGTGGGCGAACGCGTTCGGCCAGTTGGTCGCTCACGACCTGTGGCACCTCGGACCACCCCTCGCCGACGACCCGTCAAACGCAGGCGGGATGGATATGGACAAGCCCACGTTCGTACGTCCGAACCGGTGTGACAACTCCGGCCCGAACTGCGTCGAGGTGGCTATCGACGCCGACCTGAACCTGATCATCCGCAGCTCGCGGCGGCCCAGCCAGCAGATCATCGTCGACAAGGACGAATGGACGGCGTTCGTCGACTCCATCCGCTCAGGTCAGACCTATTGACCGGGCTGTCTCACCCGATCCGGGTGGGGTCGGCTCACCCACCCGGCGGGCAGGGTGGACACGGTGGGTACGGCCGTGCGACGGCCGGAGACGACACGGAGGTGACGGGGGATGACGGTTCGAGTGGTGACGGATCGACGGCGTGGCGCCGTCCTGCACGTGGTTGGCACGGCCGACAACGCCCGGCGCGCCCCGCAGGGCAGCCCGGTGCGGGCCCGGCGCGGCCCGGTGGGACCACCGCGACGCACCGACGAGCGACGCTGGGAGAGCACGGATCGGGGGTCGACCGATGCCTGACTCGATGATCTCCGCGTTCGAGAGTTCGCTGGACAAGACCAACCTGATCCTCAAGGACATCGAGGACGCCTACGGGTGGCCGAAGGATCGGCGCAACCAGTCGTACGCCGCGCTGCGTACCGTGCTGCACCTGCTGCGCGACCGGCTGGCGGTCAACGAGAGCGTCGAGTTCGCCCAGCAGTTGCCCGTGCTGGTCCGGGGGATCTACTTCGACGGCTGGAACCCGTCCGACGTGCCGATCAAGCTCAACCGCGACGACTTCCTCTACGAGGTCCGCCAGGGCTTCCCGTACGACGTCGAGGGCGGCGCGGAGCGGGTGACGCAGGTGGTGCTGGACACTCTGCGTCGGCACGTCACCCAGGGCGAGTGGCAGGACGTGAAGGACACCATGCCCAAGGACCTCGCGATGATGCTGCCCTGAGACGGGCTCACCGATCGGCGCTGTCCGGCGGGGACGGCACCCGGGACACCGGGTGGCCGGCCCCGCGGGCCAGCGCCGCGAACGTGACGGCGTCGGTGACGGCCGCGCCGCCGGGGTCGTTGTTGAAGTAGACGTACGCCGGCTCGTCCGCGCCGAACGCGTCGGCGAGCCGGCGGACCCACGAGCCGAGCGCGGTACGCCCGTAGTGCGGCCACGGCCGGGCCCGGCCCTCGTGCAGCCGCAGGTAGCCGAAGTCGGTGGTACGCCAGCGCGGGGCGACCGGACGACCGAGGCGATCCGCCCAGACCAACGCCGCCCGCCGTCGTTCCAGGACGGCCCGGGTGGCGTCGGTCCACCACGACGGGTGCCGGGGCTCGACGGCCACCCGCACCCCCTCGGGGAACAGTCGCAGTGTCGCGTCGAGCGCGTTGACGTCCACCCGCAGGTTCGGTGGCAGTTGCAGCAGGACCGGACCGAGCCGGTCACCGAGGGCGGTGGCCCGGCCGAGAAACCGCGCCACCGGCTCGGCCGGCTCGCGCAGACGCTTGATGTGGGTGAGGTAGCGGCTCATCTTCACCGCCACGCAGAAGTCCGCCGGGGTTCGTTCCCGCCACGCCGCGAACGTCTCGCGCTCGGGCAGCCGGTAGAACGCGTTGTTGACCTCGACGGTGGCGAAGCCCGCCGCGAAGTGCTCCAACCAGAGTCGCTGGGGCAGCGGCTGCGGGTAGAAGCGACCCCGCCAGTCCCGGTACTGCCAGCCCGACGTACCCACCAGGATCACCGCCCCATCCTGGCACTCTCCGCCGCCGCCCGCGAACCGACCGTGTCGTCCCGGTTCGGCGTCTACGGTGTGGGTTAGAGAAGATCGCGCGTGGGGTACCACCCGCAGCACGACGGACCCCGGCGTACGGCGGGGCGGCACACCCGAGGGAGTACCGATGGCACTCAACGACGACGACATGCAGACCACGGGCGGCGGCGGCCTGGAAGGTCCGGCCGACGGTGGCGCGACTCCGGGTCACCAGGACGGTGGCGCCGATGGTGGCGCGGAGGGTCCGGCCGACGGTGGCGCGACTCCGGGTCACCAGGACGGTGGCGCCGATGGTGGCGCGGAGGGTCCGGCCGACGGTGGCGCGACCCCGGGTCACCAGGACGGTGGCGCCGACGGCAGCGCCCGGTAGCGGGACGGCATGACGCACCTCGACCCGCCGGGTGGCCACGGCCACCCGGCGGTTCCGTCCGTTGCTCCCGATGGCGGCGTACCCGTCGCGGCGAGCGCCGTCGCCGCGCTGGCGCGCTGCGTCTCGGTCGAGCCGGCGAAGTTCGCCGCCGCGCACTGGGGCCATACCCCGCTGCTGTCGCGCGCGGCCGAGCTGCCCGACCCGGCGGGCTTCACCGACCTGTTCAGCCCGGACGACGCCGACGAGCTGCTCAGCCGGCGCGGTCTGCGTACCCCCTTCCTGCGCGTCGCCAAGGACGGACAGCTCGTGCCGGCGGCCCGCTGGACCGGCGGCGGCGGGGCCGGCGCCGAGATCGGTGACCAGGTGCTCGACGAGCGGATCCTCGAGCAGTACGCCGGCGGAGCCACCCTGGTGTTGCAGGGCCTGCACCGGATCTGGCCGCCGCTCGTCGACTTCGCCCGCGACCTGGGCCTCGCGCTGCGCCAGCCGTTGCAGGTCAACGCCTATCTCACCCCGGCGGGCAGCCAGGGCTTCGCCACCCACTACGACACCCACGACGTGTTCGTGCTCCAGGTGGACGGCCGCAAGCACTGGCGGATCCACCCGCCGGTCCTGCCCGACCCGCTGGAGAAGCAGCCCTGGGGAGGCCGCGCCGACGAGGTCGGCGCCACCGCGCAGGGCCCCGCCGCGCTGGACGTGGTGCTCGCGCCCGGCGACGCCCTCTACCTGCCGCGCGGCTGGCTGCACAGCGCGCAGGCGCAGGAGGCCAGCTCGCTGCACCTGACCGTGGGCATCCGCGCGTTGACCCGCTACGCGCTCGTCGAGGAGCTGCTCGCGCTGGCCGCCGAGGACCAGAGGCTGCGGGCCAGCCTGCCGTTCGGCACCGACGTCGCGGACCCGGACGCCATCGAACCGGAGCTGACCGAGACGGTGGAGGCGCTGCGCGACTGGCTGCTGCGGGCCGACCCGGGGGCGGTGGCCGCGCGGCTGCGGCAACGCGCCTGGCCGGCGGCCCGTCCGGCGCCGATCCGTCCGCTCGCCCAGGCCGGCGCGCTGGCCACGCTGGACGCCGACTCCCGGCTCACCCTGCGACCCGGCCTGCGCTGGCAGCTCGTGCCGCACGGAGACGGCCAGGTGGCGCTGCGGCTGTTCGACCGCACGATCACGCTCCCCGCCGACTGCGCGGCGGCGACCCGGGCGCTGCTCGGTGGCACCGCCGTCCGCGTCGGTGACCTGCCGGGCCTGCCCGACGACGCCGACCGGGTCACCCTGGCCCGCCGGCTGCTGCGCGAGGCGGTCCTGGTGCCGGTCAGCGGCCGAGCACCAGGAGCAGCACCGTCGTGACCAACCCGGCGCCGAGCACCACCATGATCGGTCGGGGACCGAGCATCGCGTGCCGACGATCGGCCAGCAGCCGCGCCGGCGCCAGCCCCATCAGCGGCCCGAACAGCGTCACCACCAGCGCCAGCACCGGCATCCCGACCGCCAGGTCGCCGCCGTACCCGACGCCGAGCGCTCGAGCGGCAACGCCCAGGGCGTAGCCCAGTACCGCGCCGCCCACCCCGCACAGCGCCAGCAGGGGGTTGGCCGAGCCCGGCAGCTCACCCGGCTGCCCGGCCCGGTTGAGCAGGTCACGGGCGCGGCCGAGCAGCGACGCCGGGTCGGCCCCGTCACCGCCGTTGGCCGGCGCGGGCGGTCCGCCGAGACGACGAGCGCCCAGCCGTGCCCGGGCCTGCTGCCAGAGGTGTGCCACCTCGGCGTCCACCCGCTCCTGCTCCTCGCGGGCGTCGACCAGCTCCTGCTCGGCACGCCGCACCTCGGCGACGGCCTCGGCGACGGCCCGCTCGGCCGCCGCGCACTGCCGCTCGTACCAGGTACGTGCCTCGGCACGCTGCTCGTGCACCCGGGCGGTCAGCTCGGCCAGCCGTCGCAGCTGCGCCGTGTACGTCTCACTCTCCACCGGTTCGTTCATCGCGACGGTCCATAGGGGATGACCACGTGGCCCGTGCGGTGCACCGCACGGTCGAAGAAGAGCCCACGCCACGGGCGGGGATACCAGTCCGGGCCGCCGGTGCCCGGGTAGAGCGACGCGCCCAGCTCGCCGCCGTGCGCGTCCAACGCCACCCAGGCCCCGATCTGGTCGGTGCGGGCGGCCGGACCGCCGAGGTCGGCGCGCATCCGCGCCACGCCCCGCCACCAGGCCAGCACGTGGGTACGCCGCTCCGGGCCGTCGTGCAGGATCCGGCGCAACTGCTCCAGACCGGTACGCCGCCCGGTCCGGGCCGCCAGCGCGCCGGCTGCCGCATCGACCGCGAACAGCAGCAGGTAGTGCGGGCTGCCCGTGCTGGACAGCCCGTCGGCCGTCTCGGTCATCAACTCGCCGACGGTCTCCTCGTCGTACCAGGCGGCATCGTCGGCAAGGTCGTCGTAGAGCGCGCGGGCGATGCCGTCGGCGTCCGGGTCGAGACAGGCGATGGAGAAGCGGGCGGTGCCGGGCGGGTGCTGGCGGGCGAGCGACCGGGCCGCGGCGTCCAGCACCGCGCACGCCTCGTCCACCCGCGTGCCGAGCACCGCCAGGTTGCGCCCCGGCGCGCGGGGCAGCCGCAGCGCCGCCGAGCGCGCCTGCACGTCGATGATCTCGCCGAGCAGGGCCACCGGGGTGCGCGGCGCACGGCCGTCCGGCGGGGCTTCGAGAGCCCGGAAGTCGGGCGCCTCGGTCAGCCGGGGGATCGCGTCACCGTCGAAGAGTCGGGCCGGCGCCGCGTCCGGCGGGCGCATCCGCCACAGGCGGTGCTGCAGGCCGCTCCACGTCTCCCAGTCACTGGCGGCCGGGATGCGGGCGACCTCGTTGCCCTCGACCATGCCCGACTCGGCGTTGACGACCGCGTGCCAGCGCGGCAGCGACTGCGCCGCGTCGTTGCGCTCGGCGAGGATCCGCAACGCCTTCGGCAGCGCGATCCGCAGGGCGAACTGGGCCACCAGCGCGGGACGCCCCCACAGCGCCTCGATGCCCCGGACGTCCTGCGAGGCGAGCACCAGATGGATGCCCTGTGACCGGCCCCGGCGAGCCAGGTCCTCCAGCAGGTCGGCGGCCTCCCGGGCCACCACGTCGCGGCCGGCCAGCAGCATCTGGAACTCGTCGACCACCGCGACGATGCGTGGCCAGTGCCCGGTCGGGTCCACCGCGCGCAGCTCGGCCAGCTTGGTGACCTCGTGCTTCTTGGCCGCGTCGGCCCGCCGCCGCAGCTCCTCGGCGAGGAACCGCAGCAGCGCCAACCCGAACTCCCGGTCGGTGTTGACGTTGATACCGACCAGACGCATGTGCGGCAGCCAGCTCGGGTCACGCCGACCCTGCGCGAACCGGGCGAAGGACACTCCCTCCTTGAAGTCCAGGAGATAGAACTCCAGCTCGGCGGGGGAGTAGCGGGCCGCCAGGGCGCCGATCCACGCGAAGATCAGGTTGGTCTTGCCGGTGCCGGACGGGCCTCCGATCAGGGCGTGCGGCGGATAGTCGCCGAGTGTCAGGCGTACCGACCGGCCCTGCGGTCCCTCGCCGATCGGCACGGTCAGGCCGTCCGCCGAGTTCTCCCGCCACATCAGCTCGGGCGGCGGCAGCAGGTCGCCGAACGGCGTCGGCGGCGGACCCTCGTTCACCCGGGCGGCGATCTCGCGGCAGGTCTCGGTGACCAGCGTCGCCGGCGGCGGCGGGTCCAGCCGGACCGACAGGCCCGACGGCCCGCCGATCCGAGCGCCCGAGGCGTCCGTCACCACGCGGGTCACGGTCGGGTCGTCGGGGAGCGGCACACCACGGACGACCAGGTGCACCCCGCAGGCGGCACCGGCGCGGACCACCCGGTCGAGCTGCCCGCGCTCGTGCCGGTTCAGCTCGTCGCCGCCGAGCAGCACCGCCACGCGCCACGGTTCGGGACGGCGGCCGGTCGCCGAGGCCAGCTCCCGCAGGGACCCGTACTCGCCGGCCAGCACCGTCTCGTTGATCCGCCGGATCTGTTCGACCAGGTCGTCGAGCAACGGGCCCAACCCGCCCGGTCCGACGAAGGTGAGCAACCCCGCCGTGCCCAGGGGCGCGAATCCGGCCAGTCCGCCGCCGAGGTGCTCCGGGTCGTACCCGATCAGTCGTACCCCACCGGGGTCGGCGCGGCCGACGGCCCGCAGCAGCAGCGCGGACACCACGGCGTCGCAGCCGGCGCGGTCCTCTCCGGACAGGTGGACGTGTCCGGCGTCGAGCAGCGGCACCAGCGCGGGCACCGGCTCGACGTCGTCGAGCCGGACCGTGCCGACGCGCAGCGCGCCGGGCGGCTCGGCCCGGCTCAGGGGCGTGGGTGTCCAGCCCGGCCAGTCGGCGCCCGCGCAGCCGGGTGCCTCCCGGCGTGCGGCGGCGGCGGCCTGGCGGGCCAGCTCCGCGATCCGGGCGGCGTGCCGGGCGTCGATCTCGGCGAGGCGGCGGTCGCGCTGGCCACCCACCCGCTCGGGTACGGCGGCGGCGGCCCGGCGGACCCGGGCGAGCCGTTCCCGGCCGGCGCTCAGCTCGGCCTGTGCCGCCGACAGTCGGGTACGGGTGGCGCCCAGCGCCTCGGCGAGGGCGTCCCGGACGCGGGTGGCCAGCTGCCCGCGCTGGTCAGCCATCGGAGCCCCGGCGTGCCGGCGCGTCCCGCCACGGGCTGCCCGCCCGGGGCGGCGGGCCGCCGGATTTCGGTTCGGCCGGATCCGGTGCAGACTGCGGCGTGCCGCCGGCGACGGCCAGGTCCCGACCCAGCCGGGCGAGCAGCAGCCCGGCCGTGACACCGGCGGCCACCGCGGAGTCGGCGGCGTGTGGTGGCTCCCCGGACGACCGCGGCGGCGGCATGCGGCACACCCGGGTCAGCAGCGTCTCCAGCACCGGCGGTGGCAGCCCGGGCAGCAGGTCCCGGACCCGGCCGTCCAGCTCTCCGCGCAGCCGGCCCAGGTCGGCGGCACGGGGTGGGTGCCCCAGCAGCTCACCGGCCAGCTCGCGCAGCAGCGGCGGTGCCAGCGCCGCCATCCCGAGGCCCACGTCGGCCGAGGCGCGGCGCAGCTCGGTACGGAGGCGGTCGCGGTCACCGGCGCGTACGCCGCGTACGACCCGGTGCAGCAGCTCCTGGGAGTCGCGCAGTTGCTCGTCCGGCTCGTCGCCGGCACCGTCGCGCCCACCGGTCAGCTCGGCCACCCGCACCGACCACCAGCGACGCATCCGCACCTGCTCCGCCCGTTCCGGCGCCACGGTGGTCGGCCCGTCCGACGGGGCTTCGTCGTGGCGCTGGTCGCGCTGGTCGCGTTGCTCTGGCCGGGGCGCGGGGGTGCCGTCGGCGGTCAACCCGATCGCGGTCAGGTACGCCGACAACTGCTCCTGCGCCACCCGTAGCGCGTAGTTGGCGCTCTCGGCGTGCTCGGTGGCGGCGGAAAGCTCGGGAACCCCCATCGGGTTGGCCGACTCCTGGCGGACCCACCGCAGCCGCTCCGCGGCCAGGCCGAACTTCTCCAGGGCCTGACCGAGCAGGCCGACCGGGAACTCCTCGCTTGCCGCGCGGACCTGGCCGCCGATGTCCTCGATGATGGACACGCCGGCCTACAGAGTGGAGACGTAGAGCTGGGCCTGCTCCACCGCGACCAGTGTCGCGGCGAGACATTCCTCCAGCTCCTGACTGGCCTGTGTCAGCGACGCCTGGGCCGCCTCGACCGTCTCGTGCCCGCTGCCCTCCAGTGCGCCGGCCAGCGTCTGCTGCGCCTCGGACAGCTTCTCACCCGCCGCCTGGACGGCTGTCTGCCCGTCGCCGATCTGTTGGAGGGCGACATCGATGGCAGCCTTCAGCTCGGCGACGCTCGCCACGGCGGAACCTCCTGGGGGCGGGGAGATCTCCATTAGAGCCTATCGGTGTCCACGGGAGAACATCCGCCCTGGCGGTGTTCCTGCCCACCTGACCGTTAACCCCCTGGAAGTGCCGGGAGTCCGTTCTGTGGGAGTCCCAGTGCGAGAACTTCTCAATTATCGCGGAGCCAGCGCGGGCCGTACACCTCGGCGCCCAGGGCGGTGACCCGCTCGCGCAGCTCCCGATCGGCGGTGACCACCAGCCGGCGGCGCTGCGGGGCCGCCTCCACCAGCTCGACCACCGTGTCGTCGCCGGACCCGGGGGCGGAGACCACGCGGACCTCGTCGATGCCCGGTACGTCCCGTGCCGCGCCCTCGACCACGAGCACCACGTCGACAGGTGCCGGCAACCGGGCGGGCAGCCCTTCGGCGGCCACCGGCGCGAGCGCGTCCCGCAGCCGGGCGGCGGCCCCGGCCCGGTCCCGCCACCACCCGTTCGGGCGGGAGCCCACCACGTTGGCGCCGTCGACGATCAGCAGCGGGTTCTCAGTCATGCCGCCAGCCTGCCATCCACCGGCCCGAACCGGCCGGACGCCACTCCACAACGCGGGGTGCGCCACCGCGTGCGGCGTTTGTCGGGCCGGGTGCCGGGTAGCCCCTGCCGACCGTGCCGCGCCCGACTGCGGAGGACAGACATGATGGGACCCGGTGATCTCGGCTCCGACCCGTGGGACGAATTCCTGGCCCGGTACTTCGGCCGGGGAGAGGGAGGACGCCGACCGCCGCACCGGGTCGACATCACCCGCCTGATGACGGCCGACGCGCGGGAGATGCTGGCCGACGCGGCCCGCCGTGCCGCGCAGCGGCAGAGCAGCGACCTCGACACCGACCACCTGCTGTGGGCGGCCCTGCAACGCGAACCCCTGCGCGATCTCGTACGCCGGGCCGGCGCCGACCCGGACACCCTGCTCAACGCGCTCGGCGGCAAGGGCGACGGCGCGCCACGCGGCGAGGTGCCGCCCAACCTGTCGCTGACCCCGGCGGCCAAGCGGGCGCTGCTCGACGCCCACCAGCTCTCGCGGGCGATGGGGGCCAACTACATCGGCCCCGAGCACATCCTGATGGCCCTGCCGCTCAACCCCGAGTCGCCGGCCGGACGGATGCTGGCCGCCGGGCGAATCCAGCCCGAGTCGTTGCAGGCCGCCAACGCCGAGCGCGGCCCGATGAACGGGCCGAAGCCGGACCGGGGCACGCCCACCCTCGACCAGTACGGCCAGGACCTCACCGACCTGGCCCGCAACGACCAGATCGACCCCGTGATCGGCCGCGCCGACGAGATCGAGCAGGCCGTGGAGATCCTGTCCCGGCGGACCAAGAACAACCCGGTGCTCATCGGCGAGGCGGGTGTCGGCAAGACCGCCATCGTCGAGGGGCTGGCCGAGCGGATCTGCGACGGGGACGTGCCGCAGACCCTGCTGGGCAAGCGGGTCGTCCAGCTCGACCTCGCCGGCCTGGTCGCCGGCACCCGCTACCGGGGCGACTTCGAGGAGCGCCTCAAGAAGGTCATCGACGAGATCCGGGCGCACCGGGACGAGCTGATCATCTTCCTGGACGAGATCCACACCCTGGTCGGCGCGGGAGGCGCCGGCAGCGAGGGCGGGATGGACGCGTCCAACATGCTCAAGCCCGCCCTGGCGCGCGGCGAGCTGCGGGTGATCGGCGCGACCACGCTGGACGAGTACCGCAAGAGCATCGAGAAGGACGCCGCGCTGGCCCGGCGGTTCCAGCCGGTGCTGGTGCCCGAGCCGAGCATCGACGACACCATCGCCATCCTGCGCGGGTTGCGGGACCGGTACGAGGCGCACCACCAGGTGCGCTTCACCGACGAGGCGCTGGTCACCGCCGCCGAGCTGTCCGACCGGTACGTCACCGACCGGTTCCTGCCGGACAAGGCCATCGACCTGATCGACCAGGCCGGCGCGCGGGTCCGGCTGCGTACCCGCACCCCGGCGTCCGACGTGCGGGAGCTGGAGCAGGAGCTCGACGACGTACGCCGGGACAAGGAGCAGGCCGTCACCGACGAGCAGTACGAGCGCGCCTCCGCGCTGCGCGATCGGATCGCCGAGCTGGAGGGGGAGATCCGGCGCGCCAACGGCGAGGACGGAATGTCGTCCTCGCAGGTGCCCGAGGTGGGCCCGCAGGAGATCGCCGAGGTGGTTTCCCGGGCCACCGGCATCCCCGTCAGCCAGCTCACCGAGGAGGAGCGCGACCGGCTGCTGCGCCTGGAGGGTCACCTGCACGAGAAGATCGTCGGCCAGGACGACGCGGTCACCGCGGTGGCCGAGGCGGTCCGCCGCTCCCGTGCCGGGCTCGCCGACCCGGAGCGCCCGATGGGCAGCTTCCTGTTCCTCGGACCCACCGGCGTCGGCAAGACCGAGCTGGCCCGCGCCCTGGCCGAGGCGCTGTTCGGCGAGGCCGACCGCATGGTGCGCGTCGACATGAGCGAGTTCCAGGAGCGGCACACCGTCAGCCGGCTCGTCGGCGCCCCGCCCGGGTACGTCGGCTACGAGGAGGCCGGTCAGCTCACCGAGGCGGTACGCCGCCGCCCGTACGCGGTGGTGCTGCTCGACGAAATCGAGAAGGCCCACCCGGACGTGTTCAACATCCTGCTCCAGGTGCTCGACGACGGGCGGCTCACCGACAGTCAGGGTCGTACGGTGAACTTCAAGAACACCGTACTGATCATGACGAGCAACCTCGGCTCCGAGTTGATCACCGGAACGCAGCGTGCCGTCGGCTTCGGCACCGGCGCGCCCGGCAGCGAGCAGGAGAACGACGAGCTGCGCGAGCGGCTGATGCGCCGCCTCCAGGAGAACTTCCGCCCCGAGTTCCTCAACCGCATCGACGAGGTCATCATCTTCCGCCGGCTGGAGGCCGAGCAGTTGCGCGACATCACCGCGCTGCTGCTGGAGGACACCCGTCGCCGGCTGCACGCCCAGGACATCCAGGTGGAGTTCACCACCGCCGGCGTCGACTGGCTGGCCGAGCACGGCTACCAGCCGGAGTTCGGCGCCCGTCCGCTGCGCCGGGTGATCCAGCGCGAGGTGGACAACCACCTGTCCCGGATGCTGCTGGAATCCGCGATCTCGCCCGGGCAGAAGGTCGTCGTGGACGCCCGCGACGGGCAACTCACCTTCGAGGTGACCGCGGGCGAGCGGGGCTACACCGCCGCCACGACAACACACCCGCGATGAGCGGGCCGGCGCGACGCGACGAGCACGAGGAGCCGCACGAGGACGCGGACGCCGCGAAGCCCCGGGACGAGGACGACCATCCCGACCCGATCCTGGCGCCCCCGACCGCGAATCCGCGCCGGACGCGGGTGCCCGCCGAGGGCCTGCATCCGAAGACCGACCAGGACGACCCGGAGACGTCGGGTCACCATCGTCGAGAGGAGACCTGATGGTACGCGACACGCGGCTCGACCCCGAGGTGGAAGTGCTCTGGGAGGACTTCCACGCCGAGGTCAACGTCCCGTCCGAGCAGCTGCGCACCTGGCTGTTGACCCGGGGCTCGGGGGAGGAGTCGTTCAGCCCGAACCCGGACCTCGACCTGCCCCAGCCGGGGCGGGAGATCCTCAAGGTGCTCAACAAGCGCAAGGTCGACCTCACGCCGGAGGACATCGACGTGATGCGGGAGGCGGTCGAGCGCATCCGCGAGCTGATGGACGCCAAGCCCCGGCGCGGCAACGCCGACGACGAGTGGCGGCACTCGCTGCTCGACCTCGGCCACGATCCACTCGTGGAACGCTGAGTTCGTCGACCTGTGCGACGGTGCCGCCCCGGTCCGGGGCGGCACCGTCGTCGCGCGCTACTGGCCCTGGTCGGGCTCCAGGCTGCCGATGGTCAGCCCCGCCGCGTCGGCGGCCGCGTCGCGCTCGCCCCGGGTCTGGTCCTCGCGCGTGAGCAGGTTGGCGTACTCGGTGACGTCGGCCGGGTCGGGCACCTCTGGCAGCCGGCGCAGGAACGCCTCGACCTGGCGGGTGGCGGCGGTGTGCGCGGCGGCGGCCTGGCGGAGCAGTTCGCGGTCGTCGGCGGGCGGGTAGAGATCGGTCATGTCCGCCAGATACCCGGACAGCGGCGGTTCGCACCGCCGGTGACCGCCGCGTCGCGGGTGGCCTTCGTCTCGCTGGTCGGTCGTGTCACCGCCCGGCGACGCCGTCCAGGAGGGTTGTCAGGTTGTGCGCGAAGGTCTCCTCGGCGTCGAGGTGCGCGCCCTCGATGACGAGTCGGGCGACGGTGGGATAGCGGCCCGTGTCGAGCATGCGCGTCAGGTAGGGGCCGAGGCTGGCCTGCCAGGCGTTCAGCTCGGTGCCGGTGGAACGGGCGGTGCGCCGCTCGGTGACCTCCCGCCGCAGCGCCCCGACGATGAAGGCGTTGAGGGCGCCCAGGGCCCGCTGGAGGTCGTCGACGCCGCGTATGCCGGGGGCCTGGCTGAGCGCCGCGGCGGTCGACTCACCCACGGCGAGCGCGTGCGGCCCCAGGTGGGGTCGCCCGCCGAGCAGGTCGGAGAACCACTCGTGCTCGAGGGCGGCGGCGCGGGTCCGCCGCACGATGGCCAGCAGCGTGGTGCGCCAGTCGGAGTGCTGACCGGCTTCGGCGATCTGGGCGTAGACGGCGTCGACCATCAGGTCGAGCAGCTCTGACCGGTTGGCCACGTAGTCGTAGAGGCGCATCGGTCCGACGTCGAGTTCCTTGGCGATCCGGCGGACCGACAGGCCGTCGAGGCCGTGCGCGTCGGCGAGCCGGATCGCCGCGTCGGCGATCTTCGCGCGGCTCAGCGGCACCGGCGTCGCCCGGGGGCGAGGCTCGGGCCGTTCCCACACGGGCACCACTTCGCTACCGTACGGTGTATCCACGCATTACAGCGTACGGTAAGGAGAATGATGATGCGAATGGCGATCGTCGGCGGTGGCCTGGGCGGGTTGACGCTGGCACGGATCCTGCGCCGACACGGCATCGAGGCGGTGGTCCACGAACGCGAGGCGAACCGGTCCGCGCGCGCACAGGGCGGGATGCTCGACCTGCACCCGGAGTCCGGGCAGCACGCTCTCGCCGAGGCGGGTCTGGACGAGGAGTTCCGGTCGACGGCGCGGCCCGAGGGCGAGGAGCACCGCATCCTCGACCCGGCCGGACGTACCCTCGTGCACCACATGCCGCGACCCGGCTCGTTCGACGGACGCCCGGAGGTCGACCGCGCCGTACTGCGTGGTCTTCTGCTCGACGCGCTCCCGCCCGACGCCGTCGCGTGGGGGCGCCGGCTCGTCGCGGCGTCGCCGCGACGAGGCGGGGGCTTCGTCCTCACCTTCGACAGTGGCCACCGCGCCGAGTGCGACATCCTGGTCGGCGCGGACGGCGCGCGCTCGGTCGTCCGGGCGCTGCTGACCGACGCGCAGCTGTCCCACGTGTCCAGCCACGTCGAGCTGACCATCAGCGACGCCGAACGACGCCACCCGGACCTCGCCGAGTTGGTCGGTCCCGGGAACCTGTGGTGCGTCGGCGTCAGCCAGATCCTCGCCGCGCAGCGACTCGGCGACGGCAGCATCCGGGTCGGGATCTCCCTCCCCGCCGACGACCGAGACCTCGACGCCTACCGGGACAAGCGTGTCCTGCTGGACCTGTTCGACGGCTGGGACACCCGTCTGACCGCCCTCATCGACGCCGGCGACGACGCGCCGACCACACGCCGGGTCGAGGCCCTGCCGGTCGGCGCGCGCTGGGCCCACCAGCCGGGCATCACCCTCCTCGGTGACGCCGCGCACCTCATGCCTCCGGTCGGCGAGGGTGCCAACCAGGCCATGCTGGACGCCGCCGAACTCGCGCGGGAGATCGTCGCCCACCCCGCCGACCCGGACGCGGCGATCCGGTCGTACGAGGAGGCGATGTTCGCGAGGATCCAACCGATCGCCGAGATGTGCGCGCGGGTTCAGGCGATGATGCTGTCCCCGACGGCGGCCGACGACCTCGTCCGCTTCTTCACGCCACGCACCGCAGAGCCCGCCGCGCCCCGCTAGACCCTCACACCCCGCTGGGCTGCCGGACGCCGAAGCCCGGATTGCGCACCAACCAGTCCAGGTAGCTGGGGTGCGGCGCCAGCGAGTCGGTGTACGCGGCCTTCGCCGTGGAGAGCAGCAGGTCGGCGTCGCGGGCGGCGGGCGAGTCCGGGTGCCACCCCAGCAGCAGCCGCCAGCGCAGCGGGACACCGGCCAGGCGCCGGGTGACCAGACCGGACACCGGCCGGAACGTCGCCTGGCACAGGGCCACCGCCACGCCCGCCTCCACCAGGTCGACGCAACCGCGGATGTCGGTCTCGTACACCTTGCGGGGAGTAAAACCGGCGCGGGCGCACGCGGCGGCGAAACAGTCGCCGAAGCAGCCGTCGCCGGGCGCCGCCACCCACTGCTCGTGGCGTAGGTCCGCCAGGCGCACCTCGTCCCGGTCGGCGAGCGGGTGGCTCGCCGGCAGCAGCACCAGCACCGGGTCCACGGCCACCTCCCGCCACCTCAGCCCGAACTCGGCCGACGGGGTGGCGTCGCCGCACACGCCGGTGAGGGCGAAGTCCAACCGCCCACCGGCCACCAACTGCGCCAGCTCGTCCACCGACCACGAGGCGTACGTGGTGATCTGGGCCGGCGGCTCCTCGGCGGCGAGCCGATGCACCAGCCGGCCCAGGATCGGGCTGTTCACGCCGCCGAGGCGGTAGCAGCGCGACACCTCGGCGGCGCCGGCCAGCCGTGCCGCCTCGTCCTGTAGGCCCTTCATCGCCGGCAGCAGCACCCGGGCCCGGGCGAGCACCAGCTCACCGAGCGCGGTGGGCCGCGCGCCGCGCCGATCCCGGTCGAACAGCGGCCCGCCCAGCGTCCGTTCGATCCGCTGGAGCTGGGCGGTCAGCGCCGGCTGGGCGAGCCCGAGCGACGACGCCGCCTTGGTCACACTCCCTGTCTCCGCGATCGCGCAGACCACCCGCAGGTGTCGCAGCTCCAGGTTCATACGGTGACGGTAGGACCACGCCGCAGCCTGCGGAAGGGGCCAAGTGTATCGGTGACATTGAATGCATTCTGTGGTGCGGCCCGCGCCTTCAGTCGCGCGGCGGCTCCGGCAGGTCCTTGAGGTACGTCGGCCGCCGCGTCACCGCGTCGCGGAGCTTGTCCACCACGCCCACCGCCGGCTCGACGATACGGTTCCACGGCGGCGTGGCCGGGGTGCCCGGGTGCGGCCGGGTCGGCGCGGCCTCCTCGGCGATCTCCAACCGGTTGCCCAGCCGGATCAGCTCCTCCGACGTCGCCACCGCGCGCAGCTCGGCGACGAGCGTGCCCACCCCGTCGACGTGGCGGCGGACCCGCTCGGCGACCTCGGTCACGGTCTCGTCGCTCAGCCCCTTGAGGGCGGCCAGTAGCGCCGCGTCGCCGTCGATCTCGGCGTCCACCCGGGCGGCCTCGGCCGGCAGCGCCGCCCGCACCGCTGGCAGCAGGTACTGCTCCTCGGCGGAGATGTGCCGCGACAGCGCGGCGGTGAGGACGGCCAGCGCCTCGTGCGGCGTCGCGTCCGGGCCGCTCAGCTGGTCCACGAGGGTCAGCAACTGCCGGTGCTCGCGGTCCACGATGTCGGCGACACTGCGGCCGCCGGGCCGGTAACCCTCCTCGGGTGCGGGCGTGGGCGGCAACGGGGGCAGGGGAACGGCGGACATGATGCCCTCCTCGACTGGCGGGCGGAAGCTCCGGCAGGGGAATGTGCGGTCGTGGGCGGCGGTACCCGAACGCGAGCGTCGCGAAACCGCTCCCGGATCAGTCGACCTGGATGCCCGCCCGCGTCTCGTCGGTGCGCCGACCCGCCGGTCATCCCGGGCTGGTATGAAGGGGCGATGACGAGCGACGCCGCCTCCGCCCGACCGGACCCCACCGCGGAGGTCGTCGACCTCTGCCGCGACCTGCTGCGCATCGACACCACCAACACGGGTGACAACGACACCAGCGTCGGCGAGCGCCGCGCGGCCGAATACGTGGCGGAGAAACTCGCCGAGGTGGGCGTCGAGTCGGTCCTGCACGAGTCCGCGCCCGGCCGGGCGAACGTGGTGGCCCGCATCCCCGGCGCCGACCCGAGCCGCGGCGCCCTGCTCGTACACGGCCACCTGGACGTGGTGCCCGCCGACGCCGACGAGTGGTCGGTGCACCCGTTCTCCGGGGAGGAGCGCGACGGCTACCTGTGGGGTCGCGGCGCGATCGACATGAAGGACTTCGACGCGATGGTGCTCGCCGTGGTGCGGCACTGGCAGCGCACCGGCGTCCGGCCCCCGCGCGACATCGTCCTCGCGTACACCGCCGACGAGGAGGCGGGCAGCGACTACGGCGCGCGCTTCCTGGTCGAGAACCACCGCGACCTCTTCGACGGGTGCACCGAGGCGATCGGCGAGGTCGGCGGGTTCTCCTACTCGGTCAACGACAGCCAGCGCCTCTACCTCATCGAGACCGCCGAGAAGGGCATCGACTGGCTGCGGCTGCACGCCAAGGGCCGCCCCGGGCACGGATCGATGGTGCACGACGACAACGCGGTCACCGCGCTCGCCGAGGCCGTGGCCCGCATCGGCCGGCACCGCTTCCCGGTGGTGGTCACCGACACCGTACGGGCGTTCCTGACCGAGGTCTCCGACCTGCTCGGCATCGAGCTGGACCCGGACGACCCGGAGGTCGCCATCGCCAAGCTCGGCCCGATCGCCAACATCATCGGGGCGACCATCCGCAACACGGCCAACCCGACGCGCCTCGCCGCCGGCTACAAGGACAACGTCATCCCGGGCCGCGCCACCGCCACCATCGACTGCCGCAGCCTCCCCGGCCAGTCCGAGCTGTTGGAGCGGCAGTTGCGCGAGCTGGTCGGCCCGGACATCGACATCGAGTACGTCCAGCGGCAGCCCGCGTTGGAGACCACCTTCGACGGCGACCTCGTCGAGGCCATGTCGGCGGCGCTGCGCGCCGAGGACCCGGGTGCCCGGCCGGTGCCGTACATGCTCTCCGGCGGCACCGACGCGAAGGCGTTCTCGACGCTCGGCATCCGCTGCTTCGGGTTCGCGCCGCTGCGGCTGCCCGCCGACCTGAACTTCTCCGCGCTGTTCCATGGCATCGACGAGCGCGTTCCGGTCGACGGACTACAGTTCGGCGTGCGGGTTCTCGACCGGTTCCTCCGCACCTGCTAGCAGTGTCCGCGTTACCTCCCCATCGTGAAGGGACTGCCCCACATGACCGACCAGCACGGTGAGCTGGACGCCGCACTCGAGCGGGTGATCGAAGCGGCCCGCCACCACCTGGCCGCCGTACGCGCCGCGCAGGGCCGCGTCGACGACGACGACGTCTGGCAGGCGTACGTGGCGTTGAACAACGCGTCCTTCGCCTACGACGAGCAACTCCTCGACGCCTTCGGCGAGGTGACGCCGTGGGACGTCGACTCGATCGATCCGAACGAGGCCGACGAGCGCTTCGGTGGCGAGGGTGTCGAGGCCAGCGACCCGCACCCGCGGGTGATCTCGGTGCGGCAACGCCGCGACTACCGGGTGCCGAGCATCTCCGCGCTGCTGCGGGCGGCCGAGGCGGCCCGCCGCGAGGGCACCCCGGAGGACGACGAGCCGGCGCCCGTGGAGGGGGTCGGCGAGGCGGTGCTGGAGCTGCTGCAGAGCGGCGACGGCTCGCTCGGCGCGCTGGACGTCCCGGAGCTGGAACCGCTCGACGGGGTGGTCATGGTCAGCGAGGTGGGCACCCCTGTCGACCTGGAGTCGTTCGACGACGACGACGCGGTCGGTCCGTTCCAGCCGGCCGGCGACGACCGGCTCGTCGGTCGACTCGACGAGCACCCGTTCCTGGAGCTCGACGACGACCACGACCACGCCGGGCACCAGCACTAGGGCCAGGAGCCGTACGACGCCCGGGGCCCGACCGTACGCGGTTCGGGCCCCGGGCGTTCACCGCCCGTCCCGGCCTGGTGTCAGTACGACAGGCCCGGCTGCGGCTGGTTGACCCGTCGACGCCGCAACATGACCTGCCGAGTGCCGTCACGGAACAGCCGTACCCGGGCCAACTCCCATCCGGAGAACTCCGCCTGGATCGCCAACTGCGCCGCGGCGGTCAACCGGTCGACGTTCGGCGGCAGCCGCAGCGGCGCGTACTCGTAGTCCATGACGTCCATGCTGCCCAGCCCAGCGGCCGTTCGCCACCCCCTGGAGGGTGACCAACGCCGCTGCCGCGCGTGGTTCGTGCCGTCCTGGGCCGTCTCGGGTCACCCGTCGCGCTCGGGATAGCCGACCGGCACCGACGAGACGTCCTCCAACGCGGTGGTGATCTCCTCGGGCAGCGTGATCCGCTCGACCTGCAACGCGCCGAGCAGTTGCCCGACCGTCCGGGCGCCCAGGATCGGCGCGGTCACCCCCGGCCGGTCCCGGATCCAGGCCAGCGCCACCTCCAGCGGCGACACCCCCAGCCCGCCGGCCGCCGTCGCCACCGCCTCCACGATGCTCGAGCAGCGCGGCTCGAGGTAGGTCGAGACGAACCGCTCGAAGTGGGGGGAGGCGGCCCGGGAGTCCGCCGGCCGCCCGTGCCGGTACTTGCCGGTGAGCACACCCCGACCCAGCGGCGACCAGGGCAGCACGCCGAGGCCCAGCGCGTCAGCGGCCGGCAGCACCTCCCGTTCCACGCCCCGTTCCAGCAGCGAGTACTCCACCTGGGCGGCGACCACCGGCGCGCGGCCCGGCCAGGCCGTCTGCCAGGCGGCGGCCCGCGCGGTCTGCCAGCCGGAGAAGTTCGACACCCCCACGTACCGGACCTTGCCGCTGGCCACCGCGTGGTCCAGCGCCGCCAGGGTCTCCTCCAGGGGGGTGTCCGGGTCGTACCCGTGCAGCTGGAACAGGTCGACGTGGTCGGTGCCGAGCCGGCGCAGCGACGCCTCCAGGGTGCGCAGCAGGTGGCCTCGAGAGCCGTCGCGCCGCCGGCCGCTGCCCGGGCGCAACCCCGCCTTTGTGGCGATCAGCAGTTCGTCGCGCGGGACGAGGGTGCCCAGCAGCGAACCGATCACCGACTCGGCGTCGCCGTCGCCGTACACGTCGGCGGTGTCGATCAGGTTGCCGCCCGCGTCCAGGAAACTCTTCAACTGGGCGGCCGCATCGTCGGCGTCGGTGTCCCGGCCCCAGGTCATGGTGCCGAGCGCGAGCCGCGAAACCGCCAGCCCGCTTCGGCCGAGCGGTCGCTGTTGCATGGGTGAACCTTATTTCGAACCCGCCGCCACGGATATCCTCGCTCCCGTCATCTCTGGCGGTTCTGCCGGTTCCGCCCCCGGCAGGCACCTCGACGGACGGGGGATCATTGGCGGTGAGCCGGTGATCGAGTCCGTTTTCGGCATTGCGTAACCTGGTGCGACCTGTGCCACGGATGGGGGAGGACCAGTGCGACTCGGGCTCAGCCTCGGATACCAGACAGCGTGGAGTACGCCGGCCGACCACCTGGCGCTGGCCCAGGAGGCGGACCGCCTCGGCTATTCGGTGGTGTGGGCGGCGGAAGCGTACGGCTCCGACTCGCCCAGCATGCTCGCCTGGATGGCCGGCCAGACGCAACGGATCGACGTGGGCGCGGCGGTCATGCAGATCCCCGCCCGCACGCCGGCCGCCACGGCGATGACGGCCGCCACCATCGACGCGCTCTCCGGCGGCCGGTTCCGGCTCGGCCTGGGCGTCTCCGGCCCGCAGGTCTCCGAGGGCTGGCACGGTGTGCGGTTCGGCAAGCCCCTCGGGCGGACCCGCGAGTTCGTCGACATCGTCAAGCTGGCCATCGCCCGCAAGGAGGTGGCGTACGACGGCGAGCACTACACACTGCCGCTGCCCGACGGCCCCGGCAAGGCGCTGCGGCTGAGCTTCCACCCGCCGCGCGAGCACATACCGATCTACCTGGCCGCCGTCGGCCCGAAGAACCTGGAGCTGGCCGGCGAGATCGCCGACGGCTGGCTCGCCGTCTTCTACGCCCCCGAGTTCGCCGACGAGCACCTCGCCGCCGTCTCCGCCGGCCGGGCCAAGGCGGGCAAGGAACTGGCCGGCTTCGACGTGGTGCCGTCCGTGCCGGTCGTCATCGGCGACGACGTCGCGTCCTGCGCCGAGCTGGTCCGCTGGTACGCCGCGCTCTACGTCGGCGGGATGGGCAGCCGGCAGCAGAACTTCTACAACCAGCTCGCCACCCGGATGGGTTACGGCGACGCCGCCCGCGAGGTCCAGGACCTCTACCTGGCCAAGCGCCAGCGCGACGCCGCGGCGGCCGTACCCATGGAGTTCATCGACCGTACGTCGCTGCTCGGCCCGAAGGAGCGCATCGCCGAGAGGATGCGTGAGTACGCCGCCTCCGGCGTCACCACGCTCTCGGTGAGCCTGTTCGTGGCGGACCGGGACAGCGGCGTGCAGACCCTGCGTACCGTGGCCGAGGCGCTCGACCTGTCCGGAGTTGGCGAGTGACCTGGATCGAGGCCATCGTCCTGGGCATCGTCCAGGGGCTCACCGAGTTCCTGCCGGTCAGCTCGTCGGGGCATCTGCGGATCACCTCGGCGATCTTCTTCGACCGCGACGCCGGCGCGTCGTTCACCGCGGTCACCCAGCTCGGCACCGAGGCCGCCGTGCTGATCTACTTCGCGAAGGACATCTGGCGGATCACCCGTACCTGGCTGGTCGGGCTCAGGGACAGGTCGGTGCGCTCCAGCCTCGACTACCGGATGGGCTGGTACGTGATCGTCGGCTCGATCCCCATCGGGCTGTTCGGGTTCCTCTTCAAGGACCAGATCAAGACGGCCGGGCGCAACCTGTGGGTGGTGTCGACCACGCTGATCGTGTTCGCGTTCGTGCTGGCCTTCGCCGAGTACTGGGGTCGGCAGACGCGCACGCTGGAGAACTTCCGGATGAAGGACGGCATCGTGATGGGCTTCGCCCAGGCGATGGCGCTGGTCCCCGGCGTGTCCCGCTCCGGGGGGACGCTCACCGCCGGACTGCTGCTCAACCTGACCCGGGAGGCGGCGGCACGCTACTCGTTCCTGCTGGCCATCCCGGCGGTGGTGATGTCGGGGGTGTTCAGTCTCGGGGACGTCTTCGAACCGTCCGCCCCGGGCACGTCCGTACCCTCGGTCGCGCAGACGATCGTGGCCACCGCCATCGCCTTCGGCATCGGCTACGCGGCCATCGCCTGGCTGCTGCGCTACGTCGCCCACCACACGCTGTACGTCTTCGTGCTGTACCGGGTCGCGCTGGGCACCCTGGTCCTCGCCCTCCTGCTGACCGGCACGATCAGCGCCACCTGATCCGCTCCCTGCGGGTACGACGATGGCCGGCACCCCGTGTGGGGTGCCGGCCATCGGTGGTTCTTAGCTGTTCCAGTGCTGGCCAACCAGGTCGGTGGCCTGCTGCTCCCACTGCGCGTACGCGTCGGGGTAGGCGGAGACCTGTACGGTCTGGGCGGCGTCGGTCAGCGGCATGTCCTGCCAGCCGTCGACCTGCTTGAGGCCCTTGAGGAACGCGGTCGTGGGGGGTCATAGCCCGGGGTCGGCGAGCTGCCTTTGCTCTGCTTCAGCCCAGGAAACACCTGCCGTTCGATAATCGGACACCGGGTGTCTCCTGGGCTGAAGCAGAGCAAAGGACGCGAGCTGAGGGGGCCTGGCCCGACGGGCGGGCGGTGACCCGTGGTCCTTCGATCGTCCGAGAGCGACGAGTTCCGGCACGCCACGAGGCCCGCTTGCGGATGCACCCGGTCACACCCCACATCCCCCACACGCCACGAGACCGGCCAATCGCACCCAGCGGAGGCGATCCGACGCGGTGATCGACTCCAGTTCACTGAACTCGGGGTGTCCGGGACCGGTCGATACCGCCAGATCGGCGACGTCTTGTCGATCACGCCGATCCGGGGCGGCGTGGCCGGGGCCCGTGGCACTCGGGAGGTACCGGGGAGGCCTAGGGTGATCGTGTGGCGACCCTTCTGCTTCTGCGACACGGCCGTACCACCGCGAACGCCGACGGCGGCCTGGCCGGCCGGCAGCCGGTCGAGCTGGACGACACCGGGCGCGCCCAGGCCACCGCGGTCGGCGAGCGGCTGCGGTCGGTGCCGCTGGCAGCGGTCGTCACCAGTCCGCTGATCCGCTGCCGGCAGACCCTGGAGCTGGCCTTGCCGCAGGCCACGCCGGTTGTCGAGGAGGGCCTGATCGAGTGTGACTACGGCAGCTGGGAGGGGCAGCCGCTGAAGAAGCTGGCCAAGGAGCCTCTCTGGCCGGTGGTCCAGCAGCACCCCAGCGCGGCGGTCTTCCCGCAGGGCGAGGCGATGGCGGCGATGGCGGCCCGCGCGGTGGCGGCCGTCCGCGATTGGGACGCCCGGGTGAGCGCGGAGCACGGGCCCGAGGCGGTCTGGTTGGCGTGCAGCCACGGCGATGTGATCAAGGCCATCGTGGCGGACGCGCTCGGCGTACACCTGGATGCCTTTCAGCGGATCGTGGCCGACCCGGCGTCGGTGACCGCGATCCGCTTCACGCCGCTGCGTCCGTTCCTGGTCCGGCTCAACGACACCGGCGGTGACCTCGCCGCGCTGGTTTTGCCGCCGCGCAAGCGGCGTCGGCGGGCCACGCGGGCGGCCGACTCGGACGCCGCTGTCGGCGGTGGAGCGGGCGCGGCCAGGTGAGAAACACCGCCACGCCCGGGTGTGGCCCCCGCTACACCGGGCGCGTTGCCCCTGCGGCGATTCGGGTCGGTGGGGTGCGCGACGCCATGGTGGGCCGGATAGGGTCGTGGGTATGACCCACCAGGTGCACGCCTTCGAACCGCCGGAGCGGTTCGTCGCCGGGACTGTCGGGCCGCCGGGGGAGCGCACGTTCTTCCTGCAGGCCCGCGGCGGCGGCAGGCTGGTCAGCGTCGCGCTGGAGAAGGTCCAGGTGTCCCTGCTCGCCGAGAAGCTGGAGGAGCTGCTCACCGAGGCGCAGCGTCGCTTCGGGGTGGACCTGCCCGAGCTGGCGCCGGTGATCGGCGACAACGAGCCGCTGGACACCCCGGTCGACGAGGAGTTCCGGGTCGGGACCCTCGGGCTGGCCTTCGACGTCGACACCGCGACAGTGGTGATCGAGGCGATCGCCGCCGGCGAGGTGGAGCCCGAGGTCGAGCTGGGCGACGAGGACGACGACGAAGACGACGAGGACGAGGAGCCGGACGAGGACCTGGACCGGTTGCGCGTCCGGCTCACGCCGCAGGCGACCCGCCAGTTCATCGAGCGGGCCCGGAGGGTCGTCAACGCCGGCCGGCCGCCGTGCCCCCTGTGCGGCCAGCCGTTGGATCCCGCCGGGCACCTGTGCCCGCGGCACAACGGTTACCACCGGTGACCTTGTCCGGCCTTCAGCCCCTGCACGACGGTGATGCCGCGCTGCGGCTGCTGCGCGACGGCACGATCGACCTGGAGGGTCGGCTGGTCGACGCGTCGAACACCACGCTGCGGGGCATCCTGACCCTCGACGGCGTGACGGCCCGCTGCGTCTACAAGCCGGTACGCGGGGAGCGCCCGCTGTGGGACTTCCCAGACGGCACCCTCGCCGGCCGGGAGGTGTCGGCGTACCTGGTGTCCCACGCCACCGGATGGGACCTGGTCCCGCCCACCATCCTTCGCGACGGTCCGTTCGGCCCCGGCTCCTGCCAACTCTGGATCGACGAGCCGGAGGACGCCGAGCCGCTGGTCGGGTTCGTGCCGGCCGAGGAGGTGCCGCCGCGCTGGTTCCCGATCGCGGCGGCCCGGGACGACGACGGCGCCGCGTACGCCCTCGCGCACGCCGACGATCCACGGCTGGCCCGCCTCGCCGTGCTCGACGCGGTGATCAACAATGCGGACCGCAAGGGCGGGCACGTGCTCGTCGGCGCCGACGACCGTATCTACGGCGTGGACCACGGGGTGAGTTTCCACGTCGAGGACAAGCTTCGTACCGTGCTCTGGGGTTGGGCCGGCAAGCAGTTGCCGCCGGACGCCGTGGAGATGCTCGACGGGCTCGCCGGACAGGTCGCCGGGGCGCTCGGCGAGGAGCTTGCCGACCACCTGACGATCAGCGAGATCGGCGAACTCGCCGCCCGTGTCGACCTGCTGCGGGAGACCGGCCGCTTCCCGCAGCCGCCGGAGGACTGGCCGGCGATACCGTGGCCACCCATGTGAGTCCCCTGTCATCTTGATCACCCGTGGGGCATCCCGGTGCCGCCTGAGGGCTGGTTAGGCTGAGGCCATGGAGTCTTGGGCGGGACACGAGGTGCCACGGCTGCCGGGTCGGGGCGAGCCGTTGGCGTTGTACGACTCGGCGCGACAGGGTGTCCACCCCAGCGACCCGGCCGACGCGGCGAGCATGTACGTCTGCGGCATCACCCCGTACGACGCGACCCACCTCGGTCACGCCGCCACCATGATCACTTTCGATCTCGTGCAGCGGATGTGGCGCGACGCCGGCCGTCCGGTGCGCTACGTGCAGAACGTCACCGACATCGACGACCCCCTGCTGGAGCGGGCCGCCCGCGACGGTGAGGACTGGGTGGTCCTGGCGATGCGGGAGACCGCGCTGTTCCGCGAGGACATGGAGGCGCTGCGGATCATCCCGCCGGAGCGTTACGTGGGCGCGGTCGAGTCGATCCCGGACATCGCCGACAAGGTCGAGGTGCTGGTCAAGGACGGTGCCGCGTACCGGCTCGACGACGGCACCGGCGACGTTTACTTCGACATCTCCGCCACCGGCCGGTTCGGCTACGAGTCGAACCTGACCCGCGAGCAGATGCTGGAGATCTTCCCCGAGCGCGGCGGTGACCCCGACCGGGCTGGCAAGCGCGACGCCCTCGACCCGCTGCTGTGGCGCGGGGCCCGCGAGGGCGAGCCGTCCTGGCCGGGCGGGGAGTTGGGCCCGGGCCGCCCCGGGTGGCACATCGAGTGCGCGGTCATCGCACTGAACCTGCTCGGCGACCGCATCGACGTGCAGGGCGGTGGCAACGACCTGCTCTTCCCGCACCACGAGGCGTCCGCCGCGCACGCCGAGCGGCTCACCGGGCAGACGCCGTTCGCCGAGCACTACGTGCACGCGGGGATGATCGGCCTGAACGGCGAGAAGATGTCCAAGTCCCGCGGCAACCTGGTCTTCGTCTCCCGGCTGCGCGCCGACAAGGTCGACCCGATGGCGATCCGGCTCGCGTTGATCTCCGGGCACTACCGCAGCGACCGTACCTGGACCGACGACCTGCTCACGGCCGCGCAGGAGCGGCTGGACCGCTGGCGGCGGGCCGCCGCCGCGCCCGCCGGGCCGTCCGGGGCCGAGCTGCTGGCCGGGGTACGCGCCAGACTGGCCGACGACCTCGACACCCCCGGCGCCCTGGCGGCAGCGGACCGCTGGGCCGAGGCAACCCTGGCCGGCGCAACGGACGACCCCGAAGCCCCGGCCCTGTTCGCGAAGACGGTGGACGCCCTCCTAGGCATCCGCCTCTAACATCACCCGCCCCGGCCGCCGTGCCCCTTATGCGAGGCACCACAAGTCCATGATCGACGAGAACCCCTCACCTACTGCGCCGATCTTGCACTTTCGGACGTAACGAAAGTTGCCAATCGGGGCAAAGGGGCGACACAAAGTGCAAGATCGGCGGGGCGGAATGGGGCGAGGCAGGGCAGGGCGGGGTGGGGTTAGCCCAGGACCAGGCCGGGGTCGGGGTCCGGGTCGGGGGCTGGGGCGGGGATCTGGTACTCCTCGGTGAGGGTGGTCATGGGTCCGGGCCAGGTCGCCTGGGCCACCTCGATCGGCTTGCGGTGCGCGTCGTACGCGACGTGCAGCAGGTGCAGCACCGGGGTGTCGGGCCGGATCTGCAGCGTCTCGGCCTCGTCTCGGCTGGGCTGGCGGGCGGTGATGGTGTCGGTGGCCGAGACGTACCGACGGCCGGTCGCCTCCTCGGCCTCCTGGTAGAGCGGCCGGCCGAACGCCTCGGCGCGCTCCAGTGAGGTGCCGGCGGTGTTGGCGGGCAGGAACCAGGAGGCGCCCACCTCGACGGGGGAGTCGTCGGTGCGGACGAGGTGGCGGCGGCAGAGCAGGTTGGTGCCGTCGGTGACGCCGAACGCGTCGGCGACCTCGGCGGGCGCGGGGGCGAGACCGACCGAGACGAGTTGCTGACGGTACCGGGCGGCGAGGTCGGTGTGGTAGCCGCGGAAGCCGCCGTACCGGCCCCGGGAGAGGCGGTTCAGTCGACGCCGGGTGCCCCGGACGTACGTACCCGAGCCGGGTTTGGTGATCAGGATGCCCTCGACCCGCAGCTGGTCGACGGCGCGTTGGACGGTCTGCTTGGCGACGCCGAACATCTCGGCGATGGCCGGAATGGACGGCAGTCGTTCACCCGGCCCCCAGTCGCCGCGGCGGACCTGGGCCTTGAGCTGCGCGGCGATCTGCCGGTGTGGAAACTCGGCGGCCCCGGGGTTGATCTGCACACCAGCCTCCCTTGATCACATCTAGGTTCCTAGGATGCCCTAGCGGATGTGCCGGCGCCACCCCTGACACGCGAAAACGGGCCCCCGGACCGCGAAGGTCCGAGGGCCCGCAGAAGGCCAGTGCTACCAGAAGCCAGTGCTCCCAGAGGCCAGTGCTGCTACCAGGAACCGGCGGTGGGGCCGGCCGAACCGCCCCGACGCCGCAGGTACTTCTCGAACTCCTGGGCGATCTCGTCACCGGTCAACGGGGTGATGCCCTCGTCGCCGACGCGCTCCTCCAACTCGCGGACGTACTCGCCCAACTCGGCGTCCTGCTCGGCGGCGCTGCGTACGCGCTGCTCCCACTCGGCGGACTCCTCGGCCAGGTCGGCCATCGGCACCGGCAGGTCGACGACCTCCTCGACGCGGTGCAGCAGAGCGAGGGTGGCCTTGGGGCAGGGCGGGTTGTTGGCGTAGTGCGGCACGTGCACCCAGAACGACACGGCGTCGACCTCGGCGCGGGCGCACGCGTCGTGCAGCACGCCGACGATGCCGGTCGGCCCGTCGTAGCGGGTCGGGGTGAGCTGGTAGCGCTCGGCGGCCTGCGCGTCCGAGGCGCTGCCGCTGATGGGCAACGGCCGGGTGTACGGCACGTCGGCCAGCAACGCGCCGAGCAGCACGACCCGTTCCACCTCCAGGCTGTGGCAGATCTCCAGCACCTGTTCGCAGAATGTCCGCCAGCGCATGCTGGGCTCGATGCCCCGGATCAGCACCACGTCACGGTCGGTGCCCTCGGGGCTCGCCACCATGAACCGGGTCGTCGGCCACTCCACGCGGCGGGTCTCCCCGTCGGCCATGGTGATGGTGGGCCGGCTGACCTGGAAGTCGTAGAAGTCCTCCGGGTCCAGCTCGGTGATCTGCCGGGCGTTCCAGACCTGCTCGAGGTGCTCGACGGCCGCGGTGGACGCGTCGGCGGCGTCGTTCCAGCCCTCGAACGCGGCGATGGCCACGGGGGACCGCAGGACAGGCAGTCCGTCGAACTCGGTCACGCCGTCACCTCACCCTGCTCGTCGCGGCCGATACCGGGACCGCGCCCGGTTGTCGGACCGTGGTGCACGATGGCGTCCCTGTTCTCCTTCACGTCCGCCAGCCTACGTGCCGGGCAGGGATGCGGCCCGTCGGCCGCGCCGGTCCGCCCGGTCGGTGACCGGGCATACGGCGGCGAACCGGACAGCGTGATCCGCCCGACACAATATGGGATCGGGCGCGGAGGGCGCTCGAGTTCGCCTGCGGCCGCACTAACCTGAACGGGTGCGGAACTCGTTGCTGGATGTGCTGGCCGACCGGATCCTCATCGCTGACGGCGCGATGGGCACGATGCTGCATGCCGCCGACCTCACGCTCGACGACTTCGACGGCCTTGAGGGATGCAACGAGATCCTCAACGTCACCCGTCCCGACGTGGTGCGGGGGGTGCACGACGCATACCTGGCCGCCGGCGCGGACTGCGTGGAGACCAACACGTTCGGGGCCAACCTGGCCAACCTCGGCGAGTACGACATCCCGCACCGCATCCGCGAGCTGGCCGAGGCGGGCGCGCGGATCGCCCGGGAGGCCGCCGACGCGGCCAGCACTCCCGAACGCCCCCGGTTCGTGCTCGGTTCGATCGGTCCGGGCACCAAGCTGCCCACCCTCGGGCACGCCGACTACGCGACCCTGCGCGACGCGTACCAGGAGAACGCCGCCGGCCTGATCGCCGGCGGCGCGGACGCGCTGATCATCGAGACCTGCCAGGACCTGTTGCAGGTCAAGGCGGCGGTGATCGGCTCGAAGCGGGCGATGGCCGAGCTGGACCAGCAGGTGCCGATCATCTGTCACGTGGCCGTGGAGACCACCGGCACGATGCTGGTGGGCAGCGAGATCGGCGCGGCCCTCGCGGCCATCGAGCCGCTCGGGGTCGACCTGATCGGGCTGAACTGCTCGACCGGCCCGGCCGAGATGAGCGAGCACCTGCGCTACCTGTCGCAGCACTCCCGCATCCCGCTGTCGGTGATGCCCAACGCCGGCCTGCCGGTGTTGACGGCCGACGGCGCGTACTTCCCGCTGACTCCCGTGGAGCTGGCCGAGTCCCTGGAACGGTTCATCACCGAGTACGGCGTGGGGCTCGTCGGCGGCTGCTGCGGCACCACCCCGGAGCACATCCGGGTGCTGTCCGAGCGGCTGCACGGCAGCGTCGCCCCGGCCCGCGAGGCCCGGCACGAGGCCGGCGTCTCGTCGGTGTACCATCCGGTGCCGTTCGCCCAGGACGCGTCGGTGCTGATGGTGGGGGAGCGGACCAACGCCAACGGCTCGAAGGCGTTCCGCGAGGCGATGCTCGACGGTGACTGGCGGGCCTGCGTGGAGATCGCCCGCAGTCAGGCCCGCGACGGCTCGCACCTGCTCGACCTGTGCGTCGACTACGTCGGGCGCGACGGCACGCAGGACATGCGCGAGTTGGCCGCTCGGTTCGCCACCGCGTCGACGCTGCCGATCATGTTGGACTCCACCGAGCCGGCGGTCATCGAGGCCGGGCTGGAGATGCTCGGCGGTCGCTGCGTGGTCAATTCGGTGAACTTCGAGGACGGCGACGGCCCGGAGTCCCGCTACGGGCGGGTGATGCCGGTGATCCGGGAGCACGGTGCCGCAGTTGTGGTGATGTGCATCGACGAGGAGGGGCAGGCGCGCACCGCCGCGGACAAGGTCCGCATCGCCTCGCGCACCATCGACGACCTGACCGGCAGGTGGGGGATGGACCTCTCCGACATCCTCATCGACACGCTGACCTTCCCGATCGCGACGGGGCAGGAGGAGACCCGCCGCGACGGCATCGAGACGATCGAGGCGATCCGGGAGATCGCCCGGCGTTACCCGGGCGTCAACTTCACCCTGGGCATCTCGAACATCTCCTTCGGCCTCAACCCGGCCGCTCGGCAGGTGCTCAACTCCGTGTTCCTGCACGAGTGCGTGCAGGCCGGCCTGACGTCCGCGATCGTGCACGCCAGCAAGATCCTGCCGATGTCGAAGATTCCCGACGAGCAGCGTGAGGTCGCCCTGGACATGGTCTACGACCGACGCCGCGAGGGGTACGACCCGTTGCAGCGCTTCCTCGAACTCTTCGAGGGTGTCGACGTGACCAGTGCCCGGGCCAGCCGGGCGCAGGAGCTGGCGGCGCTGCCGCTGGACGAGCGACTCAAGCGGCGCATCATCGACGGTGAGCGCAACGGCCTGGAGGCCGACCTCGACGAGGCGATGGCCGGCGGCCGGTCCCCGCTGTCGATCATCAACGACATCCTGCTGGACGGCATGAAGGTCGTCGGTGAGCTGTTCGGCTCCGGGCAGATGCAACTGCCGTTCGTGCTCCAGTCGGCCGAGGTGATGAAGACCGCGGTGGCGTACCTGGAGCCGCACATGGAGGCCACCGAGGACGGCGGCAAGGGCCGCATCGTCCTGGCCACCGTGCGCGGCGACGTGCACGACATCGGCAAGAACCTGGTCGACATCATCCTGTCCAACAACGGCTACGAGGTCGTCAACATCGGCATCAAGCAGCCGATCAGCGCGATCCTCGACGCGGCCGAGCAGCACCGCGCCGACGCGATCGGCATGTCCGGGCTGCTGGTCAAGAGCACGGTCATCATGAAGGAGAACCTGGCCGAGATGGCCACGCGCGGCGTTGCCGAGCGCTGGCCCGTCCTGCTCGGTGGGGCGGCGCTGACCCGGTCGTACGTCGAGGACGACCTGCGCGCGACGTACCCCGGGCAGGTGCACTACGCCCGTGACGCGTTCGAGGGCCTGTCCCTGATGGACCGCGTGATGACCGCCAAGCGCGGCGGCGCCCCGGTCGTCGACCCGGAGCGCGAGGCCGCGCTCGCCACTCGCCGGGCCCGCCGCGAGCGGCAGCGCGCGGTGGTCACCGAGTCGCTGCCGGAACTGCACGACTCCTCGGTCCGCTCCAATGTGGCCCTCGACGTGGAGGTGCCCACCCCGCCGTTCTTCGGCACGCGGGTGGTCAAGGGCGTGCCGATGGCCGACTACGCGGCGCTGCTCGACGAACGGGCCACATTCCGTGGGCAGTGGGGGCTCAACGGCGCCCGGGGCGGCAACGGACCCTCCTACGACGAGCTGGTCGAGACCGAGGGCCGCCCGCGACTGCGGTACTGGCTGGACCGGCTGATCGCCGACCAGGTCCTGGAGGCAGCCGTGGTGTACGGCTACTTCCCCGCGTACTCCGAAGGAAATGACCTGGTGGTGCTCGACGAGAACGGGCACGCGGAGCGCGCCCGGTTCTCGTTCCCCCGCCAACGCCAGGAGCGACGGCTCTGCCTCGCGGACTTCTTCCGGCCCAAGGGCGACCAGCTCGATGTGGTCGCGCTGCAACTGGTCACGGTCGGGCAACCCGTCAGCGAGTACGCGGCGAAGCTGTTCGCCCGCAACGAGTACCGCGACTACCTGGAGGTGCACGGGCTGTCCGTGCAGCTCACCGAGGCCCTCGCCGAGTACTGGCACCGGCGGGTGCGCGCCGAACTGACCCTGCCCGACGGGCGCCCGCTGGGCCACGACGACCCGCAGGACCTGGCGGGCATCCTGCGCAACGACTACCGGGGCTGCCGGTACGCGTTCGGCTACCCGGCCTGCCCCGATCTGGAGGACCGGGCGAAGATCGTGGATCTGTTGGGCGCGGAGCGGATCGGCGTCGAGCTGTCGGAGGAGTTCCAGCTCATGCCGGAGCAGGCCACCGACGCCATCGTGGTCCACCACCCCGAGGCCAGCTACTTCAACGCCAAGTAACGGGCGCACGGATTGCGCTGGACGGCTATCTCTGCCAGCCGTATTTGGTGGCGCAGTTCAGGAAACCCTGTTGACTGCATGAGGGGCAAGGGCCGCTGATCCCAGCACTACGTGCGGAGAGTGTCGACGAGCTTTTGAACCTGGACGCGGATGTCGTCGCGTACCTGACGGACGACGTCGAGGGGTTGACCCGCTGGGTCGGTGAGTTTCCAGTCTTCGTAGCGTTTGCCGGGGAAGACGGGGCAGGCGTCGCCGCAGCCCATGGTGATGATGACGTCGCTGGCTTCGGCCGTGTCCCAGGTGAGCTTGGCGGGCGATTGGCTGGTGATGTCGATGCCGACCTCCCGCATGGCTTCGACGGCGACCGGGTTGATGTGGTCGGCGGGCTCGCTGCCGGCGGAGCGGACCTCAACGGTGTTGCTGGCGAGGTGGCGTAGCCAGCCGGCGGCCATCTGGGAGCGGCCGGCGTTGTGGACGCAGACGAAGAGGACGGTGGGCTTGCTGCTCATCGAGCTTCGGTCTCCTGGGTGAGGCGGGGCACGACGAAGGCGTTGGCGGTGTCGGCGGCGTGGGGGTACCAGGCGGCGATGGCGGCGACGGCGACCAGGCCGCCGACGAGCTGGGCGGCGATGAAACCGGGTACCGAGGTGGGGGCGATACCGGCGAAGGTGTCGGTGAAGGCCCGGCCGATGGTGACGGCGGGGTTCGCGAACGACGTCGACGAGGTGAACCAGTAGGCCGCGCCGATGTAGGCGCCCACGGCGGCCGGGGCTGCTGTGGCGCGGCCGGAGCGGGCGAGGGCGAAGACCAGGAGGACCAGGCCTGCGGTGGCGACGACCTCGGCCAGCCACAGGTTCCCGCCGCTCCGCTCGGTGCGGGACCAGGCCACGGCCGGCACGTCGAACATCAGGTCAGCCAGCACCGTGCCGGCGATGGCTCCGCCGGTCTGCGCGGCGGTGTAGGCGGCGAGGTCCCGGGTGGTGAGGCCGAGGCCGGCGCGGCGGCCGAGCCACCAGTCGACGACGGAGACGATCGGGTTGAAGTGCGCGCCGGAGACCGGGCCAAAGGTCAGGATCAGCGCGCCCAGGGCCAGGGCGGTGGCGATCGCGTTTTCCAGGAGTTGGAGACCGACGTCAGTGGGGGAGAGCCGGGCGGCGGCGATCCCGGAGCCGACGACGGCGGCGACCAGCAGGGCGGTGCCGGCGCACTCCGCCGACGCCCGCCGGGGCAGGGTGCGGCTCACGCGGCGGCGGCCGGGGCGGCGGAGATGTCCAGTAGCGCGCCGAGCTTGCGGAATGCCTCCGGCTTGACCCGGTACCAGACCCAGGTGCCGCGCCGCTCCGAGTCGACCAAGCCGGCTTCGCGCAACAGCTTGAGGTGGTGGGAGATGGTCGGCCCGGACAGGTCGAACGCCGGAGTCAGATCACAGACGCAGATCTCGGGGACCGACGCGATCATCGACATCAGCCGCAGCCGGACCGGGTCACCCAGGGCCTTGAACAGCGGCGCGACCAGCGCCGCCTGATCGGCGTCCATGGGGCGGGCCGCTATCGGGGAGCAGCAGGCGACCGCGTTGAGGTCCACCACCGGCAGCTCTTGTTTCGACATTTCTCTAGCTTGACAGACTTCGAAACAGGGGGCAACGTAGGTCTTGCTTCGATAAACATCTAGGCAAGGAGATGGCCATGTCCCGCGTTCAGCTCGCCCTGCGCGTGTCCGACCTCGAAGGCTCGGTGGCCTTCTACTCGAAGCTGTTCGGCGTCGAGCCGGCCAAGCGTCGCCCCGGCTACGCGAACTTCGCCGTCGAGAACCCGCCGCTCAAGCTCGTCCTGTTGGAGGGCGAGGCCGACCAGCCCACCGTGATGGACCACCTGGGCGTCGAGGTGTCCACCACCGACGAGGTCAACGCCGCTACCAAGCGCCTCACCGACTCCGGCCTGATCACGTTGGAGGAGAACGACACCGAGTGCTGCTACGCGCTCCAGGACAAGGTGTGGGTGCGCGGTCCCGGCAACGAGCCATGGGAGGTCTACACCGTCAAGGCCGACTCGCCGCAGTTGGAGAGGGCCACCGCGAGCGCCTGCTGCACTTCGGCCGCCGAGAAGGAGCCGGCCACCAGCGGGGCCGCAGCAAGCTGCTGCTGATCGTTGCGCCCTCGTGCGCCCGTCCTCGATCCAGGAGGCGGGCGCGCAGTGCTGGGGCACGACGGGGGCACAAGACAGCGTGAAACGTCGTCAACCAGCGCGACACGACGAGGACCCGGAGCTGCCCCCAACAGCGTGCGGGCAGCGTTGCCGGAGGTCACAAAGATGCCGCACCAAGTTCCGCTTCAACGTCTGACACCGCGTAGAAGAAGCGCTTGTCAGTCAGAGCATTGCAGCAAGCATGGTGCCGATCAGACCCGCAGCCCAAACGCCAAACCAGGACCACAAGGCAGCGCGGCCATAGGGAAGGGCGCGGATGGCGGTGTAGAAGCGACGGTGCCGTTGTCGCGGACCTCGATCCGGTAGCCCGGTTGCGCCGTGTCGCCAGCAAGCTCCCATTGAGGAGCCGAGACCGAGCCGTCTTCAGCCGTGAACTTCCCCCAGCACCACCGGGTCTCGTGGCGGTCGTCGGAGACGCGCACACAGCTCGGGTGGTCCGGTCACGGGCTGGAAATTCTCCATGTGCCAGTTGGCGCGCAAGGAGGAGCGGCTCTAGTGGGAGACAGTGAGCGCCGTGAAAGGGGACCAGCCGGACGCGTTGGTCTTGACGATTTGCACTGTCTCGGTCAGACGCGGTGGAAGATCGCGTTGAGCCTGCTGGAACTGCTCCGTGCCAAGATGCGCCGCGTTGGCCGCCTCGTCTTTCCAGAACTCCACGAGAATGTATTCGGTGGGATCATCGAGGCCGCGCGACCAGTCGAAGGATACGCAGCCCGGCTCTTTTCGGGTGTCGAGGGTGTACTCACGAATGATTTCTGGCCATCGGTCTGCGTCTTCCGGGCGCACTCGAAACCGTGCAGTTACGATGATCATGGTTAGCCCCTCGTCCCAAAGTCTCCGGGTCGGTGTCGGTGGTCTCGGCGATACGTCGATCCTAGGATCTTCGGTGTCCCAAAACTCGAACAAGCAGTTTTCTGACCCGTTTGCTCGACGTCTGCCGTCGGGCGGTGGAGGTCGGCGGGGCGGCATCGCCGGCCGGGCGCCCGAGCCTCGCGCTCCGGCTGGCGACCTCGCGTCCACGACGGGAGATCGGAGGTGTAGGGGGTTCAGATCCCCTCGCGTCTCGGGTTGCCGCCCTTCGCGAGATCGTGCCGCATCCAGGCCGTCCAACGAGAGCCAACGGCGGCCATCGCCGACCATCCATGCCAGGTGTGGCAGCAGCTCGAACCCGCAGTCATCCGGTTTGATCGACCATCCCCCTGGCTGGACCAATACAACGCCAAGCGAGGACCTCGGGCTGCGGCGGCGTTGACAGTCGAATTCGCCTGATGGCAGCCCCTGCGGACAACCGCACTCCACGAGGGACGATCCGTGGGCGCGACCGTCGATGAGCGATCCGAATCGCCGCAGGTCGGCCGGCTTGAGGGCGAAGTGACCCTTTTAACACGTCTTCTGGTGAACTCGGCAGTGCTCCTCCACGTCGGTGGCGACGTCGACTACTTTTCGGAGGACCACTTGCGCAATCAGCCCCATCCCGAACCGCCGCTGTGGCTCCAGGCAGCCGAGACGGCCGGGGCGTCGGTACTCCGCGAGATGAATGCGCCCTGGTTGCCGGCGCTGGCGGGCATCTGGGCGGCGAGCGTCACGCTGTTCGCCTACGCGCCGGTCGCCACGGCCATCAGTCGCCGACTCCGCGGCGAGCGGCGGGCGAATGTCGTCGAGGAACTGTTCACGCGGACCATGCGCGGGGTCTACCCAGGTGCGAAGCGGGACGAGCAGCGGCACCATCCGTCGAGGTCGAAGAGCCAGGACCGCTCCTACGAGGCGACCTTTCAACGACGGGACCCGCTCCACTCGACGGCTGTCTACACCGTCGTCGTACGCGATCTGCTGCGCATCCAGGAACTGTTCTACCGAAGACTGAACCACCCTGAACGGATAATGTACTGCCGTGACGCGAACGAGCGTATCGCTGCACAGTTGGCGCCCGACGGTCGAAGCCCGCAGACCTATGAGGAACTGGATTTCCACCATCAGGCCATCGTCGAACGTCAGATAACTGTCGACAGGCAGTTCTTCAGGTTGTACGAGACGTTCAGCGATCAGCAGGTTGCCGGCGCGCCCATCAGTGAGCTGACGCCGATCAGCGCCCCGGCGCTGCCCCCCGTCGTCGTGGACGCGCTGGGTCTGGTCGAGGCCACCAGAGCACCGTTTCCCACCTTGGCGCCGTACCACCTGACCGCCCACGCGATGGCCGTCGGCTGACGGGTCCCCGTGTACGAAACGGCTGGACTGCTCCGCGCGGTCGGCGCGGAGCAGTCCAGCCGGATACCGCGTCCGGCGTGCCAGCTCGGCGAGGGGTGTGGTCACAAGGCGGTCGGGGAAGGATGACGGTCATGGTGGAGGCCTTCGTCGCGGAGCCGCCGTGCGCGGCGTGTGGGCGACCGGCGACCCACGTCGAACTCGTCGCACCGGATGCCCAGCCGGTCGGTTGGCAGGGCTGGTCACCGGCGCAGCGCGACGCCCACACCGCCGCGCGAGAGCGCCACAGCGGCCAGCGATGGTGGCTGCTGTATTCCGGGATTGCGGCGGGTAACGGGCTCGGCCGACCGGCGGACCCGGCAGAGGCACAGCGCATCGTCGACGCGTTCACCCAGCCGTACCGGTACGCCGCCGTCACGACTGCCGGCTTCTACGACGACGCCGGCTTCTGTGCGCGGTGCGACGCCCCGTACTGCTTCCACCACTGGAACGTGTCCAGCACCGGCTACGGACGGTGCCCCCGGGGGCACGGCAAGAGCCTCGACCCCCACTGGTCGCCCGACGACTAGTGCGGCACGATGACCGGTTCGGATGTGCGCTCCGCTGGGGCCGGCACCGGATTCGGCGATCCAGCGATTCGACGAAGCACGGCTGTAGCCCGCGCGGCTTGCGGCCCGGTGCATGTGGTCGCACCGTGACGGTGTGTGCACCGGTGTGGTACTGATCGGGTCGCTGGTGTGCTGTCTCGCTCGGAGGGTGTGGGCTGATGGATCCGGATGTGACTTCCCTGGCTGGTGCCGTGGTGCCATACGTGGCCGCGGCGGCCGGAGCGTACGGGGCGGGCGTGGTGGCGCGGGTGCAGGAGGTGGCGGCGGACGCGACGGTCGGCCTCGGCGGGCGGCTGTTGCGTCGGTTGCTGGGGCGGGAGGAGTCAGCGCCGCTGGTGGAGGCGGCGGTGCTCGATGTGGCTGAGGACCCGGCTGACGAGGACCGTTTGGCGGCGTTGCGTTTGCAGATCCGTAAGGCGGTGGCCGCCGACGCGCGGTTGGTCGCCGATCTGTCGGAGATGCTGGCGTCGGCGGGGGTGACGATCACCGCATCGGGCGAGCGGTCGGTCGCCAGCCAGACGATCAGCGGGGTGGTGATCACCGGGGATGGTGGCCAGGTGACTCGATGAGCGACCGGGATGCCGCCGACCGTGGCGCGGAGTCCGCCGGGGTAAGCGCCGAGGGCGGCAGGTCGGTCGCGGCGGGTGAGATCAGCGGGCTCGCCATCACGGGGAACGACGCGAAGGTCGATGCGCGGCGGATCGAACTGCATCGGGCGTCGACGGCACCCGATACGGGGGCTCGATTGCACAACCTTCCCAAGCCGGCGACGCGGTTGTTCGTGGGCCGTCAGGAGGAGTTCGCGGCGCTGGAGGCGGTGATGTCCGCTGGTAGCGGGGTGATCTGTCAGGCGGTGCACGGCCTGGGTGGGGTCGGCAAGACCGAGTTGGCGTTGCAGTACGCCCACCGCTGTCGCGACCGGTATCCGGTGCGGTGGTGGCTGACCGCCGACAGTCCGGCGGCGATCGAGAACGGCCTGGTGGCGTTGACGGCCCGGATGAACCCGGACCTGGTGTTGACCGCGACGGCAGCGGAGGCCGCGAGTTGGGCGGTCGGTTGGTTGCAGAACCAGTCGGGCTGGCTGCTCGTGCTGGACAACGTGGAGCAGCGCTCAGACGTCGAGCCGCTGTTGGCGCAGCTGGACACCGGGCACCTGTTGATCACGACCCGGCGTGACGTGAACTGGGAGACGCTTGTCGACGGTTGTCTGCGTCTTGACATGCTGGATCGTGAGTCCGCGGTGCGGCTGCTGCTGGAGCGAGGGGAACAGCAGGACCTGTTGGCGGCGGCGGTGTTGGCCGACGAGTTGGGGTATCTGCCGTTGGCGTTGCAGCAGGCGGCCGGCTACCTGAGGCAGACCCGCCTGCCGGTGTCGGTCTACCTGGATCGGCTGCGGGCGCAACCTGCCGAGGTGTTGAACACGATCGCGGAGGGCGACCAGGCAGAGCGTGCGGTGGCCCAGGTGTGGCTCCTCACCCTCGACCGGCTGCGCGAAGTCCGGCCGGCGGCGATCGACCTGCTGCGGATCTTGTCGTGCTACGCGCCCGACGACGTGCCGCGATCGATCCTGGACGGGTACGCCGACCAGGCTGGGGCTGTTGACCAGGCGTTGTCGGCATTGGCGTCGTACAACCTGGTCACGCTCACTCAGACGACAGTCAGCACGCACCGACTCCTCCAGACGGTGGTCCGCGGTCAAGCGCAGACACAGGCCGAGGCTGGCCACCACGACGGGCACAGCGACCTCTCCGAATCGTTGTGGCAACGAGTCGTTGACCGCGCGATGGCCCTGCTCGACCAAGCCGCGCCGTCGGGCAACCCATCAGAAGACGTAGATACCTGGCCGCAGTGGCGGGCACTCGCCCCACACATCGAGATGCTCTTTCAACACACGCCAGAGCACGCCGTAGACCTGACTTTCGCCTACCTGTTGGGCCAGTTGGGGTTCTATCACTACACGCAGGCCAGGTACAGCCAGGCATTGCAGGCCGAGAGGCGTGTGTTGGAGATGTCCGAGGCGGCGTTGCCGGCGGGGCATCCTGACATCGCGCTGCGGTTGGACAATCTGGCGGGCACGTTGGGTGCTCTGGGGCGGTCGGACGAGGCGTTGCCGTTGCAGCGGCGGGCGTTGGAGATCAGTGAGGCGGCGTTGCCGGCGGGGCATCCTGACATCGCGCTGCGGTTGGACAATCTGGCGGGCACGTTGGGTGCTCTGGGGCGGTCGGACGAGGCGTTGCCGTTGCGGCGGCGGGCGTTGGAGATCAGTGAGGCCGCGAGGCCGGCGGGGCATCCTGACATCGCGCTGCGGTTGGACAATCTCGCGTCCACGTTGAGTGCTCTGGGGCGGTCGGACGAGGCGTTGCCGTTGCAGCGGCGGGCGTTGGAGATCAGTGAGGCGGCGTTGCCCGCAGGACACCCCACCATCGCGCTGCGGTTCAACAATCTCGCCTTCACGATGAGGGTTCTGGGGCAGGCTGAAGAAGCGCTGCCGTTGCAGCGGCGGGCGTTGGAGATCAGTGAGGCGGCGTTGCCGGCGGGGCATCCTGACATCGCGCTGCGGTTGGACAATCTCGCGTCCACGCTGGGTGCTCTGGGGCGGTCGGACGAGGCGTTGCCGTTGCGGCGGCGGGCGTTGGAGATCAGTGAGGCGGCGTTGCCGGCGGGGCATCCTGACATCGCAATCCGGCTGGACAACCTGGCGTACTCATTGGGGGATTTGGGGCGGGAGCAGGAGGGGTTGCCGTTGCAGCGGCGGGCGTTGGAGATCAGTGAGGCGGCGTTGCCGGCGGGGCATCCTGACATCGCGCTGCGGTTGGACAATCTCGCGTCCACGTTGGGTGCTCTGGGGCGGGAGCAGGAGGGGTTGCCGTTGCAGCGGCGGGCGTTGGAGATCAGTGAGGCGGCGTTGCCGGCGGGGCATCCTGACATCGCAATCCGGTTGAACAACCTGGCGTACTCATTGGTGAAGTTGGGGCGGGAGCAGGAGGGGTTGCCGTTGCAGCGGCGGGCGTTGGAGATCAGTGAGGCGGCGTTGCCGGCGGGGCATCCTGACATCGCAATCCGGCTGGACAACCTGGCGTACTCATTGGTGAAGTTGGGGCGGGAGCAGGAGGGGTTGCCGTTGCAGCGGCGGGCGTTGGAGATCAGTGAGGCGGCGTTGCCCGCGGGGCATCCTGACATCGCAACTCGCCTGAACAACCTGGCATACACGTTGAGGGAGCTGGGGCAGACCGAGGAGGCGCTGTCGCTGCAGCAGCGGGCTTCGGAGATACGAATGGAGATTCAGCGTAGGCGGTCGGGTACGAATGACGCAGGCTGAATGCTGTCCTGCCGTGAGGTCCACTCCATCGCTGATCTCGTCCGAGCGCTGCGACTGCCCGACGCCATCACGCTCCGCCCGGCGAGGTGAGTCGAGACACCGGCTGGGAGTTGACGCGGCCTGAGCACGGCCCGGAGGGATGTAATCCCGGTACTCAGACGATGCCTCGTCTGATCGGCGGATACCCCGCCTCGGCCTCGCAGGCGTCCATGACTCGCACTCCGGGCCGTGCCGGACGAGGATATGCGGGCGAGGCGGCGCGTGGGGCACGGCGTTCCGGTCTCGGCACGCTCGGCGCGATTCTCGGCCGGGGCGGGTCACTCGACGAACGTGCCATCCGGATGCATGATCTGGTCTCGCACCAGCGGTGCGAGCGCGGACCAGGCCCCATCGTCCACGGCGACCGACATGCGGATACGCCCATCGCCGTCGTCAAGGGCGTAGCTGACCACGCTGTACCGCTTCCCGTCCTCGCCGACGACCTGCCGGATGTCCTTGTCATCGAGCATCGCGCGCCACCCGTCATAGCCGATGCGCTGCCACTCGACCAGACGTACGTCGGCAAGCACTGCTGCGATTCGCCCGTCCAGACTCACGCGCCCAGCCTCTCACCCGGACGAGGGTGCCAGCGATCCCACGCTGGGCGTGCACCACGGCAGCGGCCGACGACCACCGTTTTCAGTGCACGGCAAAGCCTCGTCGCGCGGTGCGGTGTGCGGGATCGCGCCGGGCGCTGACCGCCGCTAGTGTTCGCGCGGTGAACCTCGTGATCGATGAGAGCAGCCGCCAGGTACGCGAGTTCGTGTGCCAGTGCTGTGACACGGACGCGGACCGGACGTGGGCCAACATCTACGAGGGCGACACCGCTTTCGCCGTCTACTTCGCGAGCTGCTACCACCACAACGGGGTCCACGAGGCGTGGATCGATGCCATCCTGGGGACGTGGGGGAATGATCGCTTCGACGACCACATCACGTTCGGCTGCCGGGTCGGCCCGGTGGTCGGCTCCCCGGCCCCTGCTGCGACGCTCGTCAACGGTGGCGAGGTTGCCGGTGACAGTCCGATCTTCGGACGCAAGCTCACCCGGGAAGAGGGGCTCAGTCACCCGAGGATCGCCGAGTTCTGGCAGGTCGTGGACGTGATCCTGGAACGGGACGACCTGGTGCGCCGCCACGTGTACGGGCCGGTCACGCCCGACGGTGCGCGGCCCGGGCGGTAGCGCCCGGCATCGTCGGTCAGGGGTTCGCCGTCACCGACGGGTCGAACCCCGTCGGGGTACGGGGGCCGGCGAGCTGTGTGACCATCGTGTCCGCGTCGTCGAACGATTCGACCGTGTGGAAGCCCTCGCTGGCGTACAGCTTCGCGGCGACGTTCGCCCGCTCCACGCTCAACGACACCGCCCGCAGGCCCCGATCGTGTGCGACGGACAGAACGGCGCGCAGGAGCGCCCGGCCCACACCGCGATTGCGCCAGTGTTCCACCACACCGAGGGTCAGCTCTGGTATGTCGTCACTCACGTACCCGTAGCCCGGATCGGCGGCGGTCAGGTGTCGACACCAGGACGCGCCGACCGGCCGGTCGGCCGGGTCCACCGCGATCACCCGAAATCCCCCGGCCGCATCCAACCGTCGACGTAGTGGGCCAGCTCGGGGTTGGCCAGGATCTCCTCGCGCGGCCAGTTGCGCTCGGGCAGCCAGTTGACGGCCTGCACGAGCATGTCGACAAGGAAACCGTTGTCGGCCGACGTGGCGGTACGGATGCTGAACGTCGTCACCGCCGAAGCCTCGCACAACGGCGCCCTGTCCCGGGACAGGGCGGCGTCGACGGCGGGGCTACCGTGACGGCATGATCGTGCGTACGCGCTGGATGATGCCCCACCCACCCGAGTTGTTGTGGCCGGCGCTGTGCGACTCACGCCTGGAGTTGCAGCCCAGGTGTCCGGTCTTCTATCTGGGTACGCCTCGACCGACGACGTGCCGCCTGCCCGAGGGCCCCGGTGAGGTGGGCGTCGCCCGGCAGTGCGTGTCGGAGCAGGGTGTGGTGCGGCAACGCATCACGACGTGGGAGCCGCCGGTCCGGTTGGCGTTCCACATGGAGTCGACCGACCTGGGCTTCCACCGCTTCGTCGACCAGCTCGGGGACGTGTTCGAGTTGACCAGGACGGAACGCGGCACGCAGGTGACCCGGACGACGACGGTCACGGTTCGTGGGTTCGGTCGGGCGGCCCTCTATCCGGCCCTGTGGGTCGGGTTGAAGTCGGTCCACCGCTTCGTGTTTCGCAACTGGCAGCAGATGCGGTTGTCGCCGGCGACGGTGTGACGGGTCAGGGCGAGGCGCGGCCGGGTCGGTAACGACGCGCTTCAGGCGCGGAACGCTCGGATGGCCAGCGCGGCGAATCGTCGGGAGGCGGCGACCCGGGCGTCCGTCGAGGTCGCGTGCAGGCCACCGTTGGCCATCAGGATGAGGATGAGGTCGTCCAGGACGAAGTCGGGTCGCAGGTGGCCGGTGTCCCTGGCCCGGAGTGTCAGGTCGGCGAGTGAGGCGAGGGCCGTTCGGCGTTTCGCGGCGAGATCCACGGCGTGCGGGAAGGCCGTGGTGAACGCCGTGGTGTAGCCCCGGTCGCGGGCGTGCAGCTCGCAGAGCTGTTCGATCACCTGGCACAGGCCACGCCACGGGTCGGGGTCGGCGAGTCCTTCGTCGACGATGACCTGGCAGGCGTCCATCTGTTCGGCGAATGCCTCGGTGGCCAGTGCCTCCTTGGTGGGGAAGCGCCGGTAGAGGGTGGCGGGGCCCACCCCGGCCCTGCGGGCTATCTCGCGCATCGGCACGTCCATGCCGTCGGTGGCGAACATCGTCCGGGCGACGTCGAGGATCCGTTGGCGGTTGTCCCGCGCGTCCGACCGTAGGTTTCGAGTCAACTGCTCGGTCACGCTCTCATTTTAGCTAAACGGACGCCGGCGTCCACTACCGTTTGCGCTGACCACAGGGCGGTCCGGCTCGAGAAGAGGCACATGTGAAGGCAGTCATGATCCGGGAGTTCGGCGATCCTCGCGGCTTGGCGGTGACCGACATCCCTGACCCGGTTCCGGCTCGGGGGCAGGTGATGATCACCGTCGAGGCGGTCGGTGTCGCGGGCGCCGACGTCATGATCCGAAGCGGCGCCCTCGCCGCCTACGGCTTCCGGGAGGGTCACATCCTCGGCGGCGAGGTGGCGGGGACGGTGGCCGCGGTGGGCGAGGGCGTCGACGCGGCGTGGATCGGGCAGCGCGTCTGGGCGTTCACCGGCACCGGCGGTGGGTACGCCGAGCGCGCGGTCGCCCCGATCCCGGAGGTGCTGCCCCTCCCCGCTGGCCTCTCCGTCGTCGATGCCGTAACGCTCGGCAGCTCCGGGGTCGTGGCCCACTTCGGTCTCGCCCACGCGCATCTCTCCGACGGAGAGACCGTCCTGGTACGCGGTGCGGCCGGCAGCATCGGGATCATGGCGGTGCAACTCGCGAGCCGCCGGGACGCCAGCGCTGTCGCGGTCACCACCTCGTCGCCCGAGCGTGGTCGCCGGCTGCGTGGCCTTGGTGCAACCCACGTGCTCGACCGCACCGGAGCAGGAGGGTCGGACGCTCCCCGCGGCTATGACGTGATCATCGACGTTGTCGCGGGTGACAGCATGCCCTCGTTCTTCGACAGGCTCAATCCCAACGGCCGTCTCGTGCTCGTCGGCGCGGTCGGGGGCCAGCCGCCAGCAGACTTCGGCGCGACGCTGATGGCCGCCTTCCAGAAGTCGATGTCGTTCGCCACGTTCAGCGCCGCGACGGTGCCGGAACCCGCCCGCCAGGCCGTGCGGCGTGACCAGTTCGCCGCGGCGGCCCGTGGCGAACTGGTCTCCGTCGTGCACGAGGTGCTGCCCCTGGAACAGGCGGTGGCCGCCCACCAGAAGATGGCCGCCGGCCAGGTCTTCGGGCGGATCGTCCTCACTCCGTAGCGGGGACGGGCGGCGACCACCCGCGCAGGGCCGCGGCGCACGGGTCTCAGGCGAGCAGGGTGCCGCCGTCCACGGTGACTACCGTGCCGGTGGCGTACGTCGACCGCAGGAGGTAGACGAACGCTTCGGCGACGTCCTCGGGCTCGCCCACCCGGCCGAGCGGCAGTGACGCGCTGAGCTGGGCGTACATCTGCTCTCGGGTGTCGTCGGGCAGTGCGTCCCACAGCGGTGAGCGGATGACGCCGGCGGAGACGGCGTTGACCCGGATCGGTGCCAGTTCGACGGCGAGCGAGCGGACCAGCGCGTCGATCGCTCCGGTGATGCTGGCGGCCACCGACCATCCCGCGTTCGGCCTGTGATTGGCGGTGCCGGTGGTGAGGGTGATCGACCCGCCGGGCCGCAGGTGCGGGAGCGCCGCGTGGACCGCCGCCAGCGACCCGAAGTAGCGCAGGTTGAAGGCGGCACGGGCGGCGGCGAGGTCGAGGGCGTCGACGGACATCAGCGCGAGCGGTTCGCCGGCGGTGTAGACGAGGTGGTCGAACGGGCCGAGCCCCTGGAACAGCCGCGTCACGTCGTCCGGGTTGGCGAGGTCGGCGACGTACCCCTGGGTGCCGGCCGGCAGGGCGGCGAGGGCGCGGTCCACGCTGCGCCGGTTGCGGGAGGCGACCACGACCTGGGCACCCTCCTGGGCGGCCCGGGCAGCGGTCGCGAGCCCGATTCCCGAGGTTCCGCCGAGGACGACGACGCGCTGGTCGGTGAGGGTCATGATGGTCCTTCCGGATCGTGTTCGGCTGACGCACACCACGGTGCGTCGGCACTGTTGCTCTCGTCCAAGACCTCTTTGACCTGCTGTGATACCCGACGGGTATCGTGGAGGTCGGGTACGTGCGCGGCGGACGGAAGGGTCGGATGGACATCGATCTGCGCAAGCTCCGCTACTTCGTGGCCGTTGCCGAGGAACTGCATTTCGGCCGGGCCGCCGCGCGGCTGCACATCGCCCAGCCGGTCCTGTCGCGGCAGATCCGGGCGTTCGAGCACGAACTCCGCGCCGAGCTCTTCGTCCGGGACCGCCGCTCCACCGTGCTGACCGAGGCCGGTCGTCAACTGTTGGCCGACGCCGGTCCGCTTCTGGCCTCGGCCGAGGCCCTGCGTCGGCGCGTGCAGCGGGCGGCGCACGGCCGGCAGACGTTCACCATCGCGTTCATGCCGGGCATCATCGTCACCGCCGAGGCCCGCGCCATCGCTCAGCGGCACCCCGAGCTGGCCGTCGGTGTCGTCCGCACATCGTGGGACGACCAGGCCGCGGTCGTCCGCGAGGGGCGCGCCGACGTCGGCTACGTGCGGCTTCCGGTCGACCAGCGGGGCCTGCGCCTACGCCCGCTGTTCACCGAGCCCCGTGTCGTCGTCCTGCCCGGCGAACATCGTCTGGCGGGCAAAGAGTCGGTCGACCTCGCCGAGCTGGCCGAGGAGCGCCTTCTTCAGGACCCGGACGCGGTGCCGGAGTGGCGGGACCTGCCGAACCGTCCGACGGACCCGGAGCCCCGCCCCCGGCCGGTGCTGACCTCCGTCGAGGAGAAGTTGGAGCACGTCGCCGCGTATGCCGGGGTGGTGATCCTGCCGCTGTCCACCGCGAGGTTCTACACCAGGCCGGACGTCGTCCACGTGCCCGTCGGCGACCTCGGTCACAACCAGGTGTGCCTGGCCTGGGCCGAGAACAACCGGTCACCGCTGGTGCGCGAGTTCGTCGACATCGCGGCGCAGCAGGCCGGCGACGTGGGCGCTCCCATGCCGGGCAGTGCCGGATCGGGCCCGCCCAGCTGAGGCCGCGCCCCGCGAGGAGGCGCGTGAACTTGGGTGCCACCATGACGCGGTCATTGCGGCCGCACCTAGAGCAGGGGGAACCAGCATGGCGATCCGGCGGATGGACAACGTCCTCATCGTTGTCGAGGACCTTGACGCGGTCATCGCGTTCTTCGTCGAGCTCGGCATGGAGTTGGAGGGCAGGGGACCGGTCGAGGGCCGGTGGGTGGAGCGCGTCATCGGCGTCGAGGACGTGCGGCAGGAGGTCGCCATGCTGCGGACCCCGGACGGCCAGGGCAAGGTCGAGCTGGCGATGTTCCATGCGCCCACGGCTGTTCGCCACGAGCCGGAGGACGCCCCGGCGAACACCCTCGGCATTCGTCGGGTCATGTTCGCCGTCGACGACGTCGAGGACACGATCGCCCGGCTGCGCCGCCACGGGGCGGAGCTGGTCGGCGAGGTGCAGCGATTCGAGGACATCTTCCTGCTCTGCTACGTCCGCGGCCCCGAGGGCATCATCGTCGGGCTCGCCGAGGAGTTGCGCTGAGTGCTGGCGTGCGGGCCGCCGCTGTCGGTCGGGAGCCAGCAACGTCGGGGATGTTGTGGAAGCCGGCACCGCCCGAAGCCGGCACCGCCCGAAGCCGGCGCAATGTCGGTGAGGGCCTGCTCCGCCTCGCGGCAGAGCAGGCCCTCATGTCGTCCGTCCGGCCAGGGTCAGGCCGTCGCCACCCCGAAGAGGTGGATGACGCCGCCCTCGGCGGTGGTGGGCAGCGTCAGGCTCGCGAGCTGCTTGCCCGGCTGCAGGTCGATCGGGGTCGTGGCGAAGACGTACGTCGCCACCGGGTCGACCCCCGTGCCCAACACGTCGCGGTACGTGGTGTGCACCGCCGTCACGTTGCCGAACGACGGCTGATCGCCCCCGCCGCCCAGCGTCCAGTCGCTGAAGCCGATCGTCGCCTGCTGCGTGGTGCCGTCGGTGTACGTCAGCGTCACCGTGCCGGTCGTGGGACCGAACGCGGCGCTGCCCAGCAGGCTCAGCGTGGTGTCACCCTCGGCCGCCTGGACGCTGAGCACCTGACCGCCGCCGCCGACCAGGATGTTGTCCGCGTCGCCGGGGGCCACGTTCGGCCAGGTGAAGTCGAACCCGTTGGCCGACACGGTGGACCCCGGCTTCACCCCGGCGGCCTCGAGCGCCTTGGCGGAGTAGCTCCAGCCTCCGGTGTCGAAGTTGGCCTGCGGATTGGTGTCGTCGGCCGAGATGCCGTTGTTGTTGAGGTTCCACAGCACGCTGTCCCGGACGGCCACCGTCACGGGGATCGTCACGCTGGGCAAGGGCGTACCGGAGGTGGTGGCGGCGGTCACCGTCACGGCGTAGGCGCCAGGCTTGAGGTCGGCCGACGCGGAGACGGTCAGCTCCTTGCTGCCCGACCCGTCGCCGGTCAGCGTGAACTGACCCTGTGCGGGCGTGACGGTCAGTCCGGCGGGCGCGCTGACCTTCCAGCGCGCGGCGGCGGGCGTCTCGGTCAGCGCCTGGATCTTGTAGGTCGCCGCCGAGGTGCTGCCCGGCTCCACCTTCAGGGTCTGCGGGCTCGCGCCGGTCAGGTACGGCCGGCGACCGTCGCCGTAGGAGGGCGGGGCGTCGGCGGGTGAGCTGCCCCACGACGTGTTCGGCTTGCCGCCCAGCACGAAGCTGACGGTGCCGCCCTTGTTGACGAGGGTGTCGGGGACCCAGCTCCGGTTCGACGTCTTACCGTTGACCTTGACCGACTGGATGTACCTGTTCTGGGCCGAGGCGTTCGGAGCGTCGATCGTGATCTTCCGGCCGTGGCCGGCGTCGATCACCGCGCGCCGGAAGAGCGGTGCGGTGAGCACCAGGTCGGCCCGGCTCGGGTTCTGCGGGTACATGCCCAGTGCGGAGAAGACGTACCACGACGACATGGTGCCGGCGTCGTCGTTGCCCGGGATGCCGCCGGGGGTGTTGCCCCAGAGTTGGTCCATCACCGCGCGGACCGTCTCCTGGGTCTTGTAGGGCGCGCCGAAGTAGTTGTAGAGGTACGGCGCGTTCATGTCCGGCTCGTTGGTGGGGTCGTACCGGGTGAGGTCGCGGGCGGAGAAGTCGTAGGTGCCGGCCGGGGTGCGGAAGAAGGCGTCGAGGCGCTGCTCGGCGGCCTTGTTGCCGCCCATGGCGCGGGCCAGGCCGGCGACGTCGGAATAGACCATCCAGGTGTAGCGGGCGCTGCTGCCCTCGACGAACCCGTTCTCGGTCGCCGGGTGGAAGGTGCGCTCCGCCCAGGTGCCGTCCGCCTTGCGGGAGCGCGGGTAGCCGCCCTGCGCGGTGGCGGTCAGGTCGAAGACGTTGCTCCAGGTGCCGGACCGCTTGCGGAAGGCCCGTTGGTTCGCCTGGTCGCCGACCTGTCCGGCGAGTTCGGCGAGCGCGGAGTCGGCGACGGCGTCCTCCATCGTCTCGGCCGCGCCGCCCCAGCAGGAGCAGCCGTCGGCCGGGACGTAACCCAGCTCCAGGTACTTGTCGAGGGCGGGACGCTGACCGACGCACGCCACGTTGCAACCGGCGCTGTCGGAGTCGTTGGCGTTCGGCACCGTCGCCGCGGTGATCAGCGAACGAAGTGCACCCTTGACGTCGAAGCTCCGCCCGCCGAAGGCGTAGATGCCGGCGACCGCCGGGGCGGACGGGTCGCCGGACATGACGCTCGTCTTGCCGTGCTGGAGCAGCCAGCGGTCCCACTCCCCGCCACGCTGGGTGGCGTAGTTGAACAACGACTGCGCATAGTCGCTGCCCGCCTTCGGGTTGACCAGCGTCATCAGCTGCACCTGGGCGCGGTACTGGTCCCAGCCGGAGAAGGTGCCGTACTGCGCGTCCTGGCCCTTGGCCAGCCGGTGCGGCTTGCCGTCGGCGCCGACGTAACGGCCGTCCACATCGCTCGTGAGGGTGGGTTCGAGCATGGAGTGGTACAGCGCCGTGTAGAAGGTGCTGAGCTGGTCGTCGGTGCCTCCACCGACCTTGATCGTGCTCAGCTCACGCCGCCAGGCCGCCGTGGCCTCGGATCGAACGGCGTCGAAGCTCTTCTTCTGCGGGTTCTCCGCCCGTAGGTTGGCTTCGGCGTTCTCCAGGCTGAGGTAGGAGATGGCGACCTTCACGCCGACGGTCGTGGTGCCCTTGGCGAAGGTGACGTAGGCGCCCGATCCCTTGCCGGGCGCGGGGCTGCCCCCGCCGAGGCCGGTGCCCCCGGAGGCCGTCGTGGCGTCCGGCGTGAGGTTGCCGTCCTGCCACGTGCCGACCCGGGCGAACGGCTGGTCGAAGTGGGCCGTGAAGTGCAGCGTGTACAGCGCCTTGCGGTTGTTGTCGCTCTGCGGGCCGCAGAAGTTGCCGGCGGTGACCGAACCGGTGATGGTCCGGGCCGCGGAGTCCACCCGTACGGTGGCGTCGGCGCTGCCGGTCTCCGAGTTGGAGGTGCGGAACAGCATGCTGGCGGGCTGGTCGTCCGGGAAGCCGAACCGGCCCGAGCCCGTGCGGGGGGTGGTGGTCAACTCGGCCGACGCGCCACTGTCGAGGCCCACCCGGTAGTACCCGGCCCGCGCGGTCTCGTTCGTGTGGGAGAAGCTGCTCGCGTACGTCGCGTCGGAGGTGTCGACGGATGGCGAGGAGTTGACGTCCCCCACGTACGGCATGATCGGGATGTCGCCGGAGCCTCCGTTGCAGCCGACCCCGTTGAGGTGGGTGAGGCTGAAGCCGCGGATGCGGTTCGCGCCGTACTCGTAGCCACCGGGCGCGGGTGTGGAGACCTGCTTACCGGTGCTGGTCTGCGGGCTCCAGGCCAGCATGCCGAACGGGCGGACCGCTCCGGGGTAGGTGTTGCCGAGGTTCGTGGACCCGATCAGCGGGTTGACGTACGCGGCGGGGTCGGTGACCAGGTGCGGAGCGGGTGCGGCCGAGGCGGGGGTGCCCGCGGAGACCGCCGTCAGCGCCGCCACGGCCACGGCGGTGGCGGCGGCGAGGGTTCGGCGTCTGGCGGTGTACGCCATGCGCGCCGTCGTGTCTGACACAGTGTTGGCCCTTCGGTTGGCATCGTGTGCGTAAAGCTCGATGGGGCGACCCGTCACGCTTCCTCTCTCCATACCGGAGCCGCACACGGTTGTGACAACGTTGTCTAATTCGCGCTGATGCTTCTCTTCCCGCACAGGGCTGTCAAGATCCTGATCACGATCGGTCGTGGAGGGGACGTGACGCGCGGACAGCGGCCGTCCATCGTCGCGGTTACGCTCCCGGCATGTTCCGTGCGGCCCGGCCCGACGACTTCGCGCAGATCATCCACCTCTACCGACAGTTGAACCCGGACGATCCCGTGCTGGACGACGGCACCGACCGGACGGCCTTCACGCAGATCCTCGGCACACCCGGGCTGCGGCTGTTCGTCCTCGACCTGGACGGGTTCGTCGTCGCCACCACGTACCTCAACGTGATCCCCAACCTCAGCCGGTCGGCCTCGCCGTACGCCGTCATCGAGAACGTCGTCGTCGAGCAGTCGCGGCGCGGTACCGGTCTGGGTCGGCAGATCATGGCTGCCACGCTCCAGGCCGCCTGGGACGCGGGCTGCTACAAGGCGATGCTGATGACGGGCTCGCGGAACCCGGCGACACACGCGTTCTACCGTGCCTGCGGGTTCTCCACCGACGTCAAGACGGCGTACCTGGCGCGCCCACCCCGCTAGGGAAGGTCTCGCGCAGCGCGGCGTCCAGCGCGCGGCCGGTCGTCGGCTCGATGAACAACTCACTGAGCAGGAGATCGGCGAGGTAGGTGGGGTTGATGCCGGACTCCTTGCGCCCCAGCGCCTGGGACGCGCCGCCGAGTCGCAGGGCCGTCCGCGCCGCGCCGGTCGGCAGCCGGCCGACCCGGCGGCGGCGGCCGACCGCCTCGGCGATGCGCGCGAGCATGTCGTGCCAGGTGAGGTTCTCGTCGGCGACCGGGATGTCCGCGCCGCTGGCCTGCTCCAGGGCGTCGGCCGCGACCTCGGCCACGCTGCGCGCCGAGGCTGCGGCGCTTCCGCCGGTCGGCGCCACCAGAGGGGTACGCGAGCGCGCCCACCGGTCCAGCGGACCGGCCCAGTTCGGCAGCCGATCGCCGACCCGACCGAAGACGAAGGGCAGTTCGAGTACGGCGACCGGCAGACCGGGACCGGCGGCGGCACGCCCCTCGCCGGCCTGCTCCAGGCGGCAGCGGATGTACGTGTGCCGCTCACCGAGCCGCCACTGCGGGTGCAGCCGGTCGAAGTACGTGTAGTACGAACCCATGATCACCCCGCGGGTGAGGCCCTCCGCGCGGGCGGCGGTGAACAGGCGCACCACCGGATCGACGTTCTCGCGGCGGAACTGCGGATAGATCGGCTTGGGCAGCGCCCGCTGCTCGTCGGTACGGGTGGCGTACACGACGCCGTCGTGACCGGCGAGCAACGATCGCAGGTCGTCGGTCGAGGCGGACCCGACGTCGAGCAGGGAGTCGACCCCCTGCTGGGCGGTACGCGCCACCGAGGTCGTGGCGTGCCCGCGCTCCCGCAGCACCTCCACGACGTGCGCGCCGATCAGCCCACTGCCACCCACCACGAGAATCCGCACGCTGAATCGTCCACTGCGAAGCGGGGTGCGTGTCAAGTGCGGATGCGACGGCGGTGGGGCGCGACCAGAATGGCGTCCGGAGGTGATCGAGGATGACCGACAAGGAGAGCGTTCCCCGGCTGACGTCGGTGGTGCTCGACGGCACCGACGCGCGAGAGTTGGCCGAGTTCTACCGGCAGCTCATGGGCTTCGTCTACCGGCCCGGAGACGAGCCGCCCGCGGACGGCCGACCCGACGAGCGCGGTCGTGACTGGCTGGTGCTCAGGTCACCGGACGGCGGCCCGCAGATCGCGTTCCAGCAGGTCGACGACCTGCCCGAGGCGACATGGCCGAAGAACGACGTGCCCCAACAGCTGCACCTGGACCTGACCGTCGGGTCCGTCGACGAGCTGCTGGTCCAGCACGAGCGCGTGCTACGCCTCGGCGGCCAGCTACGGTTCGACCGCATCGTGGACCCCGAGGAGCCGCTGCGCGTGTACGCCGACCCGGCGGGCCATCCGTTCTGCATCATGGTGGGATAGCGGCAACGACGCCGTCCGTATCCGTATCCGTGCGCGGCACGCGTGCGACAGTGGTGCGGACCATCGTCGAGGACGGGGACGAGGATGCCGGAACCGCGCGCCTTCTGGCTGGACGAGCAGTTCGACCGCGAGCACGGCACCGACGGGCGCGGCCGCTACGAGGCCGAGGTGCTCCGCCGGATCGGCGAGTTCGCCGAGACCTGGGGTGACTTCGCGCCGGTCGCGTTCGCCGCGACGGCCTGGCGGGTCGCCAGCGAGCTGTCGCCGGGCTTCGTGCGGTGGCACCGGCGCATCCTCTCGGCGACCTGCGAACGCAGTCCGTGGGACGGTGGCATGGTCTGCGCGGTCATCGTGGCCTCCCGCTGGCCTGCGGAGCTGACCTGGAGCAAGCAGTGGCAGCGGGACCGCGGATGGCAGGACTGGCCGCGGCTGTTCGGCCAGTTCACCACACCCACCGAGCAGGACCGGACGCGCCGTCCGCATCTTCGCGCGCTGCTCCAGGTGGAGGCGCCGCTGCCGCTCGACGGCCTGCCGCCGACACCGGACGGTCCGGACGACCACGTCGCCGCCGCGGCACGTCGGGCGGTCGTGGTGCTGGCCCGGGAACTCAACGACCTGCTGGCACCGGTGATCGGGCAACTCGACAGCGGAGTCCCCGCCGACTCCTGACGGCGGGGACTCGTCTCGACACGGCGCGTCGGCAGTCGCGATGGTGCAGTGGGCCCGGCCCGGTCACCGATCGGGCCGGGCCCACCACGTGTCAGCCGGTGGTCAGGTAGAACTTCTCCCAGGCCCCGGCGGACGTGCGGTTGGCGATCAGAGACCCGGCCCCGGAGTTCTCCGCGCACACGAACTGGCTGTTGATCGTGGCACGCAGACTGACCGTCCCGTCCGAGTTGGTGACGATCTGGAAGGTCTGCGCCGCCCCGATCGACGTGCCGCTGGCGACCAACGGTGCGGTAGTGCTCGTGGCCGAGACATAGAGCCCGTTGGAGCGCGACTTCAGGGCGATGTTGCCGTTGCCGGCGTCCACCCGGTCGAACTGCTCGGTGCTGCCGACGCTGGCCTTGTTGGCGATCAACGCGGTGGTGCCGACCGCCGACACGTACTGGTTGTTGATCTGCGCCCGCAGCGTGGTCACCGGCGTGCTGCCACCGGTGCCGGTGGTGAAGGTGAACGCGTCCACGTCGAACAGGTAGCCCGACCCGCCCTTGAACACCAGGTAGAGCGTGGTCGACGCGGTGGGCGGGTTGCTGATCGTGCCGGACACCTCGGTGAAGGTCTCCCAGTTGCCGGTCACCGGCACCGTGACGGTGCCCAGCAGGGTGCCGGTGGCCGAGCCGGCCCGAACCTCGATCGTGCCGCCGGCCCCGGCCGACGACGCCCGCACGGTGATGCGGTTGGCGCCGGTCAGGTTGTACGGCTGGTACGAGATCCAGTCGTTGTTCTCGATGAACCCGGCGGTGCGGCCACCCTCGGCGCTGGTGTGGTCGGTGGCCTGGACACCCGACTGGCCGCCGAAGTGCTCACCCTGGCGGTGCTTCGGTTGCAGCGTCCTGATGCTGTGCGTGGTGAGCCCGCCGTTGTCGGTGTAGGCGGCGTCGAAGACTCCGTAGATGTTGGCCGCGGAGTCGTGCTCACCGTCGGTCGGGACGGTGATCGACCCGCTGCACCCGTTCTTCGAGGTGATCTGGTGGGCGTGACTGTCGTGGCCCAGCGCGTACGTCAGGCTCACCTTGGAACAGTCGATGGTGCCGTCCTGCGGGTCGCTCACGCTGATCTGGTACGAGACGGTGTCACCGAAGTTGAACAGTTGCCCGTCGGCGGGCGAGGTCAGTGTCACCGTCGGTGCCGTGTTGCCCACGGTGATGACCAGGCTCGCCGTGCCGGTCAGGCCGGTCGGGTCGGTGACCTTCAACGTGGGGGAGTACGTGCCGTTCGTGGTGTACGTCTTGGTGGGGTTCGCCGCCGTCGACGTGGTGCCGTCCCCGAACGTCCACAGGTAGCTCAGCGCCCCACCCTCGGGGTCGGAGCTGCCGGCCGACGAGAAGTTCACCGTCAACGGGTTGGCACCCGACGTCGGGTTCGCGGAGGCGACCGCGATCGGGTTGCGGTTGCCGCCGCCGATGTACTCGATGCGGAACAGCGCCTGGTTGTTCGAGCCGGTGCCGTAGTCCAGCACGTACAGCGCGCCGTCCGGGCCGAAGGCCATGTCCATGACCTGCGTGCCGCTCCACGGGAAGCTGGAGATCTCCCCGCGGGAGCCGTCGGAGTTGATGGCGATGGGCTTGATCCAGCGGCGGCCGTACTCGCCAGCGAAGAACTGGCCGTTCAGCGACTGCGGGAACTTGACGCTGGAGTTGAGCGAGGCGTCGTACCGGTACACCGGCCCGGCCATGGGCGACTCGGAGCCGCTGCCGAACTCCGACGGTGAGCCGGAGTCGCCGGCGTACTTGATCCAGGCCGGCTTCGCCGCGGGCAGCGTGCCCAACCCCGTGTTGCGGAACGAGTTGTTGGTCGGCCCGCCCGTGCAGTTGTACTTCGACTGCGACGGCCCGGACGGGAAGGTGTATTCATTGTATGTTTCGGTGCTCGTGTTGCTGCCGGTGCAGTACGGCCAGCCGAAGTTGCCCGGCGCGGTGATCCGGTTGAACTCGACCTGACCCGACGGACCCCGGCTCGAGTTGGTGCTTCCCGCGTCCGGCCCGTAGTCACCGACGTAGACGACGCCGGTCGCCTTGTCGACGCTCATCCGGAACGGGTTGCGCATACCCATCGCGTAGATCTCGGGACGGGTGTTGGCCGTTCCGGGCGCGAACAGGTTGCCCGACGGGATGGTGTACGTCCCGTCCGACTGCGGCTTGATCCGTAGCACCTTGCCCCGCAGGTCGTTCGTGTTGCCAGCCGAGCGCTGGGCGTCGAACTGCGGGTTGCGGTCGGTCCGCTCGTCCAGCGGCGCGTAGCCGGACGACTCGAACGGGTTGGTGTCGTCGCCGGTGGTCAGGTACAGGTTGCCGGCGGCGTCGAAGTCCAGGTCACCGCCGACGTGACAGCACTGCCCGCGGTCGTTGGCGACCTGGAGCACGATCTTCTCGGTGCTCAGGTTGACCGTGTCGTCGCTGTTCAGGGTGAACCGGGACAGCCGCAGGTGCCCCTTCCACCGGTCCCAGTCGGACTGCGAGCCGGTGGTGGGGGCGTCCCCGGACGGGGTGCTCAACGTGGGCGAGTAGTACAGGTAGATCCACCGGTTGGAAGCGAAGTTGGGGTCGACGGCGACGCCCTGCAACCCCTCCTCGTCGTGCGTGTAGACGGACAGGGTGCCGGAGACCTTCGTGTTGCCGGCCACGTCGGTGACCCGCAGGACACCGTTGCGGGCGGTGTGCAGCACCGAACGGTTGGGCAGGACGGCCAGGGACATGGCCTCGCCCAGCTCGGAGGAGCCGGTGGCGAGTTTGACCTGCTGGTAGTCACTGGCGGGAATCACCACCGCCTGCGCGGCGGAGGAGGGTGCGGCTACGGCCAGGGTCACACTCGCGACGGTGGTGACCGCCGCGATGAGTGCCCGTGACCAGCGCCGGGGGTTCGAGAGCATTGATCGTCCTTCCTCGACGACCAGGGCCGGGGCGTGCTGGGGCGCACCACGGCCAGGTGAGGGTGGTGGGAGCGAGCCGCGGCGCGGTCAGTTGGTGACGAGGGTGAACTTCTCCCACTGACCGATGGAGGTCCGGTTGGCGATCAGCGGAGAGGAGCCCCCGTTGTCAGCGGCCACGTACCGGCTGTTCACGGTGGCCCGCAGGCTGACCGTGCCGTCGGAGTTGCGGATCAGCTGGAACGTCTCCCATGCCCCGGCGCTGGCCCGGTTGGCGATCAGCGCGGCAGCCCCGGCGTTCTCCGCCGCGACGAACTGCCCGTTGCTCTTGGCGCGCAGCGCGACGTTGCCGTTGGCGAGGTTGACCAGTTCGAACCGCTCGGTGGTCCCGGCAGTGCTCTTGTTGGCGATGAGCGGGGTGGAGGCGTTGGCGGCGCTGACGTACTGGTTGTTGGCGAGGGCACGCAGGGTGGAACCGGTGGCGGCGGGCGGCGGGGTCGTCGGCGGGGCGGTCGTCGGCGGCGCCGTGGTCGGCGGCGGGGTCGTCGGCGGGGCCGTCGTCGGCGGGGCGGTGGTCGGCGGCGGGGTGGTCGGCGTCGTCCCCGGCGAGCAGTTCGCGCTCACCGAACCCGCGGCGACCTGCAGGCCACCGAGCAGCATCCGGGTGAAGTTCGGGTCGGTGTACGACGCCTCGGTGTGCCCGAGACCCGTGTACCAGGAACGCCCGGCGCCGACCGTCTTGCACCAGGTGATCGGGTGGTCGCCGTTCATGTTGCCGCCGCTGTAGGACGACTCGTCGAGGCTGGCGAGGACGTGTGCGCTGGAGCGGGGGTTGGTGCGGTAGTTGTACCACTCGTCGGAGCGGACCCAGGTGGCGCTGAGGTGCGCGGTCGACGGGTTGCTGCGGTCCTCGATCTTCACGGTCGCGGTCTGGATCGCCGGGTGCGAGTCGAACCACGCGCCGACCAGTTGCCCGTACCACGGCCAGCTGTACTCGGTGTCGGCCGCGGCGTGCACGCCGACGTAGCCGCCGCCGGCGGCGATGTACGACTCGAACGCGGTCTGCTGGCTGGAGTTGAGGACGTCGCCGGTCGTCGACATGAAGACCACCGCCTGGTACTGGGCCAGGTTGGAGGTGGTGAACTGGGCGGCGTCCTCGGTCGCGGTCACGCTGAAGCCGTTCGCAGCGCCGAGCTGCTGGATGGCGGCGATGCCGTTGGGGATGGCCGAGTGGCGGAAGCCGGCGGTCTTGCTGAACACCAGGACCTTGGTCAGCGGTGCCGCCGAGGCGGTGGTCGGCAGTGCGACCAGACCGGCCATCATCACGGCCAGGCCGGTGACGAGCGCCAGTAAACGGGGACGGGAACGCATGGTGATGCTCCTTAGCTGAGCGTCGACCCCGCAGGGCGCGCGTGGGCGCGCCCGGGGCCATGGTGGCGGTGATGCGGAAGCCGGGCCGCCGATGCTCGGCTGAGGTGATGTGGAGCGGTGGTGATGGCGCGGTGCGCCAGTCGACGCTCCCCGTCCGACCAGTGTGGACGGACGGACTGCATCGACTGACGTCGCTGACGCAGTAAACCTCTGATGTCTACGCGCCGTCAAGCCCGCCCGCTGTGGCCTGCCACTGCGGCGGGGAGTCGACCTCAGTGGCCGAGGACCAGGTACGCGAGGCCGAGGACGCCACGGTAGCCGCCCACGTACTCGCGCAGGCGATCGTCGAGCTCGGCGCGGACCTGGGCCGCGCGGGGATCCTCGGGGTACGTCAGCAGCCACTCCTGCCGGCCCGCGAGCCAGGTGGACTCGAAGTCGTCCCACTCCCGTTGGTCGGCGGTGCTCAGGTGCAGCAGCCGCCAGCCCCGCTCACGGGCGGCCTCGACGAGGCTCGCGAGGTCGGTCACGTCCGCACCGAAGATCTCCGCGACCTCCGCAGTGGGGTCGCGCTGCCAGTACCCCTCGCCGAGCAGCAGCCGCCCACCGGGGCGGACCACCGTGGCGAGGGCGTCGAGGGCCGCTCCGGTGCCCCCGAAGGCGTGCGCCGAGCCGATGCACAGAACCCGGTCGGCGGGCTCCTGCCAGGCGGCGGCCTCGCCCATCACGAAGGCGACGTGCCGGTTCAGCGACCTCTCGGCGGCGAGCCTGCGCCCCCGGGCGAGGACCGCCTCGTCGGTGTCGACGCCCACGCCCCTCGTCGCGACCGGGCCGGCGACGCCACCGGCGGCGACAGCGCGCAGCAGCAGCTCACCCCACCCGCAGCCCAGGTCGAGCACGCGCGCGCCGGGCCGTACGTCGAGTCGCCGCAGCAGCAGGGCCGCGTGCTCCTCCGACAGGGGCGTGTTCCAGCGCATCCGCGCGTAACGGCTGGCGGCGAGGTGGTCGGTGGATTGCATCGGTCCAGGGTGTCAAGTCATGACCATCGGCGCACACCGGGTCCGGTGCGTCGGCGTCGTCGGCAAGCGGGGACGGGCGTCGGCGCGTACGGCAGGATCGGTGCAATGGACGCGGAGGTGTCACCGCCGTGGCGGCCGCCGACCCGGCAGGAGGTCGCGGCGGCGGCCGGTCGCGGCCTGGTGGATGTGATCGGTCCCGGCCTGCGGGTGCTGTTCTGCGGGTTCAACCCGGGGTTGTACTCGGCGGCGGTGGGGGAGCACTTCGCCCGGCGGGGTAGTCGGTTCTGGCCGGCCCTGCACGGCGCGGGCTTCACCGACCGGGAGTTGCGCCCGTGGGAGCGCGCCGAGCTGCTGCGGCAGGGGTTGGGCGTCACCAGCCTCAGCAACCGGGCCACGGCCCGGGCCGACGAGCTGACCGCCGCCGAACTGGTGGCCGGGGTGACCGGGTTGGCGGTCAAGGCCGAGCGGCACCGGCCACGGTGGGTGGCGATCCTCGGGGTGACCGCGTACCGGATCGCGTTCGTCCGGCCGAAGGCCGGCCTGGGGCCGCAGCCGCAGCGGCTGGGACCGGCCCGGGTCTGGGTACTGCCCAACCCGAGCGGCCTGAACGCGCACTTCCCGCTGCCGGCGTTGACGGCCGAGTTCGCCCGACTGCGCCGGGAGGCCGGACCCTAGGCCCGCTCGGCAAGGGTCTCGTAGTAGGACCGCATCGCGGGGTGGTACTCGTCGAACTCCGGTCGGGGCGTGCCGTCCCGCGAGGCGACGAGCATGTCCAGGTAGTACTCCCAGCCGGCGCCCACCTCGGCGACGCCGTCGAGGCTGCCCAGTTGCTGGGTGAACCGCAGCTCGGTGACGCCGGCGCTCTCGGTCAGCGCGAACTCCAGCAGCCAGTTGCTCGAGCCGTCGACCATCGACACGCTCAGGCGTCGCGGTGGCTCGCACTCCTCGACGCGGACGTCGCACCAGGGCTGCTGCTCCTCGTACGCCATCTGGACCCGGATGGTCCGGCCGGGCCCGGCGTCGCCCTCCCACGGGCCGAACCAGCGGGCCGTGCGCTCCGACTCGGTCAGGCTCGCCCACACGTCGGCCGCCGAGGCGCGGAACGTGCGGGTGAGGACGAGGTCGTGGCCGGTGGCGGTGGGGAACAGGCGGCCAACGGGGGTACGGGTCATGCGGTGTGCTCCGTTCGGTGCGCGGCCGGGCCGCGGCGGCGGCGTTCCCGGCGGGTTCGATAGACCTCGGTCTCCAACGCGTCGAGGCGCTGCTCCCACCGGTCGGGTGCGACGAGCTCGCCGAGCCAGTCGACAAGCGGGGCGAGCGGGCCCGGATCGAGCCGGTAGATCCTCGTGCGGCCGATCAGCTCGTCGCGGACCAGGCCGCTCTCGCGCAGCACCCGCAGGTGTCGGCTGATCGCCGGGCGGCTGATGGCGAACCGTCCGGCGATCTCGCCCGCGGCCAGCGGCGCGTCGCGCAGCATGCTCAGGATGCGCCGCCGCACCGGGTCCGCGAGCGCCGCGGCCACCTCGTCCACCCCGAAAGCGTAACCCATGAGTTACGGGTTTTCCGGTAGGGGTGCGTCGGTGGTGGGCACATGATCACGTGACCTGGCACTCTTGACGGCATGCCAGCCCAGCTTCGATCCCGCCTGCTCGACTGGACCGTCTCCGTACCCGTGCTCGCGGTGCTGGTGTTGCTCGTGACGTGGGGGCGAGAACTTCCCGGCCCCGTCGTCGTGGTGGTCGCCGCGCTGCTGGGCGGCGCGGTGCTCGCGGCCGTGCACCACGCCGAGGTGGTCGCCCACCGGGTCGGGGAGCCGTACGGCTCGCTGGTGCTCGCCGTCGCGGTCACCGTCATCGAGGTGGCCCTCATCGTCACGCTGATGATCAGCGGCCCGGAGAAGACACAGTCGCTGGCCCGCGACACCGTCTTCGCCGCCGTCATGATCACCTGTAACGGCATCCTCGGACTGTCCCTGCTGCTCGGGGCGCTACGCCGACGTGTGGCCGTATTCAACCCCGAGGGCACCGGCGGGGCCCTGGCGACCGTGATCACCCTGGCCACGCTGAGCCTCGTCATCCCGACCTTCACCACGGCCCGCCCCGGCCCGGAGTTCAGCCCGGCCCAGCTCACCTTCGCCGCCGTCGCCTCGCTGGCGCTGTACGGGCTGTTCGTGCTGGTGCAGACCGGCCGGCACCGCGACTACTTCCTGCCGGTCGACAGCCGGGGTCGGGTGATCGACGCGGAGGAGCACGCCAAGCCGCCCACCACCCGCGCGGCGCTGGTCAGCCTGGGACTGCTGCTGGTGGCGCTGGTCGCGGTGGTCGGCGACGCCAAGACCGTCTCACCGACGATCGAGGCCGGTGTGGCGGCGGCGAACCTGCCGCACGCGTTCGTCGGCGTGATCATCGCGCTGCTGGTGCTGCTGCCGGAGACCCTCGCCGCCGCCCGCGCCGCCCGCCGCGACCGCGTGCAGATCAGCCTCAACCTCGCCCTCGGCTCGGCGATGGCCAGCATCGGTCTGACCATCCCGGCCATCGCCATCGCCTCGATCTGGCTGGACGGTCCGCTGCTGCTCGGCCTCGGCGGCACCCAGCTCGCGCTGCTGGCCCTCACCGCCGTGACGGCGGTGCTGACCGTCGTGCCGGGCCGGGCCAACGTGCTCCAGGGCGGCGTGCACCTGGTGCTGCTGGCCGCGTTCGTCTTCCTGGCCGCCAGCCCCTGACGCGCCGGACGCAGCCTGGTCGGTGCCCGCGTCGCGCAGCCGGCGGTCGGGTCGTCCGCCAGGGCGTCCGCGCGGGCGTTGAGGTAGCGCTGCTGTGCCAGGTTCGTCGAGCGTGCCGCCGCCATCCGGTACGCCTCGCGCGCCGCGACACGCTCGCCGGTCAGCTCCCACAGGTGGGCGCGGGCAGCCGGCAGTCGCGGGCCGTCGGCCAACCGGGGGTCCTCGTCCAGTCCGGCACCATCCACCGGGCTGCGGTCTCCTCCCGTCGCGCCCGCGCCTGGTCACGCCGTAGCAGGTCGGTGAGCCGCCGGGACGCGACGGTGATCAGCCAAGCCCGAGGATTGTCCGGTACGCCGTCACGCGGCCACCCGTCCGCCGCCGCGATCAGCGCCTCCTGCACCGCGTCCTCGGCCGTGTCGAAGTGCCCGAAGCGGCGTACCAGCGCGCCGAGGACCTGCGGCGCCAACTCGCGCAGCAGGCCCTCGGCGGGTGTCTCCGGCACGCCTCAGCCGGCCAGGTCCTCGACGCCGTTCGGCACCGGCCGCACGTCCACGTACGCGCCCGGGGTGTCCGGATCGACCAGGCCGGCGGCGATCTCGGTGGCCCGGTCGAAGCTGGCGCACTCCACGATCGTGTAGCCCGCCAGCACCTCCTGCGTCTCCGCGTACGGGCCGTCGGTCACCACGGGCGCCCCGCCCCGCACCTGCACGCGACGGGCGTGCACGGGCTCGCTCAGGCCCCGCGCGTCGACGAGTTCCCCGGACTCGGCGAGCGCCTGGTGGAACGTCTCCATGTGCTCGTGCATGGCCGCGACCTGTTCGGCCGACATGGCCGGCCGGTCGGAGGGCCGCCCCGACAAGGCGTCATAGTCCTGCTGCGACCCGTAAAGCATGATCATGTATCTCATGGTGGCCTTCCTGTTCCCGGTGCCGCCCCGGCACCGCTCACCAGAAACGTCGAACCCAACCCCGCGCCCCGTCCCCGTCCCGTCCCCGCCCCGTCCCGTCCCCGCCCCGTTGATCATGAAGTTATCGCTATCGATGTCGGCGTGTCGGCGCAATAACTTCATGATCAACGGAAGTGGGCGGGTCGGCGATGCGGGGGTGGGGGTGGGGTGGGGTGGGGGTGGGTTATTGGCCGTAGGAGAGGCGGAGGCGGTTGTTGATCAGGTAGTTGAGGCGGTGGCGGAGGTAGCCGAGGGTGCTCTCGCTGGGCGGGTCCGCGTCGGGGGTGGTCAGAGTCCAACGCACCGCACAGTCACCGCCGGGCAGCCCGGGCGAGATGTCGAAACGGATCTCGTCCAGTGGCCGGTGCGGCCACAGCGACGACCACACCAGCAGCACCGGCGCGTAACCCGTCACCACCCGTGGCGGTACCTCGTCGTCGCGTAACTCCAGCCAGGGGCGACTCCCGGCCTCGTACGGGTCACGGAGCGACCGCCACACGACCTGCGCCGGGGCAGGCTGGCTCCGTTGACGGCTGCCCAGCACGTGCACGTCGCCCCTCCTGACCGGGCGGTCGCGTCCGCCCCCGGGCCATTGTGGCGGCCCCGCACCACGGCGCGCGCGAACCGCCCGGCCTGCGCCACGCGCCGCGCCAACAACTCGTGCCGGCACCACGCCGCGAGAACCTGTGCGAGGACCGTCCGGGCCGGTCAGGCGTGAATCCTGCTGCGAGCCGTAGAGCAGAATCAGGTACTTCGCGGATCTCTTCTCCTGCCGCCGGCGCCGGTGCGGCGCCGCTCACCGGAGACGTCGACGCCGACCAGCCGTTCCGGACACCGTGGTGGCGACATCAGGGTGCGCCGACGGGGTGGTGCGCCGAGGCTACCGTCGGGCGCATGACGACGGTGTGGGTGGTGGTGGGCACCCTCGCCCTGCTTCTGGTCGGATCGTTCGGCTACGTCGCCCGGCGGGACCGCCGCCGGCTCAGCTCCGACGACGACGGCGGCGCCGCGCGCGACGCTCGCTCCGCCCAGGAGCGGTACGCCGCCGAGCGGCACGCCGTGCAGGGCGACACCTGGCTGCGTGGCCGCGACGGCGCCTCCGGCTGAACCGTCCCGACGCGGCGGCCGTGTTGACTGTGGGGGATGGTGACCCGTTCATCGGGGTACTGCGACACGATCGGGCACCTGGGGAGGGTGATGTGATGGCACGCTCGGGTCGCCCGCGCGGGCCACTGGCGGCCGCGCTGGTGGCGTTGGTGGTGGCCGTCGGCTGCGCCGTCGGCGGGGTCCCGGACAGTGGGCCACGGGCACCCGCGCCGGAGACGTCCCGCTTGGTCGGGACCGGGGAGCCGACCGCTCGCGCCGACCGCACGACGAACGCCGACAGCTTCCAGGACGACATCAGCGTCGCCGTCGAGAAGGCCGACCTCTACTGGCGTTCCCAGTTCGACGCGTCCGGGCGGTCGTTCCGGCCGATCAGCCGGATCGTGCCGTACCGCCGGGACGGGGAGGCGGCCTGCGGCGGCCAGGGACTGCCGCGCAACAACGCCGTCTACTGCTCCCAGGGAGACTTCATCGCCTACGACCTGAACTGGTCGGTGGGCGCCTACCAGCAGGTCGGCGACGCGTTCGTCTACTACCTGCTCGGCCACGAGTATGCCCACGGCATCCAGGTCAGGCTGGGCATCCGCTACAACTTCACCATCCAGCAGGAGTTGCAGGCCGACTGCATGGCCGGTGCGTACCTGGGTGACTCGATCCGCAGCCAGCAACTGCGGCTCGAGCAGGGTGACCTCGACGAGTTCCGGGAGGGCCTGCTCGCGGTCGGTGACGACCCGAGCCAGCCCTGGTTCGCCGAGGGCGCGCACGGCACCGCCGAGCAGCGGACCGACTCGTTCTTCCGCGGCTACGAGAAGTCGCTGTCAGCCTGCGGCCTGGACTGAACCGGGGGAAGACGGGCCGACCTGCGCCGCGTCTTCCCCCGGATCTGCTGCCCGAAGGGGCGGACCCGCTACGGGTAGGTGTTGCGCCAGGTGCCGCAGCTGTCGTCGCCGAGGTCGTCCTCGCACACCCGGATGCTGTCGGCGTACCCGTTCAGGACGCCCTTGCCGCAACCCTCGGCGGAGCCGTTGCCGTCGCCGACCTTGCCGTACGTGCCGCCACCGGACCACTTGACCTGTACGTAGACGCCGTTGCCGTCCTGCTCCTTGTCACAGGCGTAGACCGTGACTTGGCCGCCGTTGGGGTTGTTCTTGAACAGGGTGCCGTAGTCGTCGCCCTGGTAGGCGATCATGTTGGCTGCCTGCACGGCCAAGGCCGCCGTCGGGCTGCCGATCGTGACCGCGACGCCGAGCGCCAGAGCGCCCAGGCCGGCACCGATTCTTCGTGCCACCGTCATGCTGTTTGGATTCCTTCCCCCGTCGAAAGTGGAGCGTCGATCGTATCGACGATGCGCCGGTCGACATCGACGAGGGTGAGCCGGGGGCCGGTTCCGACCTGTGCCGTGCGGCGCTGCCCCGGCCCCTTGCGGTGACGTCGTCGCAACTGACCGTTATCGATTAGGGCGGCGGCGGTCCGGTGCCGGCTGGCGGGACGCTCCGGCGCCGTGGCGTACCCGACGACCACCGGGGCCGCCCCCGGCTGGCAGGATCAGGGCAGTCGCCGCACCCTGGAGGATCCGCTGAGCAGCCATTACCCCGCCGCCGTGCTCTTCGACATGGACGGCACGCTCGTCGACAGCGAGAAGCTGTGGGACGTCGCGTTGCAGGAGCTGGCCCACGAGTACGGCGGGGAACTGTCCGCCGACGCACGCCGGGCGATCATCGGTACCGCCATGGCCGAGTCGATGCGCATCCTGCACGACGACCTGGGGCAGCCCGAACGCGATCCGGACAGCAGTGCGGCGTGGATCAACGCACGGATCCTGGAGCTGTTCCGCACCGGTCTGCCCTGGCAACCGGGAGCGTTCGAGCTGGTGCACGCGGTCCGCGCGGCGGGAATCCCCACCGCGCTGGTCACCTCCAGCCCTCGGGCGCTGGTCGAGATCGCCCTTGACACCCTCGGTCGGGACAACTTCGACGTGGTCGTCGCCGGCGACGAGGTGGTCGCTGCCAAGCCGCACCCGGAGCCGTACCTGACCGCCGCACGGCACCTCGGTGCCCCGATCGAGCGGTGTGTGGCGATCGAGGACTCACCGACCGGGGTGGCCAGCGCGCTCGCCTCCGGCGCGGCCGTGCTGGCCGTACCCGCCGAGGTGCCGCTGCCCCCCATCGCCGGCGTACACCAGGTGCCGAGCCTGACCGGCGTGGACCCGGAGGCGCTCGCGGCGCTGCTGACCGACCGGGCCGCGGCGACCGGCTGACGCGGTCGACGCCACCGGCCGAGGAAGCGCGCGACCCCCGACGCCGCGAGTGGCGTCGGGGGTCGCGAGGTGGAACCGGTCAGTCGTGGGCGATCGCGCCCAGGACGTTGATCCGGGCCGCCCGCACGGCGGGGACCACCGCGGCCACCACCCCGACGATCGCGGCGAGACCGAGGAAGACGCCCATCTGTCCCCAGGGCAGGATCAGGTCGGTGATGCCCTCGTCCTTGAGCGCCTCGACCACGGCGGCGCCCAGGCCGGTGCCGACCGCGACGCCCAGCAGTGCGCCGAAGACGGAGATCACCACCGCCTCGACCGTGATCATCCCCATGGTCTGGCCACGGCGCAGCCCGATCGCGCGAAGCAGGCCCAACTCCCGCGTGCGCTCCAACACCGACAGCGCGAGCGTGTTGACGATGCCCAGGACGGCGATCACGATGGCCAGCGCCAGCAGGATCTGGATCATCGTGAGCAGCCCGTCGAGCGAACTCGTCTGCTGCTTGATGAACGCGTCCCGGTCGGCCACCGACACCTCGGGGCTGTCCGCGAGCAGCATCTCCACCTGCGGTTGCACGTCGGCCGCCCGGGCGCCCGGTGCCAGCTGGATGAAGCCCTGGATGGGCTGCGGGATCGCGAAGTCCTTCGCCGCGGCCGGCGGCAACGTCACCGGGTTGGTCAACTGCGACGACTCGTAGATGCCGCTGATCGTGTACGTGCGAGGCTCACCCCGGGTGAGCTGCACGGTCACCGTCGAGCCGACCGACCAGCCCCGGGACTTGGCGGTGTCGGAGCTGGCGAGCATCTGCGTCGGTGACAGCCGGTCGATGTCACCGGCGGTCGCCTTGGCACCGAAGATCTGCCGCAGCGACGCGACCTCGCTGCTCGCCGCCACCCACGTGCTCTGACCGTCCACGCGTGCCATGTCGCCGTACTCGCCGTCGACCAGTCGCACGCCGGGCAGCGCCTTCACCTGGTCCAGCACGCTCGGGTCGAAGCTCGGCGGACGCGGGCCACCCTGCTGACCGGCGATCACCAGCTCGGCCTTGATGGTGTCCTGGGCGAGCGCGCTGATGCTGCCCTTGGCCGAGTCGAGGATCACCGTGACGCCGGTGACCAGCGCGATGCCGACCATCAGCGCGGCAGCCGTGATGGCGGTGCGGCGGGGGTTGCGCCCGGAGTTGAGCCGGCCCAGCTTGCCCGGCACCGACCAGGAGAAGATCGCGCCGAGCAGGTTCACCACCGGCCGACTGATCAGCGGGGTCAGCAGCGCCACACCGATGAAGGCGAACAGCACGCCGCCCAGGATGGTGGCGAGCGTCTGACCGCCCGCGTTGCCGCTGAGCCCCAGGAAGAGCAGCACCGCGCCGATGCCGGTGACCAGCGACCCGGCCACGGTGATCTTGGTCAGCGGTCGGTCCGGGGTCGCCACGTCCTGCATGGCGGCGATCGGCGGGATCCGGGACGCCCGCAGCGCCGGCAGCAGGGCCGCCACCACGGTGATCACCAGACCGACACCGAACGACCCGATCACGGCCGCCGCCGGCACGCCGATCCCGGCCAGGGTCAGGCCACCGGCCAACTTGCCGAACAGGAACGCCAGCAGCGCGCCCACCCCGATGCCGGCGGCCAGGCCGAGCACCGACGCGATCAGACCCACCGCGATGGCCTCCAGCACCACCGAGCCGATGATCTGCCGCCCACTCGCACCGATGGCGCGCATCAGCGCCAACTCACGGGTGCGCTGCGCCACGATGATCGAGAAGGTGTTGAGGATCAGGAAGGTGCCGACCAGCAGCGCCACGGCGGCGAAGCCGAGCAGGATCTTGTTGAAGAAGGAGAGGCCCTCCTTCAGGCTGGCCGCAGCGTCATCGGCGACCTGCTCGCCGGTCTTCACGTCGTAGTCCGCGCCCAGCGTGCGGGCCACGTCGTCGCGCAGCGCCTCATCCGAGACACCGCCGGCGGCCTTCACCGTGACGCTGCTGAACACCCCCGGTTCGCCCAGCATCAGCCGCTGCGCCACCGGCGTGGTGAAGAAGACCTCGTTGACGCCGCCGATCGAGTCCCGGTCACCGCTGTAACCGGCGATGCCGACCAGCGTGAAGTCCCGCTTCTTCGACTCGAACGCGGTCAGCACGCCGACCTTCTCGCCGACGCGCACCTTCGCCGACGTGGCCAGCGACTTGTTGACGACGATCTCGTCGTCGGCCTGCGGCGCGCGCCCCTCGCGCAGTTGCAGCAGGTCCCCCTCGCCGACCCAGTTCTCACCCAGCTGCGGCGGCCCGAACGACGTGACGACCTTGCCGTTGCTGCCGATCACCCGCGCACCGTCGGCGTTGACGACACCGGTCGCCGAGGCCACCCCCGGCACCTGCTTGACCCGGTCCACCACGGCGGCCGGCAGCGGGGCGGCGGTCTGCTCGCCCTCCATCTCGTTGACCTCGACCTTGGGCTTCGCCGCGACGTTCACGTCGATCTCGGAGAAGCCGTCGGCGAACACCGAGTCGAAGGAGCGACCCAGCGTGTCGGTCAGCACGAACGCGCCGGAGACGAACATGACCCCGAGCACCACCGCCAGACCGGACAGGATCAGCCGGACCTTGCGGGCCAGCAGACTCTTGAGCGTCGCCCGGAACATCAGTTGCCCACCTCGGCCGGAGTGTCCAGCTTCTTCATGGTGTCCAGCACCGTGTCGGCGGTCGGCTCGATCAGCTCCGAGACGATCTGCCCGTCGGCGAGGAAGACCACCCGGTCGGCGTACGCCGCGGCGGTCGGGTCGTGGGTGACCATCACGATGGTCTGGCCGTGCTCGCGCACCGAGTCGCGCAGGAAGCCGAGCACCTCCGCGCCGGAGCGCGAGTCCAGGTTGCCGGTCGGCTCGTCCGCGAAGATCACCTCGGGGCGGGACACCAGCGCACGCGCGCACGCCACCCGCTGCTGCTGACCGCCGGAGAGCTGCGCCGGCCGGTGGTCCAGCCGGTCCTGCAGGCCCACCGTCCGGATCACCGTGTCGTACCAGGCCTGGTCCGGCTTACGCCCGGCGATCGACATCGGCAGCAGGATGTTCTCCTTCGCGGTGAGCGTCGGCAGAAGGTTGAACTGCTGGAAGATGAAGCCCACCTTGTCCCGGCGCAGCTTCGTCAGTCCGGAGTCGCCCAGCCCGGTGACCGTCGTCTCACCGATCGACACCGTCCCCCGGGTCACCGAGTCGAGACCGGCGAGGCAGTGCATCAACGTCGACTTGCCGGAACCCGACGGGCCCATGATCGCGGTGAAGCGGGCACGTTCGAACTCCGCGCTGACCCCCCGCAGCGCGATGACCTGAGCCTCGCCGCTGCCGTACACCTTCCACACGTCGTTCGCCCGGGCCGCGGCCTGCGCCTGCTGGCCTACCGTCGCGGTCACGTCATCTACCTCTTCCGTCTGTCCGAATCCCACGCCGCCCCCCGATGGTCCGGCGCGACCGTTCAATCATCGGCGCTGCTCGCGCCCGTACCGTCCGCCCCTGGGGGGACGCGGAGCGGATTTCCCGCTGCGGGTGCACCCCCATGCCGCATCAGGGTTGCCCCTGACCCGACGGCCGGTCGACCGGTTTTGCACACTTCCCCCTCACGTCACAGGAGGGTCAACCGCGCCGTGCCGTCTCCGGTCACGGTAGGTGAGCACGGCAACCGGGCCGTCCCTCCACGGGGGGATCTTCGAGTACGCCGCGTGAGGTACCCGGGGCTTCGCGGCTACGCCCGTGGGCGGACCAGACCCGACTCGTACGCCAGCACGACCGCCTGCACCCGGTCGCGCAGCCGCAGCTTGGTCAGCAGGTGCCCGACGTGGGTCTTGACGGTGGTCTCGCTCACCGACAGCACGGCCGCGATCTCGGCGTTGGACAACCCTCGGGCCACCTGCACCAGCACCTCGCGTTCCCGGTCGGTGAGCGCGTTGAGCGCCGCCGACGGCGTGGCCGACGGGTCGGGCAGCAGCTCCGCGAATCGCTCCAGCAGTCGCCGCAGGATGCGCGGCGAGACCACCGCGTCCCCGCCGGCCACCGTGCGGATCGCCGCGATCAGCTCCTCGGCGGGTACGTCCTTGGCCAGGAACCCGCTCGCGCCCGCGCGCAGCGCCCCCACCACGTACTCGTCGAGGTCGAACGTGGTCAGCACCAGCACCCGCACCGGCAGGCGGGAGTCGACGATGGCTCGGGTCGCCGCCACCCCGTCCATGCGGGGCATCCGGATGTCCATCAGCACGACGTCGGGCAGCAGCCGCCGGGACAGCTCGACCGCCTCCACGCCGTCGCCCGCCTCCGCCACCACGTCCAGGTCACCCTCGGCCCCCAGGACCATGCGGAAGCCCGTACGCAGCAGCGGCTGGTCGTCGGCGAGCAGGATGCGTACCGGCCGAGCCGGGGCCACCCGATCGCTCATCTCGTCTCCCGTCCCGGTCCACCGGCCTGTGCGTTTCGCCGACCACGGTAAAGGTCGCCCCGCTCCGCCACTCCCTCCCCCGCCGCGATCTTGCACTTTCTGCGCCGACAGGCTGGGGCGAATCACCCGATGTCGACAACCGAAACTGCAAGATCGCCGGGCCGGGGCGGGGCGGGGCGGGGCGGGGCGGGGCGGGGTGGGGTGGGGTGGAGATGGGAAGAGCGTCGTGGAGGGAAGGAGTGTAGATGAG
>NZ_JBEXIL010000017.1:0-140033 GCF_040608555.1 Micromonospora sp. NPDC005172
GCCCGGTGATGAGGACGTATCGATGGTTTAGACAGCCGGCTCACGCCGGTGACTTCACCATAATCTGACGTCACCAAGGACCGAGCCGGCCGGGCTGCCCCGAAACCCCCCACAGCGACCACCGAGCAGAGATCGGCGGACCAAGGGACGAGGCCTGGGCCAACGCGGTCCGGAAGATCAGCCGAGGGCTGGCCGTGACGGTCGACTACGGGCATCTGCGGAACGACCGACCGGTGGACGGGACGTTGACCGGTTACCGGGCTGGGCGGCAGGTGCCTCCGGTACCGGACGGGTCGAGTGATGTCACCGCACACGTCGCCATGGACTCCGTCGCCTCCGCCGGCGCGGCGGTCGCCCGGTGTGCGTACTCCCTGGTCTCGCAGCGAGAGGCGCTGCGGGCGCTCGGGGCCGACGGTGGGCGACCACCGCTCAGCCTGGCCGGCACCGACCCGGCCGGCTACGTGCGGGCGCTGGCCACGGCGTCGGCGGTGGCCGAGCTGACCGACCCGGCCGGACTCGGCGGGCACTGGTGGCTGCGCCAACCGGTCGGCATCCCGCTATCGCCGGCCGTGGCACGATGACGGGCATGAGCACCGACGCCGGGGACCTCCGCGAACTGACCGTCGGCACCGGGGCCGGGCTGGTCGCCGGCACCGGCGGTCAGCAGCTCGGCACCGACATGGTGCTCAACATCGGCCCGCAGCATCCCTCGACGCACGGGGTCCTGCGGCTGAAGCTGGTCCTCGACGGTGAGCGGGTCATCGCCTGCGAGCCGATCGTCGGCTACATGCACCGGGGGGCGGAGAAGCTCTTCGAGGTACGCGACTACCGCCAGATCATCGTGCTGGCCAACCGGCACGACTGGCTGTCGGCGTTCTCGAACGAGCTGGGTGTGGTGCTCGCGGTGGAACGCCTGATGGGCATGGAGGTGCCGGAGCGGGCGACCTGGCTGCGGATGGCCCTCGCCGAGCTGAACCGGGTACTCAACCACCTGATGTTCCTCGGCTCTTACCCGCTGGAGATCGGCGCGATCACCCCGGTCTTCTACGCCTTCCGGGAACGGGAGACCATCCAGGCGGTGATGGAGGAGGTCTCCGGAGGCCGGATCCACTACATGTTCAACCGGGTGGGCGGCCTCAAGGAGGAGGTGCCGTACGGCTGGACCGGGCGGGCCCGCGCGGCGATCGGCGAGGTACGCAGACGGCTGCCCGACCTGGACCACCTGATCCGCCGCAACGAGATCTTCCTGGCCCGCACCGTCGGGGTGGGCGTGCTGTCCGCCGCCGACGCCGCCGCGTTCGGCGCGTCCGGGCCGGTGGCCCGCGCCTCCGGCCTCGACCTGGACCTGCGCCGCGACGACCCCTACCTGGCGTACGACGAGCTGGACGTTCCGGTGGTCACCAAGACCGCCGGGGACTGCCACGCCCGCTTCGAGGTGCTCCTCGACCAGGTGTACGTCTCGCTGGATCTCGCCGAGCAGTGCCTCGACCGGGTGGACCGGCTGACCGGGCCGATCAACACCCGCCTGCCGAAGGTGCTCAAGGCGCCGGAGGGGCACACGTACGCCTGGACGGAGAACCCGCTCGGCATCAACGGCTACTACCTGGTGTCCCGGGGCGAGAAGACGCCCTGGCGGTTGAAGCTGCGCACCGCGTCGTACGCCAACGTGCAGGCCCTGGCCACCCTGCTGCCCGGCTGCCTCGTGCCGGACCTGATCGCCATCCTCGGCTCGATGTTCTTCGTGGTCGGCGACATCGACAAGTGACCGGGGTCGGCCCGCCGGTCAGCGCCAGCGGTCGGTGACCGGGGCGCCGCCTGCGCGGGGCGCGTCGTCCTGCGGCGGGTAGCCGTACCGCTCCTCGACCCGGCGGCGGCCGCCCTGCTGCTCGGGGGCGGGTTCCGGCTCGCGGCCGCGCTGGCGCGGCGGACGCCACTCGTCCGGCACGGGCACCCCGCCGACCGGCAACGCCGGCCGGCGCTCGTCCTGCCACCGCGCGTCGTCGTGGCGGCGCGGGTCCTCGTGCCGGCGCGGGTCCTCGTGCCGGCGCGGGTCCTCGTGCCGGCGCGGGTCTTCGCGGCGTGCTTCCTCGTGGCGGACGGAGGCCCAACGGTCCGCCATCCGGTACTCGGTGCCCGTGGCGTCGGCGTGCACCTCGGCCCGACGTTCCCCGACGTGCAGCTCACGGCCGTTCTCGTCGTCGCGGGCCGCCGCCCAGCGGTCGCCGGCCCGCAACTGCGACCAGTACTCGCCGGTGTCGTCCGCCCGCAGCGCGGGACCGGGCTGCGGGGCGCCGGCGCGCTCCGGCTCGACCTGCTCCGACCAGCCACGGCGCTGCGCCCGGCCATCCCAGGCGGGCTCCTCGGCCGGTGCGTACGCGTCGCGCTGGTCGGTCCACTCCGGCTCGTCGCGGGGAGCCGCCCAACGGGGCTCCTCGTCGCCGCGCTCGGGTCCGCCCCAGGCTGAGCCGTCGCGGGGGCCCGTTGGGGCCGACTCGCCCCGCGGGCCGGGCTGCGCACCCCAGGTCCGGTCGTCGGGGCGGCGGTCCCGGTCGTCGGCGTACCCGGACCGGGACTCCTCCGCGTCACCCCAGGAACGGGCACGCCCCTGGGCGCCACCGCCCCGGGTCCACTCCTGGGCCGGCGGGGTCCACTGGCCGGCGTAGCGTCCGGCCGGCTCCGCCGGACCGCCGCCGTCGACGACCGTGTGCCGGGTGGTGACGTGCACGGTCTCGGTGTGGCGGACCACGCCGACCGGTCGGTGCGCCGGCTCGGGACGGTCGTGTTCGCGCGGACGGCCGTACTCGCGCTGAGGGCTGTGCTCGCGCTGAGGGCCGTGCTCGCGCTGAGGGCTGTGCTCGCGCGCACGGTCGTGCTCCGGGAGGCGGGGAGCGGCGCCGTACACGCTGCCGGCGGTGGGCTCGGGGGCGTCCGCAGCACGGTGGCGGTACGCCGGTTCGTCGTCGTCGCGCTCGTCCCGACCCCACCGACCAGCCGTGTCGTCCGGAGCCGGCACCCGCGTCCGGGGGGGCACCTCGTCGGTGCCCGGAGCGGGCACCCGCCCGGCGGCCTCGCCCGGGGCCGGCACCCGCACGCGGGCGGCCGGAGAGTCGCCGGGGACCGGGACCCGGCTGCGGGCGGGCGGGGTGTCGTCCACGGGGTCGGCGGCTGGCCCGCGGGCACGGCTGGCAGCCGCCGGCTCGGCCGCCGGGGCACCGCCGGCGAGGGCCGCGCCGGTGGCGTCGAGGCGGCGACGCACCGCGGCGACACCCTCCTGGGCTCGCTGCGCCTGGTCCAGCGCCTGGTTGCCGCGCTGCGCGGCGGCCACGATCTCGGCGCGCAACTCCCGGCGCAGCTCCTCGATCTCGTCCAGCAGCTCGTCGGCGCGCGCCGAGGCGCCGTCACCGTCGGGGCGCAACGCGATGGAGAGGCCGATCAGCACCACCGCCACGATGGCAAGCACCGCCGCGAGACGCAGTGGACCGTTACCGTCCGCCACCAGGAGTATCAGCGCCGCGACGGGCGCCAGAGCCACGCCGCCCCAGAAGAGCACGGTCAGCAGCAGCGGTTGACGCCGGGCGTCGGGGGTGGCCGGGGCTGGCATGGAAGAGCAGCCTACCGACGATCCGCACCGGAGGGAACGGTTGCCGGACGCACGGACGCCCCCGCCCCGCAGGGGGCAGGGGCGTCCGTGACACGCCGTAGCGGAGCGTCAGCTCGTGGCGAACGCGCCGTCCGAGGAGAAGACCAGGCCCACGCTGATCTTGCCCTCACGCAGCCCGTTCTTGGTCAGCGGCCCGCCCTGGTCCAGGGAGGAGAACGAACCCACCGAGAGACCGTAGGTCTTCTCCAGGCCCGGCTTGCAGAACGGCCGCTGCTGGCACTCCGGCGGGCCGCCCAGCACCGTGGCGCTGCCGGAACACTTCGCGGCCAGCTCGGAGAGGGTCCGCACGCCGTACTTGTCGGCGAACTCCTGGGTCACCGCGAAGGCGTTCTGGTCCTGCGCGGCGGCCGGGGCACCGAAGGTGATGCCCGCCTTGTCGCCCTCGGCCTTGAGCGCGGTCACCGTCTTGTTGATGTCGGGCGAGGAGACGGGCGGCGGGTTCTGGCCGTTGGCCTTGGCGTTGAGGAACTCGGCCATGGTCGACGCGTACTCCGGGACGACCTGGATCTCGCCCTTCTCCAGCGCCGGCTCGTACAGCTCCCGGTTGCCGATCTGCTGCACCTTGACCTGGTAACCAGCCGCGGTGAGCGCGATGCGGTACAGCTCGGCCAGCGTCTGGCTCTCGCTGAAGTTGCCGGCGCCGACCACGATCTCACCGCCCGGGCCCTTGGCGATGCCCGCGGTGACGTTGTTGGCGCTGCTGAACTCCTCGGCGGCCACCTTGGGGGTCTTACGGTCGGCGTCGACGGCCTTGTTGAGCTGGACCAGCTTCGGCGTGTCGAGCGCCGCGGAGACCTTGTCGAGCGCGGCGATCAGCTGCGGGTTGGCCACCTTGCTGTTGACCGCCGGGAGGACGTTGTCGGAATTCTGGAGCTTCTTGTCGTCGGTCAGCGCGATGAGCTGCTTGCCGGCGACCGGTGCGCACCCAGCGCCGGAGGCGTTGGTCTGGGGGGCGTCGGTGCCGGACGAGCCGGCGTCGCCACACCCGGTGAGAAGTGCTGCCCCGGCCACGACGCCGATGGCGCCGATCGCGAGACGTGTACGTGCGCGCATGTGCCGCCCGCCTTCCGTGTCCCGGCGCGACCCGTCCCGGGCCGGCCGCGTGTCCGACGGGCGATCCTGGATGTCGGTCGCCCGCGACTCTCCACCCAACATGGTCCGCGACCGACCGACAACCTGGGATGGGCTTCGTCACCGCATCGTCACCGACCGGCCCACTGCTGGCCGCCGCTTCGGCGTCCGCTCACCCGGACGGGCCACGGCCCGCCACCACGTCAGGCCCGGCCGGTGGCGTCCGCGGGTCGCGGACGGCCCACACGCTGCCGGCCCCGACGCAGTGGACGCGGGGTCACCACGCGTTCGACGAGCCCGAGCAGCAGCTCGGCCAGCAGCGCCAGCCCGGCCACCAGTACGCCGCCGGCCACGATCTGTCCGCCACCGGCGGCGATGCTCAGACCGAACCCGGTGCGGATGATCTCGCCGAGCCCGCCGCCGTTGACGAACGAAGCCAGCGCGGCCGTGGCGATGACCTGCACGGCCGCCGTCCGGAATCCGGCGGCCAGGTAGGGCACCGCCAACGGCAACTCCACCCGCCGCAGCAACTGCCCGCCGGACAGGCCCATCCCACGGGCCGCGTCGCGTGCCTCCGGGTCGACCTGGCGTACGCCGGTGTAGGCGTTGGCCAGCAGCGGCGGTACGGCGAAGACGGCGAGCGCCACCACCACCGGCGTACGTCCGAAGCCGAGGAACGTCAGCGGCAGGATGGTCAGCAGCGCCAGGGTGGGGATGGCGAGGGTGGCGTTGGACACGAGCACCGCCAGGCCGCCGCCCCGACCAACGTGCCCGAGCCAGAGCCCGACCGGCCAGGCCACCAGGCAGCCGAGCGCCACGGCCAGGGCGGAGATCGTCAGGTGTTCGCCGAGGCGGTCCAGGATGCCCCCCGGATTGGTCCAGTTCAGCGGGTCGTTGAGCCAGAGCACCCCCTGCTGCAGGGGGTTCGCGGCGGCGCTCATCGAACGCCCCGGGCGGCCCAGGGGGTGACCAGCCGGCCCGCGAGCACCAGCAGCAGGTCCAGCAGCACAGCCAGCGCCACGCAGAGCACGGTCCCGGTCATGATCTCGGCCTTGTAGAGGTTGTTCTGGAAGCCCGCGAAGATCAGTTGACCGAGGCCGCCGTGGCCCACCAGCACTCCGACGGTGACCAGCGCGACCGTCGACACGGTGGCCAACCGCAGCCCGGTCAGGATGCCGGGGATGGCGAGCGGGAGGTCGATCCGGAACAGCCGCCGCCACCGGCCGTAACCCATGCCCTCGGCGGCCTCGCCCACCTCCGGCGGCACCTGATTGAGCCCAGCCACCACGTTGCGGACGATCAGCAGCAGCGCGTACAGGACCAGCCCGACCAGTACGGTGGTGGCGCCGGTGCCCAGGTACGGCGCGATGAACGCGAACAACGCCAGCGACGGGATGGTGTAGAACACGCCGGTGATACCGAGGATCGGGCCGGCCAACGGGCGGACCCAGTACGCGAGCACGGACAACGGCAGGGCGATCAACACCGCGATCAGCACCGCGCGCCCGGTCAGGGAGGCGTGTTCACGCAAGGCGGCGAGGATCGTGTCAGAGTTGTCCCGCACGTACTGCCAGGAGAACCAGGGGTTACCCGGGTCGGCCCGGTAGCTCAGGCGGAAGGACATACGTGGACGTTACCCCGGAGACCCCCGGCGCGGTCGGGTCCCCTCGCGCGGCATCGATCTCTCTGCAGGGCATCCATAAGCGCTACCCGAACGGCACCGAGGCCGTGCGGGAGCTGAGCCTGGACGTCAAGGCCGGCGAGTTGGTGGTGCTCATCGGCCCGTCCGGCTGCGGCAAGTCGACGGTGCTCCGCATGATCAACCGCTTGATCGAGCCCACGGCCGGACGGATCATGCTCGGCGACGAGGACGTCACGGACACCGACCCGGTGCGGCTACGCCGCCGGATCGGCTACGTGATCCAGAACGTCGGCCTCTTCCCACACCAGACGGTCCGGGCGAACGTGGCCACCGTGCCGGGTCTGCTCGGCTGGTCCCGCGACCGGACCCGCGCCCGGGTCGACGAGCTGCTCGACCTGGTGGGTCTGGACCCGGCCCAGTTCGGCCGCCGTTATCCGCACGAGCTGTCGGGCGGTCAACGGCAGCGTGTCGGTGTCGCGCGTGCGCTCGCCGCCGACCCGGTGGTGCTGCTGATGGACGAGCCGTTCTCCGCCGTGGACCCGATCGTCCGGGCCCGCCTGCAGGAGGAGTTCCTCCGCCTCCAGGCCGAGGTCCGCAAGACGATCGTGCTGGTCACCCACGACCTCGACGAGGCCGTCCGGCTCGGTGACCGGATCGCGGTGCTGTCCGAGGGTGGGCATCTCGAGCAGTACGACACCCCGGCCGCTCTGCTCGGCGCGCCGGCCACCGCGTTCGTCCGTGAGTTCGTCGGCGCCGACCGGGGAATCCGCCGGTTGGCGGTCACTCCGCTCGACCGCGAGTCACTGGAGCCCGTGCCCGCCGACGCCCCTGCCGACCTGCCCAGCGTGACGCTGGACGGCACGGCGTACGACGCTCTGGCGGCACTGCTGACGTCGGGACAGGACCGGCTCCTGGTGACCGACGACGGCCGCCCGGTGGGCGCACTGAGCCGCCAGCGCCTGCTCGGGCTGGGCGGCTAGGCCCGTTCGCCGAGGCTCGCGGTGCCGATGATCCAGCCGGTGAGGAAGCCGTAGCCGGCGCCGCTGCTGGCATCGGAGAGCGCCTTCAGCAGTGACGGGTCCGGGCCGAGCAGCGCCGCCACCACGGCGGCGAGGCCGCCGGCCAGCACGTAGGCGGCCCAGCCGGAGAAGAACTGGCTGACCGAGCCGGGCACCCGGGCCACCTGCGCGGCGGGCAGCAGATAGAGCAGGGCCACCGCGAGGAGGACCAGCGCGACGGCCCGCAGGTCGGCGGCGAACAGGCCGCCGGCCTGCCCATCCGCGTCCAGTCGCCAGGCCGGCCAGGCGAGCAGGCGCAGGTAGAAGCCGCCCGCCGAGTCCGGGTCGGTAAGCGTCGCGGCGGCCCAACCGGTGTACGCCGGGCTGCCGCAGATGCCGACCAGCAGCAGTACGGCGAGCGCACCGGTACCCGCGGCCGTCCCGTAGCGGCTGACCGGGCCCGTACGGACCAGTCCCATGATCCGCCCAGGGCCCGTGCCGGCCGGCCGGGCGGACCTGGGCTGCCCCGGGCGGCTCAGTGCTTCAGCAGGTAGTCGATGAAGGCGGCCCGCAGCAGCGGCGCCGACTCCTCGTAGCCGTGCCCGGTCAGCTCCCGCCACAGGGCGTTCGCCTCGTCGATGGTCGGGCCGATGGAGTTCGGCGCGCCGTCCAGCACCGTGGCCTCGTCCGCGTTCGGCAGGTGCCGGAGCACCGACCAGTAGAACCCCACGTCGCGGCGCTCCCGGGCCCGGGCGAACGCCCGCTCCCGCAGCTCCTCCGTGGACAGCGCGTCGAGTTCCTCGAACGAGGTTCCGCCGGGGGCGGCGGCTGGTGTGTCGGTCATGCGGCGAGCCTAACGGTCGAGATCAGCGCCGGCTCGACGGACGGGGCACGGCTCACCGCTCGCCGGCGTCCCAGCGACGCGGGCCGTCCTCCCAGCGGGGGTCACGCCACGGGTCGGCCGGTTCCGGCGCGGGCGGCGTCGGCAGGGTCGGAGGCCAGTTGTCGGCCGGCTGGGGCCGGGGGACGCTCCACCCCGAGCTGATCGTGCCATCGCGGACCGGCTCCGGCTTCTCCACACCACCCGGCCGGGGTCGTCCGAGCGTCTCGACCAACCGGGTCACCAGCAGCCCGACGCCGAGCGCCACCCCGCCCACCGCCCAGCGGCTCACCGACCAGTCGCGCTCCGGCGCGTACGCCTCGAAGACGGTGACCAGGCCGACCGCCAGCACCGTGCCGAACACCCCACCCCGCCGGCCGTACGCGCTGGTGCCCCCGAGCAGGGACACACCGATGGCCAGCACGGTCCAGTCCAGCCCGGAGGTGGGTGTGACGACTCCGGGACCGTTGGCGGTGAGCAGGACCCCGCCGAGCGCCGCCAGCACGGTGGATCCGACCAGCGCCAGCGCGGTGATCACGGCAGCCAGGGTGCCCCGGCGGCGCGCCGGATCGGCGACCGGCCGGTACCGACCCACCAGCCGGCGGATCGCCCGGATCGCGCCGAACAGACCGCCGAGCACCGCGACGGCGGCGAACCCGGCGAAGAGGAAACCGGCCGTACGCCCTGGGTCGTAGTCGCCCTGCACCAGCACCGGCCCCGACCGGCGTTCGATGTACACCACCACCCCGGCCGCGGCGGCCAGGCTCGCCGCCCAGGCGGGCACCTGCAGCGCCACCACGGCCAGTGCCAGCACGAGACCGCCCAGCGCGGCCACCACGACGGCCGACCCCACGGACACGGCCAGCCCCCGGTCGCCCTGCTCCGCGTAGTGCAGCGCGGCGGCGACCGCCACCGGCCCGATAGCCAGGTGGGGGGCGGCGGTACGCAGGCTCAGCCCGGCGGCGAGGGCGAGCAGCCCGAGGCCGACGGCGTCGACCAGCAACGTGCGCAGGTCGGCCCCTCGCAGCGCGGCCGGGTCGGCGCGCCAGAGCAGCCAGCCCAGAGCGGCCAGGCCGGCCAGCAGCAGGAGTTCCCAGATCACGTGCACGCCGACCCGGTCCCGGCCGGGCTCACCGTGGGTGGGATCGTCGAAGACGTTCTCCAGGACGGCGGCAGGCACCCCGGACGAAGGGTCGACCGACCGGTCCCGGCCCGTGTCCTCGTACCCCATGGCACCGCCTCCCCAGTGGCCGGCCGCTCCCGTGCCGGCACACGCACGGATCGGGGGCGGCCGTTGCTCTCCGATCGGAGGCACCGTACCCGCGCCCGGAGCCGGACGTAACCCCCTGCTCAGCGCTGGCCGGGGCGGCTCTCCCGCTGGTCCTGCTCGTGCTCGTCGTCCGGACGCTCCGGGACCCGGCAGGAGCGTTCCAGCCACAACGCGGCGCCCACCAGCGCCAGCGACGCCAGCAACCCGCCCCCGGCGGCCGGCCGGTCCCCGGTGGCGGCACGGGTGGTCTCCACCAAGAGCCACCCGCTGAGCCCGGCGTAGAAACCGGCGAAGATGGACCCCGCCAGCGCCGACGCCTTGGCCAGCACCACGAACCGCGCGACCAGCAAGGGGTTGACCGGATCGCGGCCGGGTTTACGGTCGATGCGGCCGCGCGTGTTGACGGCCGCGTACGCCTCCAGCACCGCGAGCGCGGCCAGCGTCACCACCGGCAACCACGGCAGATGGGGAATGCCGCTGTAGTAGAACGTGCTGATCAGCAGCCAGGCCACCGCCGCCGCAGCCAGGGCGGCCACGACCAGCGTCGAGATCCGGGTGGGACCCATCCGCGACCCGTCCGGGCCCGGCGGTGGGGACTTCGCCTGGGTCATGCCGGCCGGCTCCACTGGGTCATGCCGTCGACTCTAACGCCAGTTCCGGCCGTGGACGCAGTTCCAACGCGTCGTCGGCGGCCGGACCGGTGGTGAGCAGGTCGGTCAGCCAACCGTGGCCGGGCAACCGTCCGTACGGTTGGATGTCGATCCACGGTCGCAGCACGAACGCGCGCAGGTGCGCCCGGGGGTGCGGCAGGGTCAGCTCCTCCTCGTCGCTGAGCACCGGCTCGTCGTCGTCGCCCCAGACCGCGATCACGTCCACGTCGAGGGTGCGCGGCCCGAACCGCCGCTGCGGGTCACGGACCCGACCGGCCGCGCGCTCCGCGCCGCGGGCCCGCTCCAGCCAGTCGCGCGGAGTCGCGCTCGCGTCGTGGGCGAGCACCACCGCGTTCAGGTACGCGGGCTGGTCGGCGTCCCCCCACGGTGGAGTCTCGTACACCCCGGAGACCACCAGCACGGCGTCGCCGAGCGTCGCGACGGCCGTGCGGAGGTGCTCCAGGCGGTCGCCCAGGTTGCTGCCGAGCGACAGCACGGCCCGGGTCATCGGGTACGCGTCCGGGTCATCGTGACGGCTACGTCGGTGAACGTGTGCGGCACCGGCGCCTCCGGCTTGTGCACGGTGACCGTCGCGGCGACGACCCGATCGTCGGCCAGGCAGACCGCGAGCAGCCGGTCGGCCAGGGTCTCGATCAGGTTGACCGGCTCGCCGGTCACCACCGCCACCAGCCGCTCGGCCAGCTCGCCGTAGTGGACCGTGGCGGTCACGTCGTCGCTGGCGGCGGCCGGGGCGAGGTCCAGCTCCAGGACGGCGTCGACCACGAAGTCCTGCCCCTGCGCCCGCTCGAAGTCGTACACCCCGTGCCGGCCGCGCGCCCGCAGGCCGGTCAACTGGATCCGGTCGCTCATCGGTCCGCCTCCCGCTGGCCGGCCCACTCCTTGGCGGGTGTGAGGCGCGGGCTGCCGGTGGCGGCCCAGACGGCGAGCGCGTCCACGGTGGCCCGCACGTCGTGGACGCGTACACCCCAGGCGCCCGCCGCGACGGCCAGCACGCTCGTGGCCACGGTGGCGGCCTCCCTCTCGGCGGTGGGTCGCGGCGTGCCGTCCGCGTCGGCGAGCAGGCGGCCGAGGTAGGACTTGCGGCTGGCTCCGAAGAGCAGCGGGTATCCGAGGTCCAGCAGCTCCGGTAGGCGGGCGCTGAGTTCCCAGTTGTGGGCGGCCGTCTTGGCGAAACCGAGGCCGGGGTCGACGACGATGCGGTCCGCGGCCACTCCGGCGGCCAACGCCGCGTCGACCCGTAGCCCGAGTTCCTCGCGTACGTCGGTCACCACGTCGGTGTAGCTGGCCAGGTCGCGCATCTGCCGGGAATGGCCACGCCAATGCATCAGCACCCAGGGACAGCCGGCGTCCCGCACGACCCGGGCCATGTCGGGGTCGGCCAGGCCGCCGGAGACGTCGTTGACCACCTGGGCGCCGGCGTCCAGAGCCGCCTCGGCCACCCGCGCGCGGCTGGTGTCGATGCTGACCGGCACCCCGGCGGCGCTCAGCTCGCGGATGACCGGCAGGACGCGCTCGGCCTCGGTCGCCGCGTCGATCCGGTCGGCGCCCGGGCGGGTCGACTCACCGCCGATGTCCACCAGGTGCGCACCGGCCTCGCGGAGACGGACGCCGTGTCCGACGGCCGCGTCGAGGTCGGCGTACCGTCCGCCGTCGGAGAAGGAGTCCGGCGTGACGTTGAGGACGCCCATCACCACCGGGCCCGGGGCCCGTACCAGATCGGTCACGACTAGACGGTACCGGTCGTGACGACGGCCCCCGGCGACCCGGGTCGACCATCACTGACGTGCGCGTTAGAACAGGTGTACGATCGGTCGTCCGGGCAGTAACGGGCAGCCTCTTCGCGGCTTGTCGCAATCCGGGGCGGCCCGTACGCTTTGGAATTGGCCAGCATTGAGATGGCGAAGCTTGGAGGGAGGGCCGAAGCGGGGAAAAACCGCCCAAAGCTCGCCACCCTCCGTGGTGAGTAACGAACGCAGGGTCGAGATCGCTGCGCCCTGTCAGCAGATTTCCCGCCAGGCTTTGCCTACTGCACCGCCGCGGCACCGCCGGCCGCGCTATGGGGAGGTTCCAGTGATCGCCTTCGAGCTCATGGAGACGGCGTCGTCCGGCGTCGCCCACGCGCTCTCCACCCTGGCGTCGGCTCCGCTCGCCGAGCCGGCCCCGAAGGGGATCGACACCAACAGCGTCGTCACCTTCTTCGCCAGCAAGATCGCACCGATCCTGCTGGCGGTCCTGGGCGTCATCTTCATCGGTCGCGCCAGCCGGGGCGAGATTTCCAAGGTCCTGACGAGCTCCGCGATCGCCATCGTCGGGCTGGCCTTCATCGCCGGCGCGGCAACACTCTTCTTCGTCGGCGATTACCTGATCGACCTGATCTTCGAATAGGCGCGGTCACCAGATGCGGCTGCGCACCGACGACGACATCTACCGGGCCCGCCTGGTCTACCTCGGGCCGCCCGGCTACACCCTTCCGGTCCACCTGCCCTACGCCCAGTACGGGCTCTTCATGCTGCTCGTTCCCCTCTACATGTTCATCCACTGGCTGTTCACGTTGACGGTCGACCTCTTCCCAGCCTGGGAGATCGCGCTCGCCATCGTGACCACGTCGTTCATCTTCCGGCACGTCGACCCCGACCGGCCGGCGCGGGTGGTCATCCGCACCGCGCTGACCGACTGGCGACGTACCCGGGAGCCGGCGGTCGAGCAGCGCGACCCGCGCCTGGTCGGCAGCCGGATCAGGATTCGGGAGGAGCTGGCATGACCGGGCGTACGCCGATCGGTCTCCTGCACGACGCGGGTGAGGCGGTCGCATGAGTCGCTCTTCCACGCCGGGTTCCCCGGCCGGCCGCCCGGCCGTGCCGGCCGGTCACCGTGCGCAGTCGTACGACTACCCCGACGCCGAGGGCGAGGTCGCGCTCGACCCCGCGTTGGTGACCTCGCCCGGCCACGGCGCGGTCGGCGTCTTCCAGGCACCCCGACCGGTCACCCGCCGGACACCTCCCGCCGAGCCCAGCGCGGTCTCGGCCGGCGAGAACGCCGACATCGACTCGCCCTTCCTGGACCTGTTCGGTGGCGCCCGGCCCGGTGGCCCCCGTGCCGTGACAGCGGCTCCCGCCAGCCGGCAGCAGCCGGCGATCCCGCAGCAACCGCCGACGCCGGCCCGGCCGGCTCCGGAGGTGGAGCCACCGTGGACACCCGGCGAATCCTCCAGCCACCGGGGAGACGCCTCTCCGGGCGGCGAAACCCGGGTGCCGCACCAGGCGGGCGACCGACGGCCGACACTGCACCCGACGGCGGAGATCGAGCAGACCGTCGCGCCCGTGTCCGCGTCGACGGCCCCCGCGCCGGCACCCCGGGCGTCCAGCGCCACGTCCGTCGGGCAACCGCCGGCGCCGGTCGAGCGCCCCGGCGCTCCGGCCGAGCAACCGAGCGCGCCGGCGGCACGGCCGCTCGGCACCGTCCCCGGCGACCGGCCGGCTCTGGAACGCGGGCCACGGCGCGCCACGCGGTCGGAGCGGCCCACGGACGCCGGCAGAGAGGTGGCCACGCCACGCCAGCGGGCCGCGAGCCAGCAGGACCGGCCGATCAAGCCGGTCCGGGTACGTGCCCCGAAGATCAAGTTCGGTGACCGTGACCCGTCGGTCGAGCTGGCGATCACCGAGATCGCCGGTCACCTGACCTTCACCCCGAACACGGTCACCGCCTGGTACTGGCTACCCGAGGTGCGCTGGGCCTTCCGCCCGGACGCCGAACGCGAGGCGCTGCTGTCGGCGATCTCCGAGCAGTACGCGGGCCTCGCCGGCTTCCGGCTGCACCTGCGCCGGACCACCCGGCCGTTCCCCGCCGACGAGTGGGCCCGTACCATCGACACGCACACGGCGGCGCCGCTGCCCGACGTCCCCGGCACCACCGGCTGGGCGGACCATCTGGTCGCCGCCCAGCGCCACCTGATGGCCGTCAACCACGCCGAGGGCCAGACCTACCTGGGCGTCACCTTCGCCCGACGCTCCCTCGGCGACTCCATGACCGAACGGTTGCTCCGCACCTTCGGCCGGGGCACCGCCGAGGGCGAACGTCGCAAGCTGGGCCGCACCGTGGAGCAGTTCGACGAGGTGCTCGGCGCGTTCGGCATGCGTGGCCGACGGGTCACCGCACAGGAACTGGAGTGGCTGCTCTACCGCTCGGTCGCGCTGTGCATGGCGCCGCCGGGACGGCTCTCGCCGGTGACCGACGGGCAGTGGGAACGCGGTGACCTGCTCGCTCTGACCGAACAGGTCGAGCGCTACCGCACCCCGTACGGGTCGACGGTCAAACTGGTCAACCGGATGACCGGCGAGGAACGGCACGTGGCGGTACTCGCCGTCGGCCGGATGGAACCGCTGGAGATCCCGGAGCGGCACGAGCCCTGGTTGCACTTCCACGAGCGACTGCCCTGGCCGATGGAAATCTCCACCCGGGTCGACATCCTCGGTTCCGGCGACTCGTTCCGCAACCTCGAACACCGGCTCCGGATGATCCGCTCCCAGCAGCTCGACTACGCCGAGCACGGCATCGACGCGCCCCCGGAGCTCGAACGCCTCGCCAAGCGGGCGCTGGTGATCGGCGACGAGATGACCACCGGCCTACCCGTCGACTCGGCGCGCGCGCACGGCTGGCACCGGATCGCGGTCGGCGGCCGAACCAGGGAGGAATGCCTGGAGCGGGCCCGGCGGCTCATCCAGCTCTACTCCCGGGAGCTGCGCATCTCGCTGCAGCACCCCAAGAACCAGGACTGGCTGGCCCGCGAGTTCATCCCCGGCGAGCCCATCGCCAACACCGGCTACGTCCGGCGGATGCCGGTCCCCCTGCTCGCCGCCGCGCTCCCCCAGGCCGCCTCCACCGTCGGCGACCGGCGGGGCGACCTGATCGGACGTACCGCCGGCACCTGCCGCCGACCCGTCTTCCTCGACCTGCACTTCCCCATGGAGGTACGCGAACGCTCCGGGCTCGCGGTGTTCGTGGCCGAGCCGGGCGGCGGCAAGTCGACCCTGCTCGGCGCGCTGGGCTACCTCGCCGCCCGGCGGGGTGTGCAGGTGACCCTCCTCGACCCGTCCGGGCCGCTGGCCCGGCTCTGCGCCATGCCCGAACTGCGGCCGTACTCCCGGGTGTTGAACCTGACCGGGTCCGAGCACGGCACCCTGGCGCCCTACTCCCTCATCCCCACGCCCCTGCGCAGCGAGTTCGCCACCGGAGCCGGCGGTGACCGCGAGTTCGAGATCGCCGTCTCCAACGCACGGGCCGAGCGGCGGATGCTGGTCCAGGACATCTGCATGATGCTCGTGCCGCCACAGGTGGCCCGGGAGGCGTCCACCGCCACCCTGTTCCGGCATGCCGTACGGCAGGTCCCCGCCGAGGAGACGTCCACCCTGGACGACGTGGTGAGCTGCCTCGGGCGGCTCGACGACGACGCTGGCAAGGAGCTGGCGAACCTTCTCCTGGACACCGCCGAGATGCCACTGGCCATGCTGTTCTTCGGCCGGCCACCCGAAGGGCTGCTCGGTGCCGACGCGGCACTCACCGTGATCACCATGGCGGGGCTACGACTGCCCGACCTCAAGATCGAACGCGAGTACTGGTCGGCCGAGGAGGCCCTCGCCCTGCCGATGCTGCACACCGCGCACCGGCTCGCCGTCCGCCGCTGCTACGGCGGGTCGATGTCGTCCCGCAAGCTCGTCGGCCTCGACGAGGCCCACTTCATGGAGGGCTGGCGGTCCGGGCGGTCCTTCCTGGTCCGGCTCGCCCGGGACTCCCGCAAGTGGAACCTCGCCGCGCTTGTCGCCTCGCAGAACCCCCGCGACATCCTCGGCCTCGACGTGCAGAACCTGGTCTCCACCGTCTTCGTCGGCCGGATCGCCGAGGACGCCGAGATCGCCTCCGAAGCGCTGCGCCTGCTGCGGGTACCGGTCAACGACGGGTACGAGGCCACCCTGGCCTCGCTCTCCGCCGCCGACAGCAACTCGGCCTCCCGCCTCGGCTTCCGGGAGTTCGTGATGCGTGACGTCGACGGCCGGGTGCAGAAGGTCCGGGTCGACGTCTCGTACGTCGACGGCCTGCTGGACCACCTCGACACGACGCCCGCCGCGATCGCCGCGGCAGCCGGAGTCCTACCGAGCATCTCCCTGCCCGATCTGGAGGCGTGACATGGCTGGGGCCCGGGTTCGGATCGCGTCGTTCCTGCTCGCGCTCGGCGTACTGGCCGGGGCCACCCTCAGCTGGCCGCTGCTCGGCGCGGAAGCTGCCGCAGCCGCCCCACCGGTCACCCAGGCCCGAGCCGACCTCTGCACCACGGCCGAGTGGCAGGCCGACTTCCGCGCCTGCGTGGGAAAGCTCCAGGAGGTCAGCGAGGACGAGGTCAAGTGTCGCAACGCGCCGACCCCGGGCACTCCCGACTCCGGCCTCGCCGGCTGGTTCGCTGCGGCGCCACCAGCTGAGGCGGCGAACGGGATAGCCGGTCGGTACAGCCTCTATGGCTACGCGGGTTACAGCTACAACACCTACGACATCGACGGCGGGTGCGCGTCGAGCGTGCTGCACCCGGACTACAAGTTCACCACCACGGTGGCGAACGGTGAGTTCATGGCGGCCACGGCGATCATCGGTGCCTCGAACGCGCTCAGAGAGCGTGCCTGGGACCCGGGCTCGATGTGGGGCTGGGCCGATCCGCTGGTCGAGAAGGCGACCAAGGCCGTCTACGAGAAGGTATTCAGCGTCTTCGGGATCGTCACGCTGTGTGTCGTCGGGCTCTACCTGCTCTGGCGATCCCGCCAATCGGACATGAGCAACGCGATGACCACCGCGGGCTGGGCTCTCCTCGTGATGGTCGCGGTCACGGCGCTGGCTGCCTGGCCGGTGAAGTCGGCGAACATCGCGGACGGTGCGCTGGTCACCAGCCTCGGTGTGGTCCATGACGCGGTAGGCCCGCAGGCGAAGGAACCCGATCCGGGGCGATGCATCGATCCGGAACGCTGCAAGGATCTGCGAACGCCGGCCGTTCGCGCAAGTGACACCGCCACCGAGACGATGCTCTACCGAAACTGGGTCCGAGGCGTCCTCGGATCGGCGGACAGCGAGACGGCGCGCAAGTACGGGCCGGCGCTGTACGACGCCAAGGCGCTGTCGTGGGACGAGGTTAAGAAGCTGCGCGCCAACCCGGCCACCCGGGAGGCGACGATCAAGGCGAAGCAACAGCAGTGGGCGCGGGTGGCTCAGCAGATCCAGACCGAGGACCCGGAGGCGTACGAGTACCTCCAGGGCGTCCGGGACATGGACCGGGTCGGGGCGGGGTTCATCGCCGTGCTGGCCTCGGTGCTGTTCGCCATGTTCGACCTGACGGCATCACTCCTGGTCCTGCTGGGCTTCCTCATCTTCAGATGGGCGGTGATCGCGGCACCGATCCTGGGTACGGTCGGACTGCTCCGACCGGCCAGTGCCGGCCTGCGGCGGCTGGCGAACGCCGTCGTCGCCGCGATCTTCAACATCGCCATCTTCGGCACCGGGGCTGCCATCTACCTGTTCGCGGTCGATCTGATCATGAGTACGCCCACGCTGCCCGGTTGGCTCCAGGTGGTGCTGGTGTGGTTGTGCGGAGTGGTCGGTTGGCTGCTGCTGCGGCCGTACCGGCGAATCACCCAGCTCGGCGGTAAGGACAGCAGCGAGGCGGTCAGCTCGGCCGGCTCCTGGCACCGCCGGTTCTTTCGCGACATGCGAGTCGCGGCGCGACTCGACGTCGTCGAGCCCGGAGGCACCGTGGAACCGGTGGGCGGACGCCGCCGGTCGCCCGACGCCGAGCAGACCCGACTACGCCCGGAGGCACGCCGGGAAGACCCGGCCCCGACGCCGCCGCCCACTCCGGCGGGAGGCAGACGCACCGACGACGGCCGACCGGATGGTCGGGAACGCGCCGACGAGGCACCGATTGGAGAGACCGGCAGCCGGGCTCGTCCCGTGCCGCCGCAGCCTCGGCGCCGCCAGCCGGCGACGTGGACCGAACCGGACGTGCCGGCGGAGAACCCGTCGTTCGTGGTCTACCGGCCCGGCTCCACCGAACGTGCGCCGGACCGCACCGGACCGCGGGTGCGTTCCGAGGCTCGGTGACAGCGATGCGACGGGCCCTGGAATTCCTCTTCAGCCGGGCGCTGCGGTCCCGGCTGGGGGTGGCCGCGGTGATCGCGGTACTCGTCCTCGGGGTGATCGGGGCGGCCCGCCTGACGTCCGGTCCGACCGACTCGGCGGACGGGTTGAGCAACCGCCCCAACCGGCCGATCACCACCGTCGACCCAACGGCCGGTGACGACGGTCTGACCGCCAGCGAGGCCCCGCCGTCACCGGTCACTCCGTCCGGTGCCCGCACGCCTGAACAAGTCGCGGATCGATTCGCCTCGGCCTGGCTCGGCCGGCCCGGCATGACAGCCGAGCAGTGGCAGGCTGGCCTGCGGCCGATGTCGACGCCGGCCCTGACCGAGAAGTTGGCCGGCGCCGAGCCCGGCGGGGTGCCGGCCGAGCAGGTGACCGGCCCAGCGGCAGTGCGGTCGCGCACCGAGACCTTCGTGGAGGTGCTGCTACCGCTCGACACCGGGCGGCTCCGGCTGGAGCTGGTGTTGGCGGACAAGAGTTGGCTGGTCGACGTGGTCGACTGGGAGCGACAGTGACCGCCGGCCGAGCGGGCCGCGTCCTCCGTCGGCCGATCCGGGCCGGCGTGGTCGCCTCGGTGCTCACCGGCATCCTGCTCCTGCTCTGCTGCACCGGCGGGACCGCTGCGTTCTTTCTCAGTGGCCTCGGCGGTGACGCGGAGGACGGGGACGCCCTGGCCGGCTGGGGCTGCGGGCCGGTACGTCCCGTCGACATCACCGGCGAACTACCCCGGTTCACCGAGTACGGCGACGCGCAGGTCCGCAACGCCGCGATCATCATCAAAGTCGGTCAGGACCTGGGCGTGCCCTCGCGCGGCTGGGTCATCGCCCTGGCCACCGCGATGCAGGAGTCAGCCCTGCGTAACCTGGCCAACAGTGACGTGCCGGAGTCCCTGGCTCTGCCGCACGAGGGCGTCGGTGCCGACCACGACTCGCTCGGCCTCTTCCAACAGCGTCCGGGATGGGGCTCGATCGCCGAACGGATGACACCCGCGTACACGGCCCGGAAGTTCTACGAAAAGCTCGTCAAGGTCCGCAGCTGGCAGCGCCGGCCGCTGACGGTCGTGGCACAGCAGGTCCAGGTCAGCGCCTATCCAGACGCATACGCCAAGCACGAGGAGCTGGCCAGCAACATCGTGGACGCATTGGCCGGTGGTGCGGCACGCACCGTCCAGATCAACGGCAAGGCCGTGTGCGACGCGGCCGAGCGCGGCCAGATCGCCGCCTCCGGCTGGACTGCGCCGATCTCCGGCGACGTCGGCTCCGGCTTCCAGACCGCCGATCGACCCAGCCACAACGGCGTCGACATCGGGGCGTCGAAGGGCACCGAGATCCGTGCCGCGGCCGCTGGTCGCGTACTGGTCGCCCGCTGCGACCCGGACAACCGAGGACGCCGGAGCTGCGACGTGGACGGGTATCCGGGCAAGGGCGGCTGCGGCTGGTTCGTCGACATCCTGCACGCCGGTGGCTACATCACGCGGTACTGCCACATGGTGGTCCAGCCCCGGGTGTCGCCGGACCAAATCGTCCAGGCCGGACAGGTGATCGGGCAGGTCGGCAGCAGCGGCAATTCGTCGGGTCCGCACCTGCACTTCGAGGTGCACCTGCGCAGCGACCGGTCCAGCCGGGGTGCGACCGACCCGATTCCCTTCATGCGCGTGCGGGGCGCTCCGCTGCGCGCTGCGGAGTGAGGCCGTCACTGGCATGACCGGACCACTGCCGGACCCGTTCGCCGACCAACCCGACTGGGCGCCTCGGCCACCCCGTCCCCTGACCATCGTGCCCGCCACCGAACGCGTGGAGTTGCGCGGGCAGCGGGTGCTCGTGGGGCTGCCAGGGCTGGGCTGGCGAGGTGACCTGCGAGCGGACGACCGGGTCGTGCAGGGTGCCCGGACCTATGTGCCGGTCATACCCGAGCACGATTGGTACCGGGCCGAGGCCGACCAGGTCGAGGTGTTCGCACCCCTGGTTCCCGTGGAGCGGGTCTGGGTGGAGACGGTCGGTGAACGGCCCACGTCGGATGGCGCCCGGGACACCGCTATCCGGTTGGTCTCGCTGGACGGCCCGTCCCACCGCTCTCCCACACCCGTGTTCGAAGCGGACGCGGTCACCGGCCGCCGAGTGGTACACGTCGAGGACGGACGCGAACACCGGGACATGCGGGCAGTGACCGAGACCTACTCGGGAGCCGAGGGCGACATCTGCGTACGCATCACGCCCGAGGTGGAGTGGTACCGCTGGGCCTGGCGCGGCCAGTCACCCACCACCCTGGAAGTACCCGTCCACCTACTCTGGATTGAGTAACCCTCAGCTGACCTTCACCCCGCCGCATACCCGCCAACCCTCCTGGTCTTTGACGTCGAATTGCCAGGTGTCGGTCAGGCTTTGTTGAATTCCGTCCACCGTGGCGCTGCGTCGAACGGTAGTTACGACGGAGGCGGCTTTTCCGTGGTCCTCAACCTCTAGGCTGCCCCAACTGACCAAGATCGTGACGTCTAGTTCCTGCTCGCGTGCGAGAAGGTCACTTCGCAGCGAACGAACTGAGTCCAGTTGCGTTTCACCTTCGCAGGTGTACAGGTTGGCTCGGGCGTCGTTGCGGTCGACCAGAAACGCACGTAGGTAGTTGTCGACGACCACGTCGGGGGCGCTGCGGTCCGGTGCGGCGGCGCGGTTGTACAGCACGAAACCCGTCGCCACCCCGCCGAGCAGGAGCAGGCCGAGCACCCCACCGACCACGATGAGCACGGTTCGCAGGCGTCGGCGTCGTGGCTGTGGTGCCGGCGCTGGTGGGGCCGGCGGCAGCTGCTCGGACGGAGTCCGTTGCGCCGGTACGCGGGAGACCTGGGAACCGGCGGGGGGCTGCACTGATTCCACCTCCTGACGTTAACGGCTGGACGGCTCGGAGCCAATGCCCCAGATCCAGCGGATCGTGACGGACCCCTCCCCACCGGTGAGATCCACGACAACACCGCCGCACCGCCGTGGTACCTCCCGGAGGAGGAGCTCCGGCTGGGATACCGTCACTGCTCGGGGAGGGGTTGCCGACCTCGGGTGAGGGGGTGGACACGGTGGCCGGTCCGAAGGCACGCACGAACCGCGCCGCGGCGCTGCACCGCCGGGCTGCCGCTGTCGTGACCGCCGCCGCCGGGATCCTCGACGAGATTCGGCCGGCCCCTGCTGATCAGCGTCGCCAGTACGAGTTGGCCGGCCGGCTGCGGGGGGTTGCCGCGCGGCTGGCCCCGGGCTGGTCGGGTGCCACTCTGGATTCGCTCGACGTGAACTCTCCGGCAGGCGACGGCCCGCCACCCTTCGTTCGGGTGGGTACGGCGGCACCGTTGGATGACGCCCGTTTCCCCGCTCTGGTGCCGCTGATCGGTGCCGGCCATCTGAGCGTTGACGCCGATGGGCGCGAGCCGCGGGTGGCGGGGCTGTTGCGTGCCGTGCTGTTGCGCCTGCTGGGTGCGACGCCCGCTGGTGCGCTGTTGGTACGGGCGGTGGACGCCACGGGTGCCGTGCTCACGCCGTTCGGCGCGCTTGCCGATGCCGGGCTGCTGCCCCCGCCGGCGGTGGACGTGGCGGGTCTGCGCGCGGTGTTGACCGAGGCCGAGCAGTGGGTTACTCCGGGTGCGAGCGGGCGACGTCGTCATGACCGGACGCTGCTGCTGGTGGTCGCCGCGTTGCCGGAGTTGACCGGTCCGACCGACCTGGCGCGGATCGAGGCGCTGGCTGAGCAGGGGCCGGCGGCGGGGCTGCACCTGATGGTGGCCGGCTGGCCGCCGCCCGGCCCGTACTCGTCCCGGGCACCCTTGCCGCAGGCCACCTCGTTGGTGCTGCGCAATGCGTACGCGCTGCTCGGCGACCCGCCGGGGGCGTCGTTCGCGAGCCCCGGGGCCGAGCCGCCGAGCGGGTTGAATTCGCCGATCTTCGTGGAGACGGACCCTCCGGCGGAGCTCGTCGAGGCGGTCTGTCGGCGGCTCGCCGCCCAGGTGGAGGCGGGTTCCCGGTTGGCGTTGGCGGATCTGCTGCCGGAGACGGGCGATGACCTCTGGGCTGCGGATTCCGCGGACAGCCTCACCACGATGGTGGGTGACGCGGGCGGTCGGCCGGTGCCGCTGGGCTTCACCGAGCTGACCCCGCACTGGCTGGTTAGTGGCCGGTCCGGGGCAGGTCGTGCGGCGTTCCTGACCACTGCCCTGCTGGGCCTGGCCGCCCGGTACGGCCCGGACGATCTGGCGCTCTACCTGGTGGACCTGGGCGACGGTGAGTCGTTCGTGGAGTTTCTGCAGACCGAGCGGGACCGCTCCTGGATTCCGCAGGTGCGGGCTGCGGCCATCGCGGCCGACCGGGAGTACGTCCGAGACCTGTTCGACCAGTTGACAGCCGAGGTGCAGCGCCGCGCGGAGGCGGCGGGGCGGGCCGGTGGGCAGCGCTTCGCCGAGTTGCGCCAGCACCGCCCGCTGCCGCGCATCGTCTGCGTGGTCGACAACGTGCCGCTGCTCTTCGCCGAGCGGGATCGGCTGGCCACCGAGGTGGCCGCGCAGGTCGACGGGCTGGCCCGGTCCGGTCGGGCGTACGGCGTGCACCTGGTCCTGGCCGGTGCGGGTGAGCTGGGGCTGAGTGCGCGCGCGGACGCCGGACACCGGGATTCGGTGCTGGGGCAGTTCCCGGTGCGGGTGGCATTGCCGGGCGGCGGCCCGGTGCTGGAGCCGACCAACGACTCGGCCGCCGGACTGCCGGTGGGCAGCGCGGTGGTGAACACCGCCGGCGGGCTCGGCGGCCCCCGGGGCGCGATCCGTGGTCACGAGCGGTTGATTCGCCACCCCGACCCGTTGGACGACCCGGAGGTGGTCGAGCGGCTGCGGCACGAGCTGTGGGCGGCCCGACCGTCCGACGCGACGCCACCGGTGGTGTTCGCCGGGTATGCCCGTCCGCTGCTGGCCAACGACCCCCGTCACCGGGCGGCCCTGGCGGGGCAGGCACGCGGGTCGGCGGCTCTGCTGGGCCGAGCGGTGGACGTGGCCCGTACGACGGTTGCCGTTCCGATGGGGCCGGCGCCCGGACGTAACCTCGCGGTGCTGGGCTCGGGCGCGGCGGCGGGTGGTCTGCTGGCGACGGCCGCTCGCAGCACCGCCGCCCATCACGCGCCGGGCACCGCCCGGTTCCTCGTGTCCGCGCCGGACCAGGGAGCACGCGCGCTGGCAGAGGCGTTGACGGCCGAGCTGGCCGCCCGCCATCCGGCCCGGCTGGTGGACCTGTCGACGCTGGTCGCGGACGCCCATGGCGGAACCGACATCGACACCAACGCCGGCAGCACCGCCGACCCTGACGAGGCACTGCCGACGTACCTGGTGATCTTCGGGTTGGATCGGCCCGGGCCGCGGGAGCTGCCGGCGGATCGGCTGCGCGCGCTGCTGCGGGACGGTCCCCCGGCGGGCCGGCACCTCCTGGGCTGGTGGCGGGCGGTGCCGCCGTTCGCCGCGCTGCTGGAGCCGGACGGCGACGTCGACAAGCTGGCCGCCGTCGTGGTGCTGGACGTGCCGGCGGCGCAGCTCGCCGCGGTGTTCGGCCGGCCGATCCAGTGGCGGGCGCACCCGGACCGGGCGACGCTGTGGGACGGTCCGGACGAGCGGGGCACGGTCCTGATCCCGTTCGCCGACGAGGCGGGGTGAGCTGACGATGCGTACGGGAGACGTCGAGGTGGACGCGACGGTGACCGGTCCGGGGCGGCAGCGGACCGCTGGCACGGACGGCGATGTCGCGGCGCCGGCGGACGCCTGGGCCGAGTACCTGGCGGCAGCGCGTCAACTGGACGCGGTCCGGCGTGGCGCGGCCACCGCCGCCGGTGAGCAGGCCCGCTCGGCGGAAGCCGCCCGGGAGGAGCTGACGGTGGTGCGCGCCGGGCTGGCGACTCAGCAGGAGCGGTTGCGGGAGCGGGGCGTACCGGCGATCTCGCTGGTGCCGTCGCCGCCGGAGCTGACGGAGGCCGCCCGGTCGATGGCTGGCGGCCCGGCCGCCGTGCTGGCGGCGCTGCGGACCGCGCGGGGTCGGGCCGAGGCGGCGGACGCGGCGTTGGCCGCGCGGCGCGGCCTCCGACCGACCTCTTGGCCCGCGCGGGCCCGCAACGTCCTGGTGTACGGGCCGCTGGCACTGCTGGTGCCGCTGATTCAGGTCATCGTGTACGCGACGACAGGGAGTGGGCCGGCCAGCGTGACGGCCCTGGTCGGCGGCCTGCCGATGCCGGCGGTCGCGTTCGTCGTCGGCTGGGTGGGTGTCGGCCGGGTCTTCCGCGCCGGCGTCGAGACGCCGGTGGACCGCACGGTGCGCTTCGGTGTGCTGGTCTGCCTGGTGCCCGCGGTGCTGGTCACGGCCGGTCTGCTGCTGGCCCTGCTCGCCTGACGACCCACCCGGTGACGGGCGGCCGGCCGTCCCCGAGGGGCGGCCGGGTGAGTCAACGGGGAAGGATCAGGGCCATCGCCTCGGCCCGCGACTTCGAGTCGGTCTGCAGGATGCCGCGCACCGCGGAGGTGATCGTCTTGGCCCCGGACTTCTGGATGCCCCGCATGGCCATGCACATGTGCTCGCATTCCAGCACGACCACGACGCCACGCGGGGCCAGCTTGCTCATCAGCAGGTCGGCGACCTGGGAGGTGAGCCGCTCCTGCACCTGGGGTCGGCGGGCGAAGACCTCGACGAGGCGGGCCAGCTTGGACAGGCCGGTGATCCGTCCGTCCGGGCCGGGGATGTAGCCGATGTGTGCGCTGCCCCGGAACGGCAGCAGGTGGTGCTCGCAGAGGCTCATCACGTCGATGTCGCGGACGATCACCAGCTCTTCGTGGTTGGCCTCGAAGGTGGTGCTGAGCACCTGCGCGGGGTCGACGCGCAGACCGGCGAAGAGTTCGGCGTACGCGCGGGCGACGCGGGCCGGCGTCTGCTGGAGGCCGTCCCGGTCCGGGTCCTCGCCGACCGCGATCAGGATCTCGCGGACCGCCTTCTCGATCCGCCCGAGGTCGACGGCGTCCTCGACGGGACGGCCGGTCAGCCTGCCGCTGATCAGCCGCGCGGCGACGTAGTCCAGCTCGTCGTCGCCGTCGGGTTCGGTCGCGGAAACGGCCAGCTCCCGGTGAGGGGAGCTGGCCGTCGGCTCGTTGCTCAGTGCGTACCGTCCGAGTTGTTGCTGGACGGCGACCCGCCACCGACGGACGCCTGCGCGCCGTCGGCCTGGGCCTGCGCCTTGAGCTTGTCCTTCTCCGCAGGGGTGAGCACGGGCGGCTCGGTGGACGGCTGGCGCTTGCCGAAGCCGTTGTACGGCGCCAGCGGCGGCCGCTTCACCACCCGGGAGCAGATCCGCGCCATGTCGGCCGTGGAGAGGGTCTCCTTCTCCATCAGCTCGAGCACGATGTTGTCCAGGACGTCCCGGTATTCCACCAGGATCTCCCAGGCCTCGTCGTGCGCCAGCTCGACCAGTGCCCGCATCTCGCCGTCGATCTCGGCGGCCACCGAGTCCGAGTAGTCCCGCTCGTGGCCCATGTTGCGGCCGAGGAACGGCTCGTCCCCGCTGGTGCCGTACTTGATCGCGCCGAGCTTGGAGCTCATGCCGTACTGGGTGATCATCGCGCGGGCCAACTGGGTGGCCTTCTCGATGTCGTTGCCTGCGCCGGTGGTCGGCTCGTGGAAGACCAGTTCCTCGGCGGCGCGGCCGCCCAGCGCGTACGCCAGGGTGTCGATCATCTCGGCGCGCGTCTGGGTGTACTTGTCCTCGGTCGGGAGCACCAGGGTGTGGCCCAGCGAGCGGCCACGGGACAGGATCGTCACCTTGTGCACCGGCGCGGCGTGCGGCAGCGCCCAGGCGACCAGCGCGTGGCCACCCTCGTGGTACGCGGTGATCTTCTTTTCGTTGTCGCTCATCACGCGGGTCCGTCGCTGCGGACCGGCGACCACCCGGTCGATCGACTCCTCGAGGGAGTCGTTGGAGATGGCGCGCTGCTCCTTACGAGCGGTGAGCAGGGCCGACTCGTTGATCACGTTGGCCAGGTCGGCGCCGCTGAAGCCCGGCGTACGACGGGCCACCGCGTCGAGGTCGACGTCGGGCGTGAACGGCTTGCCCTTGGCGTGCACCCGAAGGATGGCCTTGCGGCCCTCCATGTCGGGGGCATCCACCGGGATCTGCCGGTCGAACCGGCCCGGGCGCAGCAGCGCCGGGTCGAGGATGTCCGGCCGGTTGGTGGCCGCGATCAGGATGACCCCGCCCTTGGTGTCGAAGCCGTCCATCTCGACGAGCAGCTGGTTGAGCGTCTGCTCCCGCTCGTCGTGGCCGCCGCCCATGCCGGCGCCGCGGTGCCGGCCGACGGCGTCGATCTCGTCGACGAAGACGATCGCCGGGGCGTTCGTCTTGGCCTGCTCGAACAGGTCACGGACCCGGCTGGCGCCGACGCCGACGAACATCTCCACGAAGTCGGAGCCGGAGATGGAGTAGAAGGGCACCCCGGCCTCGCCGGCGACCGCGCGGGCCAGCAGCGTCTTGCCGGTTCCGGGCGGGCCGAACAGCAGCACGCCCTTCGGGATCTTGGCACCAAGGGCCTGGTACTTGGCCGGGTTCTGGAGGAAGTCCTTGATCTCGTACAGCTCCTCGACGGCCTCCTCGGCACCCGCGACGTCCGCGAAGGTCGTCTTCGGGGTGTCCTTGGTGATCATCTTCGCCTTGGACTTGCCGAAGTTGAGCACCCGTGAGCCGCCGCCCTGCATCTGCGACATGAAGAACAGCAGCAGGAGCACGAGCAGCGCGATCGGCAGCAGGTTGACCAGCAGGCTCACCCAGATGCTGTCCGAGGAGACCTTGGCGTCGGCCGGCCCGGTGACCCGGTTGGCCGCCTTGGCCGCCAGCACCTCGTTCCAGACCTCGTCGCCCACCTGGTACGGGAACTGGGCCTCGATGCGGTCGGTGGTGGTACCACCGAACTTGGTCTTGTTCTTCAGGTCCAGCTGGAGCGTCTGCTCCTTGTCCTGGAACACGACCTTGTTGATCTGCGCGGTGTGGAGCTGGTCGAGCGCAACGGAAGTGTCCACGCGGTGGTAGCTGGGACCAGCGGTGAACAGCTGACTGAGCACAACGGCGCCGAGGATGACCAGGATGATCCAGACCACCGGTCGGCGGAAGAAACGCGTACGTTCCATACTGTTGTCGAGCGCCGGAGCGCCCGCATCCTCCTGATCGACGTCCTGACCGTCTGATGGTGTCGCCGCACTGGGCGGCGGCCGGAGCCGCCGTGCGGGCCGGCCTCGACCCCGAGGCGCCGAAACTGCCGCGCCGCGGTCATTCGACGGTACACCGTGTACGCGAGGAGTGAGCTTGCGAGCCCCGCAGTCGTGCACCATCAAATCCGCGTGAACGCGAGGAGTGAGCTCGCGGGCCCCCGCACCCGGTGCACATTGAGTATCGACGGCACGCGTGTTGGGTAGCCCACCAGCCCGAATCCAACGCACGGCGGGTCCGGGGAGGAACCGGCGTGGCGGGGAGTCCGGCCCGGCCACCCCGAACGCCCGGTCGCGCGGTCGAGGGGTCGAACGCGGAGCAACCTCCACGCCACCGGGCTCCACGTTAGCCGCTACAGCTGAGAGCCCGCTGAACGTCGGCTTGACGAATACCGATGCGAGTCGCCCTCGGGCTTTGGCGGCGCGACCCGGCGGGCAGGCTCAGGAGCGGGCGTAGACCTCGGGCTTCAGCACCCCGACGTAGGGCAGCTCCCGGTAGCGCTCAGCGAAGTCGAGGCCGTACCCGACCACGAACTCGGTGGGGATGTCGAAGCCGACGTACTTCACCGGCACCGGCACCTTGACCGCCTCGGGCTTACGGAAGAGCGCGACGACCTCGACGCTCGCCGCCGAGCGCGACTCGAGGTAGCGCAGCAGCCAGGAGAGCGTCAGGCCGGAGTCGACGATGTCCTCGACGACCATGACGTGCCGACCGGCGATGTCCCGGTCGAGATCCTTGAGGATGCGGACCACCCCGGAGGAGGTGGTGCCCTGGCCGTACGAGGAGATGGCCATGAAGTCGAGTTCGGCCGGGGGGCCGTTGCGGCCCAACGCTCGGGCGAAGTCCGCCATGAACATCACCGCGCCCTTGAGCACGCAGACCAGCAACAGTCCGTCGCCCACGTGGGCGTAGTCGGCGGACACTTGCTTGGCCAGTTCCGCTGTCTTCTCGCGGATCTGCGCCTCGGAGATGATCACGTGGTCGATGTCGGCGTCGTACCAGGAGCCGTCAGCCATGACTCCTAGCCTGCCGTACGTCCGATGGCCTCCGTCGGCGGGGCCGCACCTTTTGGCGCGGTCCCGCCCGGGATTTTCGGCGCAAAGGGCATCAAAGGCATCAGCTGGTACGGGACCGCCAGCGGCGGCCGTCCTCGCTGGGCTTCCAGTCGGCCGAGTCGTGGGTGTCCACGGTGAGGCCGGCCGCGGAGGCGGCGACGAGCAGGACGAGGAACAGGAGGAAGAGCAGGAACTCCATGGCGGCGCTCACTTTCGCATGGTTGCTGTCGGTTTCGCCGCCGGTGCGCACCGGACTGAGACCAGTCTGCGCCGACTCCCACCGCCCGGACAGTGGCAGAGATGCCACTGGGCATCGATTTACTGCCACCTCTCGGGTTACCCTCGTCACATGCTCCGATCCGTCGCCGTTCTCGCCCTGGACCAGGTCGCTCCCTTCGAGCTCGGTGTCCTCGCGGAGGTCTTCGGCACCGACCGGACGGCCGACGGCTTCCCCGCGTACCGCTTCGACGTGTGCAGCCCCGACGGCGCTGCCGTGCGCACCTCCGCCGGCTTCCACCTCACCCCGAACGCCGACCTCGCCCCGCTCGAAGAGGCGGATCTGGTCGCCGTCCCCGCACACAGGCAGGGCACCGTCGTCCCCGAGCCGGTGCTCGACGCGCTGCGCCGCGCCGACGCGCGCGGAGCACACCTGATCAGCGTCTGCTCCGGGGCCTTCCTGCTCGGCGAGGCCGGGCTGCTCGACGACCGGGAGTGCACCACCCACTGGCGGTACACCGACGAGCTGCAACGCCGGCACCCCCGGGCCCGGGTCCGCTGCAACTCGCTGTACGTCCAGGACGGCCGGCTGCTCACCAGCGCCGGCACGGCGGCCGGCATCGACGCTTGCCTGCACCTGGTACGCCAGGAACACGGCTCGGCCACCGCGACCCGGCTGGCCCGGCGGATGGTGGTCCCGCCGCACCGCGACGGCGGCCAGTCCCAGTACATCGAGGCGCCGATCCCGAAGGCGCCCGAGGCACCCACCCTCGAACCGGTGCTGAAGTGGCTGATGGGGCAACTGGACCGGACGATCACGGTGGAGGAGTTGGCCGCTCGCGCCGGCATGGCGCCACGGACGTTCGCCCGGCGTTTCCGGGCCGAGACCGGCACCACGCCCCACGACTGGCTCACCAACCAGCGGGTGCTGCTCGCCCGACGCCTGCTGGAGGAGACCCCGTTGAGCGTGGAGGCCGTCGCCGACCAGGCCGGCTTCGGTGACGCGGCGGCGCTGCGCCACCACTTCAGCCGCCGGGTCGGCGCCACCCCGCACAGCTACCGGACCACCTTCCGGGACCGGGCGGACGGCGCGGCAGCTCTCAGCCCGGGCTGAGGGCCGCCAGTCGGTCGCCCCGCCGCAGGACGCGGGCACCCCCGGGCAGGTCGGTCGGGCCCTGACCGTGCCAGTCGGTCACCAGGGCGTCCAGGGCGTCGACGTGCCGGTGCGACAGCGCGCCGGCCACCGCGCCCAGCTCCCGCGCCCAGGCGTGCAGCACCCGGCCGCGTACGGCGACGGCCAGATTGACCAGCTCCGCCACCGCGAGGCCACCGGCGGGGTGCCGCGCCGCCACGAGCGCCGTCGCCGCGATCTCGTCGAGAGCGGCGTTGTCCGCCGCCACCAGCCGGGCGGTACGCGCCAGGTTGTCCACCACCCCCGGCCCGAGCGTCCGCACCAACGCCGGCAGCACGTCGGCCCGCACCCGGGAGCGGGCGTACGACGGGTCGGTGTTGTGCGGGTCCTGCCACGGGTCGAGCCCGAGGGCGGCACAGGCGGCGCGGGTCTGCTCCCGGCCGATCCCCAGCAACGGCCGCAGCAGCGGCACCCCGGAGAGATCCCGCCGGCCCGGCATTCCGGCCAGTCCGCGTGGGCCGGCCCCACGGGCGAGCGCGAGCAGCACCGTCTCCGCCTGGTCGTCGCGCGTGTGCCCGGTGAGCACCGCGACCGCCGCGTACCGCCGGGCCGCCTCCGTCAACGCCTCGTAGCGGGCCTCCCGGGCGGCCGCCTCCGGTCCACCCGGTCGCCCGGCCACCTCCACCGGCACCGCCACCACCGGGGCGAATCCGGCTTCCCGGGCCCACGCGGCCACCACCTCCGCGCGCTGCGCCGAACCGTCCTGCAGGCCGTGGTCCACGGTTACCAGGCCGGCGGGCCGAGCCAGCCGGGGTGCCACGAACACCGTCGCCGCCGCCAGGGCCAGCGAATCGGCGCCGCCGGAGCAGGCCACCAGCACCGGACCACCGGACGGCAGGTCAGTCAGCGCGCGACGGACCGCCACCCGGATCGCGGCCACCGAAGGGGCGAGCGCGGCCACCGACGGACGGTCAGCCGGCGGACGGGACGGTGCCGGCCGGGCCGTGCACGCGTGCCACCCAGGCGTCCGGATCGCCCAACTCCGACAGCCGGGGCAGGGTGAGCGGTGAGTTGAAGATCGAGTTGAAGCCCTCCATGCCGACCCGCTCGACCACGCCGTGGACGAACTTGCGGCCCTCGGCGTACTGACGCATCTTGACGTCCACCCCGAGCAGCCGGCGGATCGCCTTCTCCAACGGGTTGCCCGCCTCGCGCCGACGGTTGAACGACGCCCGGATGCGCTCCACGCTCGGGATCACCTGCGGGCCGACGCCGTCCATCACGAACTCGGCGTGCCCCTCCAGCAGGGTCATCAGCGCGGTGAGCCGGTCGAGGACGGCACGCTGCGCCGGGGTCTGCACGATGTCCAGGACGCTCGTGCGGCTCTCCGGGTCGCGGACCGCCTCGGACAGCGTCGCGACACCGCGCCGCAGCCGCTCGACGAGATGTTCACCGCCGTTGGACGACGCGTCGACGAACGCCTGCACCTCCCCCAGGAAGTACGCCCGCATCCAGGGCACGGCGGTGAACTGGGTGCGGTGGGTGACCTCGTGCAGGCAGACCCACAGCCGGAAGTCCCGGGAGTCGGCGTTCAGCTTGCGCTCCACCTCGACGATGTTCGGCGCCACCAGCAGCAGTTGCCCCGGGTCGGCGGAGAAGACCTCGTACTGGCCGAGCACCCGACCGGACAGGTAGGCCAGGACCGTGCCGGCCTGCACCCCGGTCAGCCGCGACCCGATCGCCTCGGTGAGCGCGCCGGGCTGCTTGTCGCCGGACAGCCGGCTGACCAGCGGAGTGATCACCTCACGCAGCCCGGCGATGTTGGCGGCCGCCCAGTCGCGGCGGTCGACGACCCGCACCGGCGGGTGCGACACCTGCGCCCGCAGCCCGGTGTAGTCGGCCACGTGCCCGGCCGCCTCGTCGGTCAGCCGACGCAGGTCGCCGACCACGTCGGTGGCCTCGGCGTACGACACCCGAGGGCCCGACTTGCTCAACGCCCCCGCGGTGGCGGCGGCCAGATCCCAGTCCACGAACTGCGCCATGAACCCACCGTACCCGCGTCGCGACACCCCGGCCCGGGCTCGCGTCGGCGATCGACGCCGGTCGCCGCCCATACGACGCCTCCCGAGCCCGCCCCGACGGCGGTCAGCGGCAGCCGCAGCCGGCCAGCGCGGCGGCGATACGGTCCAGCGCCGGCTGGGCCGTGTCCGTCCCACCGGGCACCTTGTCGGTGAGCACCGCGAAGGTGAGCAGCCGACCGTCGGCCGTGGTGACCAGGCCGGCGATGGCGTGCACCCCGGTCAGCGTGCCGGTCTTGGCGCGTACGGCGCCGGCGCCGGCGGCGGTTCCGGGGGCACCCCGGTAACGCTCGCCCAGCGTGCCGGACCAGCCGCCCACCGGCAGGCCGCCGAAGACGCCGGCCAGCTCCGGATGGTCCGTGCTCGCGGCCAGCCGGATCAGGTCGGTGAGCAGGGACGGGCTGATCCGGTTGCGGCGCGACAGCCCGCTGCCGTCGGAGAGGATGATCTCCTCGGCGGGCAGGCCCAGCGCCGCCACCTCGGCGTCCATCGCGGCGGCCGCGCCATCGAACGATGCCTTCTGGCTGCGGGCCAGCGCCACCTGCCGGGCCAGCGCCTCGGCCAGCAGGTTGTCGCTCTCGCTGATCATGATGTCGACCAGCCGGATCAGCGGCGGCGACTGCACCACGCCCAGCTCCGTACCGGCCGGCGGGGTGCCACCGGCGGCGGTGGCCAGGGCCGGGGCCGTACCCCGCTTGACGGCGCTGGTCGGTACGCCGAGCAGCCGGGCGAACGACTTGCCGGCGGCCAGGTCGGGCTCGGCGACGCGCTCGGCGCCCCCGGGCGCGGCGCCCGGGTCCGTGCGTGCGCCGTCGGTCATCAGCGCGGTCACCGCGCCGCCGTACCCCCCGGTGGGGATGTCGTCGTCCCAGCCGGGGCCGTACCGCGGACCGGAGTAGAGGGAGCCGTCGATGGTGACGCTGGTCGGCGCGGTGCCGCCGAGGGCGGCACGTACCTGCGCGGCCAGGTCGTCCAGGCGTGCCGCGCCCGGGTAGTAACCCTTCTTGTTCACCGCGAGGGTGGGGTCGCCGCCACCGACGATCACCACCTCGCCGGGCTTGGCACCGGCCACCGCCCGGGTCGGGATACGGAATCCGGGGCCACGGGCGGCCAGCACGGTCACCGCGGTCGCCAGCTTGGTCACCGAGGCGGGCACCGTGCCGTCGTCCGCCCCCCTGGCGTACAGCGTCTGGCCGGTGGTCACGTCGGCAACCGAGACGTTCACCCGGTCACCCAGGGCGGGCACGCCGACCAGCGGGTCGAGCGCGGCGCGTACCCCGTCGGCAGAGGGCAGCGGAGCGTTCGGGTCGGGGCCGCCCAACACGTCCGAGGGGTCGGGTTCGGAGGCGGGGGCGGCACCGGCCGGACCGGAGGCCGCGTCCTCGCCCAGCCAGGCGGCGACCGGGCCGGGTCGGGTCACGACGACACCCACGCCGGCCAGCACCAACAGCACCACCACGGCCAGCACGGTCACCAGTCGACCTCGACGGCGCGGCGAGCTCGACGGCGCTACCGGCGGTTCGGCGCCGGCCGGGGCCGGCAACGCGGAGATCGGCGGACCGAGCGGTGGCACGCCGGTCGGGAAGCGGACGGTGGGTCCGTCACCGGACACCCGGCCGCCCCGCGCCGGGCTGGTCGGGGCCGGTCGGACAGGTGCGGCACCCGTGGGTCGCGGGCCGCTCGTGGGGTGGTTCGCGCCGAGGACCGGGAAGCGCCCGTTGTTGGGTCCTCCGGCCGGCGTCGAACCTGACGGACGCCACGGCAGCGGCGGCGGCCGCTCGGGAACCGACTCCTCCGGCGGCCGGGGAAGGTGCGCGTCGGGCACCGGAACCCGCCCGCTCGCCCCACCGGCACCGGATCGTCCGGTACCACGCGCGGCGCCCCCGTCCGGGCGGTAGTGTGAATCTTCCCTCCCCACGACCCCCTCCTCCCCCAGCGAAAATCGGCTTGGGTGACACTACTTCGGTCCGAAGACTATGCGGCGGCCGGAGTCGGCGGGTGGGCATTCACCCGTCCGGAGGGCGCCAGTGGTTCCGTTAGCCAGCGTGGGCAGACGAGGGAGCGTGCAGATGGATTTCGACGTGACGGTTGAGATCCCCAAGGGTCACCGAAACAAGTACGAGGTGGACCACAAGACCGGCCGGATCCGGCTGGACCGCACCCTGTTCACGTCCACCCAGTACCCGGCCGACTACGGGTTCATCGAGGACACGCTGGGCGAGGACGGCGACCCGCTGGACGCGCTGGTGCTGGTCCCCGAACCCACCTTCCCGGGCTGCCTCATCCGCTGCCGGACCATCGGCATGTTCCGGATGACCGACGAGAAGGGCGGGGACGACAAGGTCCTCTGCGTGCCCTACGAGGACCCCCGCCAGGAGCACCTGCGCGACATCCACCACCTGGGCGAGTTCGACCGCCTGGAGATCCAGCACTTCTTCGAGGTGTACAAGGACCTGGAGCCCGGCAAGTCGGTCGAGGGCGCGACCTGGGTCGGCCGCACCGAGGCCGAGGCCGAGATCCACGCCTCCTACCAGCGTGCGCGGGACGCCGAGGCGCGCGGCGAGTCCAACCACTGACGTACGACCACCGACAGGGCCCGGGAGCCGCTCATCCGAGCAGCCCCCGGGCCCTGTCGTACAGGTCGAGCACCGCGCAGGCGACCGGCACCACGGCGACCACCAGGGCCGTGTCGGTGAGGTCCGCGACCCGCCCGGGGTACGGCGAGACCGGTCGCCGGGCATACCCGGTGCCGGCGGCCACGGTCACCAGGCCCAGCGCCGCCCCACCGAGGACCAGCGCCAGCCGGCCCGCGTCGTCGGTCCGCTCGACCAGCACCGCGCCGAGCACCGCGTAGCCGGCCAGCCCGGCCAGCACCGTCGGCACCCGGTGCCGCAGCGCCACGAACAGCCGCGACCGCAGCAGCAGCACGGACGCGACCACCGCCACCAGCACCGGCCCGGCCAGCCCACCGGCGACCCCGAGTACGACCGCGGCGCCGACCGCCAGCACGGCGTGCCCGAGCAGCATCCCGGTGAGCATCTCCTCGGTACGGGTGACGGCAGCGTTCACCTTGCCCCGGTCCGGTAGGTCCCCGGGCCGTTCCGACTCGGCACCCGAGGCGGTGGTCGGCAGGGTGATCGGCGGCAGCGGCAGCTTGCCCAGCCGGATGGCCAACAGCGGAATCGCCCCGATGGCGAAGACCAGCGCGCTGAGCACCACCGCCGCCGTGCCGGCGGGGGTCAGCAGCAGCGCCCCGAGCGCCGCGCCGGCACCGAGCAGGCCGACCGTGACACCGGCCACGAAGACGCGCAGTCGGCTCGCTACTGTCAGCAGACCGGTCAGCGCAACGAGCAGCAGCGCCACCGAACCGGCCAGCAGTTCGGGCGCGCCGACCCAGCGCACCGGCCCGAGCGGGCCGACCGGGTCGCCCGAGCCGACCGCGAGGGCACCGGCCACGAAGGCGTACGGCAGGGCGTACCCGCCGAGCGTCGCTCCGGCCGCGCCGTCGCCGTTGGCGCGGGAGGCGACGGTGCCGCCCACGGTGAGCAGCAGCGCCACGGCCGCCGCCGCGACCCAGCGGCTCCCCGAGGTCGGGCCACTGGCGAACAGGGCGAGCAGCCCGACTGCGAGCGGCACGCCGGCACCGGCCAGAGCGGCGATCCGGGTGGCGGCGGGCGACCAGGCGCCGCCCCGTCGACGGGCGCCGTCGGCGATCGCCTCCACGACGTCGTCGTACTCCAACTCGGGCCAGTGGGCGCGGGCCGGCACCAGGTGCAGCACCTCACCGTCGCGGACCCCCTGCGGCAGCAGCGCCTGAGCGCTCGCCAGCACCGCCCCGTCGGTACGGCGCAACACCCAGCCGCCGTGCCGCTCGCCATCGTCGGCCAGCCCCTCACCGGCGTGCCGCAGTACGTCGGGCAGCAGCTCGGCCAGGGGCACCTGCTCCGGCAGGGCGACGTCCACCCGCCGTTGGGGCGCGCTGATGGTGACGCGGGCCAGTCCGGTTGTCATCGACCGGTCTCCATATCGAGCGGTGTCGGAGGCTGCGGGGACGACAGGACTTTACCTACCATGAGCCAGGCTCGGGTTACCCAGCGCAGTCAGGAGGCCGAGTGTCCACCGTCGTCATCAAGCGCCCACCGCGGCGGCCAGCGCCGGAGATCCCCGTCGGCGAGCTGCCCGTCGAGGCACCGCCGGAGATCCCGGCGGTGGCCGGCGGGCGGTGGCAGCAGATGTTGATGGTCCTGCCCATGCTCGGTGGCACGGTGGCGATGGCGATGATGTTCGGCCGTGGTGGCGGGGCGTACTCGTACGTGGTGGGCGGGATGTTCGGGCTCTCGTCGCTGGCGATGCTCGTCACCACGTGGGGCAGCGCGTCGGGCACCCCGAAGAAGTCCGAGATGATGGCGGCCCGCCGCGAGTACCTGCGCCATCTGGCGACGCTGCGCCGCCGGGTCCGGCAGACCGCCGGGCAGCAGCGGGCCGGGCTCTACTACCGGCACCCCGACCCCGCCCGCCTGTGGTCCACCGTGGACAGCCGTCGGGTCTGGGAACGCCGCCCCGCCGACCCCGACTTCGCGGTGGTACGCGTCGCCGTCGGCCCGCAGACGCTGGCCACCCCGCTCGTGCCGCCGGTCACCCGGCCGTTGGAGGAGCTGGAGCCGATGACCGCCGGCGCGCTGCGCCGCTTCCTGGACGCGTACTCCGTGGTGCCGGAGCTGCCGGTGGCCCTGTCCCTGCGCAGCTTCGCCCGCGTGCACGTGCGGACCGCCACCGGCGGCCCGTCCACCGGCGGCCCGTCCACCGGCGGCCCGTCCACCGGCGGCCCGTCCACCGGTGACCCGGCGGCGCAGGCCCTGGTCCGGGCCGCGCTGACCCAGCTGGCCGTGTTCCACGCCCCCGACGAGCTGCTGATCGCGGTCTGCGCCGGGCCGGAGCGTCGAGCCGCCTGGGAGTGGGTGAAGTGGCTGCCGCACGCCCACCACCCCGGGCGTACGGACGCGCTCGGGCCGGTACGGCTGGTGACCTCGTCGGCTGCGGAGCTGGAACTGCTGCTCGGGGACGTGTTCGGCAGCCGGCCCCGGTTCAGCCCGGCCGGGCCGGCCACCGACGGTCCACACGTGGTGGTGGTCCTCGACGGCGGCGACCTGACCGGTGCGACCGACCTGACCGGCGACGGCGGCATCGACGCGGTCACCGTGCTGGACCTGGACACACCGCCGCCCCGCCTGCTCGACCGGTACGTGCTGCTGCTGGAACTGCGCGGCCGGCGGCTGCACTCGTGGTCGGTCGAGGGGCACGCCGAGGTGGGCCGCGCCGACCACCTCGACATCGCCGACGCGGAGGCGGTCGCCCGGCGGTTGGCGCCGCTGCGGCTGGCCGGTACGGCCCGCGGCCCGGACGCCCCACTCGACGTCGATCTGGGCCTGCCGGAGCTGCTCGGCCTCGGCGATCCGGAGAGCTTCACCGCCGAGCAGGGTTGGGCGCCGCGCTCGGCCCGGGACCGGCTGCGGGTCCCGATCGGGGTGGGTGTCGACGGAGGGGCCATCGAGTTGGACCTGAAGGAGTCCGCCCAGGACGGGATGGGCCCGCACGGTCTGCTGATCGGGGCCACCGGCTCGGGCAAGTCCGAACTGCTCCGCACGCTGGTGCTGGGGCTGGCCGCGACACACAGCTCCGAGCAGCTCAACTTCGTCCTGGTCGACTTCAAGGGAGGCGCCACCTTCGCGCCGTTCGACCGGCTGCCGCACACCGCCGCCGTGATCACCAACCTGGCCGACGCACTGCCCCTGGTCGACCGGATGGTGGACGCGATCAACGGGGAACTGGTCCGCCGGCAGGAGCTGCTGCGCCGGGCTGGCAACTTCGCCAGCGTGCGGGACTACGAGCGGGCGCGGGCCGCCGGCAGCCCACTCGCCCCGCTACCGTCGCTGCTGCTGATCTGCGACGAGTTCTCCGAACTGCTCTCCGCCAAGCCCGACTTCATCGACCTGTTCGTGCAGATCGGCCGGCTGGGTCGGTCGCTCGGCGTGCACCTGCTGCTCGCCAGCCAGCGCCTCGAGGAGGGCCGGCTGCGCGGGCTGGACACGCACCTGTCGTACCGGATCGGGTTGCGCACCTTCTCCGCCCTGGAGTCCCGCACGGTGCTCGGGGTGCCGGACGCGCACGAGCTGCCCCGCTCGCCGGGCCACGGCTACCTGCGCGCCGGCACCGATCCGCTGGCGCGGTTCAAGGCTGCGTACGTCTCCGGGGTCGTACGCCGCCGGGCCGACACGAGCGGCGTCACGGCTGGCGAGGGGGCCCGCCTGCTCACGTTCACCACTCACGTCGTACCGCTGCCGGAGCCGGCGACCCCGGCCCTGCCCATGGTGGCCGAGGACGAGAGCAGCCGCGAGACCCTGCTGGACCTGCTGGTCGACCGGCTCGTCGGGCAGGGCCCGCCCGCACACCAGGTATGGCTCGCGCCGCTCGGTGACCCTCCGGCCCTGGACGAGCTGGTCGGCACGGTCGAGGTGGATCCGGCGCGCGGGCTCACCGTGGGCAACCCGGAGCTGCACGGGGCGCTGAGTGTGCCGGTGGCCGTGGTGGACCGGCCGTTGGAACAGCGGCGGGACCTGCTCTGGCTGGCCCTGGATGGCGCGTCCGGGCACGTGGCGGTGGTCGGCGCGCCGCAGAGCGGCAAGTCCACCGCGCTACGCACGCTGATCTGCGCGTTGGCGCTCACCCACACCCCGGCCGAGGTGCAGGTCTACTGTCTCGACTTCGGCGGTGGCGGTCTCGCGGCGCTGCGCGACCTGCCGCACGTGGGCGGAGTGACCGGTCGTGCCGACCCGACCGCCGTACGCCGCAGCGTCGGCGAGGTCACGACTCTGTTGGCCGAGCGGGAGCGCCGCTTCGCCGAGCTGGGCGTGGAGTCGATGGCCACGTACCGGCAGCGGCGGGCCGCGACGGCGACCACCGACCAGCCGGACGTCGACCCGTTCGGCGACGTCTTCCTGGTGGTCGACGGGTGGAGCACGCTGCGCAACGAGTACGACGACCTGGAACCACTGGTCACCGACCTGGCCACCCGCGGCCTGTCGTACGGGTTGCACGTGGTCGCCACGGCGTTGCGTTGGTTGGATTTCCGCCCGGCGATCCGGGACCTGTTCGGCTCCCGGCTGGAGCTGCGCCTCGGCGACCCGTCCGACTCCCTGGTGGCCCGGCGGGCAGCGGCGAACGTGCCGGAGCACCCCGGCCGGGGTGTGACGGCCCAGAGCCTGCACTTCCTCACCGCGCTCCCACGGCTCGCCGGTTCGAGCGATGGCACCGCCGAGCTGGTCGGACGGATCGCCGACGCCTGGGCCGGACCGGCGGCGCCTCGGGTCCGGCTCCTCCCACCGGTGCTGCCGTACGCCGATCTGGATCTCACCGCGACGACGGGGCTGCGGCTGCCGATCGGAGTCGCCGAGGCCGATCTGCGGCCGGTGCAGCTCGACTTCGCCGCCGAGCCGCACTTCGTGGTCTTCGGGGACGCCGAGTGCGGCAAGTCGTCGTTCCTGCGGGCGCTGGCCGCCTCGATCACCACCCGGTTCACGCCGGAGGAGGCCCGGGTCATCCTCGTCGACTACCGGCGAAGCCTCCTGGGTGCCATCGAGACGCCGCACCTCATCGGGTACGGCACTGCCGCCGCGCACACCGCCGACCTGGTCGAGTCGGCCGCCGGTTACCTGGAGCGGCGGGCTCCCGGGCCGGAGGTCACTCCGCAGCAGTTACGTGACCGCTCGTGGTGGTCGGGGCCGGAACTGTTCGTGCTGGTCGACGACTACGACCTGGTGGCCACCGGGCCGGCGAACCCGTTGCGGGCGCTGGAGGAGCACCTGCCGCACGCCCGCGATGTCGGCCTGCACCTGGTGCTGGCCCGCCGTTCCGGAGGTGCGGGCCGGTCCCAGTACGAGTCCATCGTGCAGCGGCTACGGGAACTCTCCACGGCCGGACTGGTGATGGCGGGCAGCCCCGAGGAGGGCGCGCTCGTCGGGCCGGTGCGGCCCGGGCCGCTGCCACCGGGCCGTGGTCGGCTGGTCACCCGACGGGAGGGCGTACGCCTCGTGCAGCTCGCACATCTGCCGTCACCGTGACCTGTCTTCGCGGTTCCTCCCGTGACGGGTGGGGAAACCGGTAATCTCCGATCGTCGAGGTTCCGTCGGGATGAATGGCAGAGGATGTGACTGGGGTTCGGCACAGCGGTCCGGCAGTGGCCAGACGGGCCGGCCGGGCGCTGCTCGGTGCGGCGGCGCTGGTCGCTGTCGCGGTCCCGAGCACCGCACCTGTCACCGCGCCAAGCAGCGGCGGGCAGCTCGCCGGCGCGCCGGCCGCGTTCGCGCCCGCTGACAGCATCGCCCGCACCGACCAGGTACGTGACGAGCAGTGGCAGCTCGACGAGTTGCGTGCCGACTCGGCCTGGCGCACCTCGACCGGCCGCGGTGTGGTCGTCGCCGTGGTCGACTCCGGTGTGGACGCCAACCATCCCGACCTGGCCGGTCAGGTGCTCCCCGGCCTCGACCTGGTCGGGCCGGCCGGCGGCGCCGGTCCGGACCCGGTGGGCCACGGCACCACGGTCGCCGGGCTGATCGCCGGGCGCAACGACGACAAGCGGGGCGTGGTCGGCCTGGCGCCGGACTCGCGGATCCTTCCGGTCCGCGTGCTGGACGAGCGCAACAAGTACGACGACGCGTTGATCGTCGCGAAGGGTGTCCGGTGGGCGGTCGACCACGGCGCCCGGGTGATCAACCTGTCGCTGGGCGGCAGCGGCGACAGCCCTGCCCTGGCGGCGGCCCTGGACTACGCGTTCGCCCGCGACGTGGTGGTGGTCGCCTGCACCGGCAACCTGGCCACGTCGCCCGACTCCAAGCCCTGGTACCCGGCCCGTGAACCGGGCGTGATCGCGGTCGCCGGGTTGGAGCGCAACAGCGACAACCTGTGGTCCGGGTCGATCACCGGTCGGGCGACGGTGCTCACCGCTCCCGCGACCAACCTGGTCGGCGCCCGTCCGACCGACGGGTACTGGCGGGTGCAGGGCACCAGCTTCGCCGCACCGCTGGTGGCCGCCACGGCCGCGCTGGTCCGGTCCCGCTACCCGGACATGCCCGCGGGGCAGGTGGTCAACCGGCTCGTGTCCACCGCCCGGGACATCGGCCCGACCGGCCGGGACGACCGTTTCGGGTACGGGGTGGTCGACCCGGTGGCCGCGCTGACGGCGGATGTCGCCCCCGTCAGCGCCAACCCGCTGGACGATCTGACCTCGCCGGGGGTGGTCGGCTTCGGTGCGGCCCCCGGCTCGGGCGACGACGACCCGGTGAGCGGTGCGGGCAGTGACCTCGGTTTCACCGCTCCCCGGCAGCAGACGGGGTGGACGGCCCGACCGGCGGGCGTACCGGCCGATTCCGCACCGGAGCGACTCTGGACAGGCGCCGTGCTCTTCGCCGCTCTGGTCACCGGCGCGGCGCTGATGGTGCGCCGGTTCCGCCAGCGCACTCGCTGAACGGCTGGACGACAGGCCTGATTGCCCCGCCGGCGGGGTAGAACCGACCTCATGAGCACGCCGGCCGCACGTACCCTCGACCCCACCCGCCGCCCGTCCTGGCGGCGACGTCGCCTCGACCCGGACCACTCGCTGGGCTTGCGGCTGACCCTGGCGGCGACGGCGGCGTTCCTGGTGCTGGTGCCGTTCGCCCTGCTCGCGCTGTTGGTGCTCGGGGCGTGGGCGCCGCTGCACCGGCTGGACACGACGATCACCGACGCGCTGCACGACCACGCGGTGAACCACCCGGCCTGGGTCATGCTCATGCGGGTCTGGAGCGAGGTGTTCGCGCCGATGCCGCTGCGGGTCGTCGTGCTGCTGGCGGTGATCTGGCTGGTGCGCCGGCACGCCCGGCGACTGGCCCTCTGGGCGACCACCACGATGGTGGTCGGCGGGTTGATGGGTCCGCTGCTCAAGTTGCTCGTCGGCCGGCACCGTCCGGAACTGCTCGACCCGGTGGCCCGGGCCGCCGGCTACTCGTTCCCCTCCGGGCACGCGCTGAACGCCACCCTGGCCGCGGGCGTGCTGCTGCTGGTGTTCCTGCCGTACGTCCGACGCGGGGCGGCGCGGGTCACGCTCTGGGTCGCCGCGCTGCTGCTCGCGCTGGTCACCGGGCTCAGCAGGGTCGTGCTCGGCGTGCACTTCACCAGCGACGTGCTCGGTGGCTGGCTGCTCGGCGTGGCGGTGGTCGCGGCGACCACTGCCGCGTTCACCAGTTGGCGAGCGCACACGGGTCTCCGGCCGGTCCGGCCGACCCGTGACGGTGTTGCGCCCGAGGTCGAGCGGCAGCCCGAAGCGACCTGAGGCGTGACGGGGACGCCGACCGGGTATTGGCCGGCTCATGTCCGACACCGTGGTCCAGATCGTCCGGCGGGTGCTGCTGCCGGTCTCCCTCCTTTTCGGCGTCATGGTGCTGCTCGGGGTGCTTGTCACTCGGGTGTTGAACCGAACCTGGCCGTTCACCGTCGAGGACGCGGTCAATCGGGAGTTCGCCGGTGACCGCACCGGCGGCTGGAACAACGTCTCGTTGGTGTTCAGCACGCTCGCCAGCACTCAGATGATCGTCGTGGTCACCGTGCTGGTGGCGCTGGCGCTGCGACTCTGGCTGAAGCGCTGGCGGGAGCCCCTGTTCCTGTGCGCGGCCGTCACCGCCCAGGCGCTGGTGTTCCTGCTGACCACCCTGGTGATCGACCGGCAGCGACCCGCGGTGGAGCACATGGACGTCTCACCGCCCACGTCGAGCTTCCCGTCCGGGCACACGTCGGCAGCGGTCGCCCTCTACGTCGGCATCGCGGTGCTGATGGCCCTGCGGGCGCGCAGCACCGGCGCGAAGGTCGCCTGGTGGACGCTGCTGCTGATGGTGCCGGTGGGTGTGGCGCTGACCCGCATGTACCGGGGGATGCACCACCCGAGCGACGTGACGGCGTCCTTCCTCAACGGCGGCACCTGCGTGGCGATCATGGCCCGGGCGGTCCTGGACCGGGGACTGCACTGGGGGCGCGCGAAGCTGCCGGCCGCCGCCCCGGCCCGCACCTGATCCGGAGCGGCGCTCAGGTGCACTCGCCGGTGGCGACGGCCCGGTTGCGCTCGGCGCCGGCCAACGCCACCGGACGGGCCTCGGCGGCGGTCACCGCGAAGCCGGTGTTGGGATCGTCGGCCGCCGCCGCGAAGATGACGCCGAGCACGAGGCCGTTGGCGGAGAGCAGCGGCCCGCCGGAGTTACCACTGCGTACCAGCGCCCGGATCGTGTAGATCTCCCGGGTGACATCGCCGGAGGAGTAGATGTCCGGCCCCTTGATCCGGTCGACGTCACGAACCCGGGCGGACTGCGCGTTGTACGGGCCGTCGAGCGGGAAGCCGAGCACGATGGCGTCCGAGCCACTGCCCGCGTTGCCGGCGGCGAACCGCAGCGACGGGCCGGGGAGCCCCGGGACCAGCAGCACCGCCAGGTCCCGGTTGGGGTCGTACACCACCACCTGACCGTCGTACCGCTCGCCGCCCAACTCCACGGCCACCGAGCGCGTACCGGCGACCACGTGGGCGTTGGTCATGACCCGGTCGTCGGCGTACACGAAGCCGGAGCCCTCGATGCGGCGCGAGCAACTGGGCGCGGAGCCGAGCACCTTGACCACCGAACGCTGACCGTTGACCACCACCTGGGAACCCGCCAGCGCCGGGTCGGGCGGGTCCACCTGCCGGGCCCGGGTGGGCGCGAGGCCGCCGAAGACGTCCGGGAAACCGTCGGTGTCGACGGTGTCCTCCAACGCGGTCGAGAGCCGGTGCGCCTCCTCCGGCAGAACCCCGTTCACCACACTGATCAGCGCGCTGTTGCGCACCGAGGCGGCGAGCCAGGGCACCGACGACGACCCGAGCGGTACGGCGACCAGCCAGGCCAGCAGGAGCACCGCGAACAGCGAGACGAAGGCGCCACCGATGTCGTCGATCCGCCGGCCCACGTCGCTGGTGATCGTCTTGCGCAGGTGCGAGCCGAGCCAGCCGGCGAGCGCCTGCCCGATCACCGCCAATCCGAAGATGGCCACCAGTGAGATGAGCACGCGGGTGCCGGCGTCGACGAACTGCCGGGCGAACAGCGGCCCGAGTTGCAGGCCGAGCAGGAGGCCCAGGAAGAAGCCGGACAGTGACGTGATGCCGATGACGAAACCCTGACGGTATCCGCTGATCGCGAACACGAGCATGAGCAGCAGCAGTACGAGATCCACGACGGACACGGGGTCCAGCGTACGGGCACCGCGCCCAGCGGATGACCATCGCTTGCGGAAGGTGACCGCGTGGTCAGCGCAGGGCGGTCTCGTCGACCTCGTCGGTGCCTGCCGAGGGCGCGGGAGCGGCACCCGTGGGCGGCAGGTCGACCAGCCGACCGGGCGACCACGGGCGGGCCCAGCCGCCCATCTCGAGCAGAGCCGCCAACACTCCGGCGGTGAAGCCCCAGACGAGCATGCCGCGCGAGGAGAACGCCGGACCCACCCAGCCGCTCGGGTGACGGACCCGGAGCCGGTTCGCCGGGTCGACCAGCTCGCGGATCGGCAGTCGTGCCACGTGCGCCACCTCGGCGGGCTCCCGGGGATGCACCGGATGCGGGTCGTGCCACCAGGCCAGCACCGGGGTGACCACGAAATCGCTGACCGGAATCCACAGTTTCGGCAACTCGGCCAGCACGGTCACGCTGGCCGGATCGAGGCCGACCTCCTCGTTCGCCTCGCGGAGCGCGGTGGCACGCGTGTTGGCGTCCTCCGGGTCGGCCGCGCCGCCGGGGAAGGCCGGCTGACCGGCGTGGTTTCGCAGGGTCGCGGCCCGTTGCAGGATCAGTACGTCGGGCCCGGTGTCGGCCTGCTCACCGAGCAGCACCAGCACGGCGCTCTCCCGCCCACCCTCGGCCGGGGTGGTGAGGCGGGTGAAGTCCTCGACGCGGGCGGTGCCCAGCCGGCTCAGCAGGGGGTCGATCCAGTCCGGAGGTCGACGGGTCACGCCGGCACCGCCACGCCCAGGTGCTGGCGGACCAGCGCGGCGAGCTGGGCGTCGTCGAGCGCACCGGTGGAGTCGATGTGTCGGATGCGGCCCCGCGCGTCGACGAAGAGGGTCAGCGGGAAGGCGTTGCGCCTCAGCTCCCGTTGCAGCGCGTCGCCCTGGTCGACCAGGACCGGAAACCGTACGCCGAAGTCCTCGCCGATGGACTGGGCGCCGCTGCGACTGTCGCGGGTGTTGACCCCGACCACCCGGAGCTGGCCGCCGGTCCGCTCGCTCAGCCGTTGGAACGCGGGCAGTTCCTTGCGGCACGGCCCGCACCAGGAGGCCCAGACGTTGATCACGGCCGGTCCGGCCAGGTCTCGCAGCGCGACCGGCGCACCACCGGTGAAGCAGGCCAGGGTCAGCGCCGGCAGCTCCTGCCCACCCGCAGCCGTCCCGGTCGCGCCGGCGTCGGGCGAACCGGCAGCACCGGGGCTGGGCGTGCCGGAGGCAGCGCCAGCACCGGTCGAGGCAGCAGCAGGGCTGGACGACGCCGGAGGCGCTCCCAACGCGGCGCAGTCCTTGAAGGGCGACGGACGCTCGGCTGCGGCCGACCGCGGCGCGGCGTCGTCGGTCGGGCTGGTGGTGCAGCCACCCACGAGCAGCGCCAGCGGCAGAGCGAGCAGGGCGATCCGCCGGTGGAGCGCACCCGTCAGAAGGCGGTTCACGGCACCTCCGCGGCGACCGCCTGCGGCGGCACCAGCTCCGGGTCGATCCCAGCCGCCACGGCCAGGTCACGCGCCCGAGGGCCCTTGAGCAGCTTGGCGGCGGCGGACGGCTCGGTGGGGCCGGTGCCGTACGAGGGGCAGAGCTTCGCGAGCGTGCACGCACCACAGGCGGGTTTACGGGCGTGGCAGACCCGCCGCCCGTGGAAGATGATCCGGTGCGACAGCATGGTCCAGTCGCGCCTGGGGTAGAGCGCGCCGATCGCGTGCTCGATCTTGACCGGATCGGTCTCGGCGGTCAGCCGCCACCGGTGGACCAGCCGCTGGAAGTGCGTGTCGACGGTGATGCCGGGGACGTCGAAGGCGTTGCCGAGGATGACGTTGGCGGTCTTGCGACCGATCCCGGGTAGCGTCACCAGGTCGGTGAGCCGGCCGGGGACCTGACCGTCGTACCGGTCGAGGAGGGCCTGCCCGAGCTTGAGCAGCGAGTCGGTCTTGTTGCGGTAGAAGCCGGTGGGCCGGATCAGCTCCTCCATCTCGCCCCGGTCAGCCCCGGCGTACGCGGCGGCGCTCGGGTAGCGGGCGAAGAGCTTCGGGGTGACCTCGTTGACCTTCTTGTCGGTGCACTGCGCGGACAGGATCGTGGCGACGGACAGCTCCAGCGCGTTGGAGTGGTCCAGCTCACAGTGCGCGTCGGGGTGCGTCTCGGTCAGCACCCGGCCGATCTTGCGGGCGCGGCGTGTGCGCCCGAGGTCGGTCTCGCTGGCACCGGGAGGGCTACTGGTCACGACGGTCAGCCTACGTCGCACCCCGGACGTTCCTCGTCGGGTCAACCGCCGGTCGGCGCGGTGATCCTGCCCTGCCCGTCGATCCGGGCCCCGTTCCTGGGGAAGTCGGTACGGCTCAGCTCCATGACGAGGCCCAGGCCCCGGCCGTCCGGGTCCATCGTCGGCCTGCCGGCCGAGTTCATGTACGTCGAGGTGAACGAGCCACCGGCCCACGCGCCGTCGGGCTTGAGCGACACCTTCAGGACGCCGCCCCAGCCCAGCCGCCCGGCGTTGCTCAACGAGTTGCCGCCGCCGGCGAAGTTGCCGAGGCTGTACGCGATCAGGCGCCCCCGGTAGAACTCCATCCCGCGCAGCACGTGCGGCCCGTGCCCGACGATCAGATCCGCGCCGGCGTCGATCATCGCGTGCGAGAACCTGACCGGATCGCCCCGGTTCTCGCCGAGGAACAGCTCGGTGCCCGGCTTCACCCGGGTCTTGTCCGCTCCCTCGCCGCCCATGTGCACCTGCACCACGACCACGTCGGCCATGGTGGTGGCCTTGGCGACGACCGTCCTGGCCTTGGCGATGTCGACCAGGCTGTTGGACCAGACGTACGACGAGAAGCCGGCCACGGCGACCTTGACGCCCTTGACGTCGACCACGGTGATCTCGTCCGGCGCGCCGGTGTGCTCCAGGTCGTACTTCTCCAACGCCTTACGCGTGTTCTGGTAGCCCTTCGGCCCGTAGTCGTAGCCGTGGTTGTTGGCCTGGTTGAGCAGCCGGAAGCCGGCGTCGCGCAGGTGCGCGGCGTACTCCGGCGGGGCTCGGAACTGGAAGCAGCGGGTGGAGTTGGGCCCGCACTTGCCGGTGCCGGTGTCCACCGTCAGCGGCTCCTCCAGGTTGCCCATGACCAGGTCGGCCCTGAGTGCCCCGGTGACCGGGTCGAAGAACCCCTTGCCGCCGGCGGCGGGCAGCCGGCTCGGCGCGTTGCCCATGATGATGTCGCCGGTCGCGGAGAGCGAGATGGCGTCGTCCCCGCCGGACGTCGACGCGCCGCCGCTGGCCTTCGGCCCGGCCGTGCTCAGCGGCACGCCCGTGCCACCACCACCGGCGCCGGGCTGCCACACCGAGGCCTCCCCACTGTCGGCGCAGCCTGCGGCGAGCAGGGCGGCCAGCAGCACCACGAGGCCGATGGCGACGCGGCGGGGCGCGAGGGGGGCGGCAGCGTACATCGCTCGCGACCTTATCGAGCCCGGAACGCGCCGACGAGGGCCGATCGGTCGGAGTTTCAGCCGGTCAGTCGGTCTGACCAGGGCACGACCGGCCGCTCGCCGCCCGCCCGCACCGCGGCGTGCACGGCACGGGCCAGCGGGGCGCCCCACGTCGAGCGCGGCCCGCCGTACGCCGCGTCCGGCCCGTCCACCGGGCAGAGCACGGTGACCGCGTCGGTGGGGGTGCCCGTGCCCGGCAACCCCAGTTCGCCGATCGCCTGGGTCTTCGCCTCGGTGGCGGTGGCGACGGCGTTGACGAGCGCCGAGTCGGCGAGCCGGGCCGGCACGTACACCACGATGTTGACCGTGCCCACCCGCTGCGTGAGCGCGCCCGCGGCCGGTGCGGCGGCGGGCACCGGCGTGCCGAGCCCGACGGTCGCCCAGGCCCGCACACCGGTGTCCGTCCGGGCCACCACCTCGGTCACGTCGACGCCGGTCAGCAGGCCCACCCCGGGCCCGTCCAGGGCCAGGTCCGCGGCGAGCGCGGCCAGGTGGGCGGCGGGGTCGTCCCGGTCGTACGACATGGGCACCGTCGCGTTCAGCACCCACCGCCGGACGCCGACGCCGCCGCCCAGCGGGCCGCTGCTGACCGCCCGCAGAGGGCCGTCAGCCCGCCAGACGAGCAGCGGCACGGGCCGGCCGCCCTCGATGCGGCTGGTCAGAATCGGGGCCCTCAGCACGTCGGGCAGGTTACGCCCACCGATCAAGATTCCAGGGGCGACCTCTGATTCGTGCTCACGTGCGCCTAGACTTGGCGGCGCGCGAGGGGATCAGCGGACGGCGGCCCCGGGCCGACGGACGGCACGCGCAACCGGAGGTGCGCGATGGATGAGGTACTGGCCCGCAGCGGGATCTTCCAGGGTGTGGACCCGGAAGCTGCCGAGGCGCTCGCCAAGGAGATGGAAACGATCGAGGTCCGCAAGGGCGAGATCGTTTTCAATGAGGGCGAGCCCGGCGACAGCCTCTATATCCTGCTGTCCGGGAAGATCAAGGTCGGCCGCCGGGCGGCGGACGGCCGGCAGAACCTGATCGCGGTGATGGGGCCGTCGGACATGGTCGGTGAGCTGTCGCTCTTCGACCCGGGTCCGCGTACGGCGACCGCCACCGCGGTGACCGACACCCGGCTGGTGCGGCTGCGCAAGCAGGCGCTGCGGCCGTGGCTCAACAACCGCCCGGAGATCGCCGAGCAGCTGCTCAGGGTGCTCGCCCGGCGCCTGCGTCGGACCAACGACTCGCTCGCCGACCTGATCTTCACGGACGTGCCGGGCCGGGTCGCGAAGAACCTGCTCCAGATGGCCGGCCGGTTCGGCACCCGCGACGGCGGTGTCCTGCGCGTGACCCACGACCTCACCCAGGAGGAGATCGCCCAGCTCGTCGGCGCCTCCCGGGAGACGGTCAACAAGGCGCTGGCCGACTTCGCCTCGCGCGGCTGGCTGCGACTGGACGGTAAGAGCATCATCATCCTGGACCCGGAGCGCCTCGCCCGCCGCGCCCGCGTCTGAGCCGTACGTCCCGTCCCCGCCCGCCGTCACCGACGGCAGGCGGGGACGTCGTCGTCCGCCTGATGTTGCGTCTGCCCGGGATACGTCTGCCCGGCGCAGAATCGCTGGCGTACCCGTGCCGGGCCAGCGAGGGTGGGGCCATGCTGAAGCGCGTTGCCGTACTCTCCGACATCCATGGCGTGCTGCCCGCGCTGGAGGCCGTCCTGGCCGAGCCGGACGTCGCCGCCGCCGACCTGCTCGTGCTGACCGGCGACATCGCGGCCGGTCCACAGCCGGTCGAGGTGCTGGATCTGCTCGCCGACCTCGGTGACCGTGCCTGCTGGGTGGGCGGCAACTGCGAACGTGAGCTCGTCGAGGCCCGCGCCGGGCGACCCGCCTCGATCGAGGTGTCGAACTGGGCCGCCGACCAGCTCCGGGACGACCAGGTGGCCCGGCTCGCCGCGTTGCCCGCGACCGTGACGCTGGAGATCGAGGGCCTCGGCCCGACGCTGTTCTGTCACGCGACGCCTCGCGACGACGAGGAACTGGTGCTCGTCGACTCCCGGATGGCTCGCTGGGCCGAGGTGTTCGCCGGCCTGCCGGCCGAGGTCACCACGGTCGTCTGCGGCCACACCCACATGCCCTTCACGCGGCTGGTCGACCGGCGGCTGGTCGTCAACGCGGGCAGCCTCGGCATGCCGTACGGGGGCGCGGGCGCGTGGTGGGCCATGCTCGGGCCGGGCGTCCAGCTCCGCCGCACCGCCTTCGACGTGGACGCGGCCTGTGCCCGGGTGGCGACCGAGTCGACCTTCCCGGACGCCGCCGCCTGGGCGGACGAATACCTACGCTCCCAGCACAGTGACGCCGACGCGCTCGCCGTCTTCGGCCCCCGCGACGGCCGCTGACCCGAGTGGCCGCGCCCACCTGGCTCCGGCCCTTGCGCCACATTGCGACGGGAGGGCCGGAGCCGGGTCGCCGGTCATCGGCGCTATGCCCGACGCCGTGATCGCGGATCGGTGCCGAACATGCGGGCGGCGACCTCGCCCGCGGCGAAGCCGCCGAGACCGGCGCCCGCGACGGCCTCCGTGAGGGTGGCGCCCTGCACGCAGATCACCCCGCCGAACGCGGCGACGGCGAACGCCACGATCATCGTGGGCAGCGGCCCCGCGTCGGCGACGATGCGCCGCGCGACCTGACCGCCGATGAGCGCCAGGCCGCCGGCACCGATCAGTGACTCGTGCAGGGTGTGGCCGGTCGCCAGGAGCCCGGCGGCACCGCCGAGCACCAGGACGACGACGGCGACGGCGGCCCACGTGCCGCCGTTGTGCTGGACCGGCGCGACCTGATCCGACACCCGGTCGCGCGGGGACAGGTCTTCTGTGCCCGCGGGTGGTTCCGTCATACTCGCCATCTGAGCCCCCTTGGGGTTCCGGCAGGGGCGTCTACCTCGATCGTGAGCGCGAGGCGGTAGACGCCCCTGAGCGTTGCCGACGCGTTTGCGGCTGGCCTAGAGATGGCACCACGCCCAAGTGGATCTCCAGAAGACGTGTAAGTTCGCCGATTCCGACTTCCCGACTTCCCTCTGGACGGACCGGAGTTCCGGCCTGTCGGAAGATCGGGAATTGTCGTCGGGACTCGACGCGGACCTGCCGGGATCTCGCCGCTGGCAAGAACACCGATCGATCAGGGCGGTCGAATTCACCCCCGGGCGGATATTCGAGAATCACTCAATTCCGATCGTCGGGAAAGTCACCCCTGCCGTCCGATCAGTCAGCGTCTCATCGACGACAGGTCCTTCAAGGGCGGAAGTTGTCCCTTATGGACCGATCGGCGCGCCGGCACACTTCCTAACAGCCGGAAGTTGACTGCCTTTATCCGGATCCCCCCTGTAAACATACGGTCGTGAGTACCCTCAGGCAGTCGACGAACCCATTGAGCGACGCCCTCCGCGAGCTGATGGAGATTCGACACGGCAAGGGATACGGCTCGATGCGACGCCTGGCGGACAAGGTCCGGGAAGCCACCAACGGCTCAGATCCGTACAAGGCAATCAGTCGGCAGCTCGAAGGTCGGCCCAAGTGGCAGCTCGTCGAGTGGGTGCTCGCTCACTGCGCTCCGGACGACGCCGAGGAGGGCTGGCACGAGCACCACGCCGAACGCCTTGCCGGCATCTACTACGTCGTGCATCGGGAGAGGCCGCCTCGCTACACCGGCAAGCTGATCGTCGACGGGACGACAGTGGAGGACGCGATCTCCTCGCCGGAGGAGGCTCGTGATCCCACCACTCGTGTACTACTGCTGCAGGAGGAGATCGGCCGGCTCCAGGAAAGCTTCGAACGCGGCGAGGAGCTCTCCGCCCGTCTTCGTGATCAGGTCGCCGGTCTTCAGGGTCAGCTCGACTCGCTGCAGAAGGACTACACCACCCTCGAATCGACCCACCAGGTCATCAGACAGACCAAGCAGGAACTCGACGGTCTGGTCGCCATGCTTCAGCAGCGTGTCCGCACCGCCGAAGAGACCGCGGAGTCGCTTGAGCGACGCGTACGTAGTGCCCACGAAGAGGCGATCTACAGTCAGGCGGCTCTGGAGGACAAGAAGCGCGAGTACCAGGAACTCGAGCAGCGGGAGATGCAGACGCGCCTCGATCTGGCGGATGCGCGTGACATCGCGGATCGCCGCTACCAGGAACTCGATCGGTACCGGCAGGAGTCCGATCAGGCCCAGCAGAGGCTGCGGACCCAGATCGTCAACCTCCAGCGGGACATTCTGGATATCCGCGAGCGGTTTCAGGGGCTCAGCCCTCCGACGCCGACCCCATCGCCGCCCGCGCCCCAGCCTCCGAAGAGGGACGCTCCGCCGTCGGCCCCACCTGCGGCCGCCGACCCACCGCGACCTCGGCCGGCGGCCCGCGATGGCCGGCGTGGTCCCGAGTACGACTGGATGGGCGACGACCAGGACTTCTTCGCCTGACGGCAGGAGAGCGCGGCCCACGTCGGTCACCAACACGGTAAAAGTCAGTCTTGACTGTTTGTTTCGCGCCCCGCAGGCTGTTCCCGTGTCCACCGCATCGACGCGTGTCCCCCAACAGGAGCGCAGTCGCGCCACCCAGGCCCGTCTGATGGAGGCGACCGTCGACTGCCTGATCGAGCACGGCTGGTCCGGCACCACGACCACCGTCGTGGCCGCCCGGGCCGGCGTCTCGCGGGGCGCACAGTTGCACCACTACCCCACGAAGGCCGCGATGGTCACGGCCGCCGTCGAGCACCTCGCGGAGCGTCGGGCCGACGAGCTGCGCACCGAGGCCGAGGCGTTACCGGCCGGCCCGCAGCGGCTGGATCGGGTGATCGACCTGCTCGCGGCGGCGTTCACCGGGCCGCTCTTCGTGGCCGCGCTCGAGCTGTGGGTGGCCGCCCGCACCGACCGGGAGCTTCGCGACGCCCTGGTGCCGCTGGAGGCGACCGTCGGCCGGGAGATGCACCGGCTCACCGTCGCCCTGCTCGGTGTCGACGAGCGCCGCCCCGGCGTCCGCGAGGCGGTGCAGGCCACCCTCGACCTGATGCGCGGCCTCGGGGTGGCCAACCTGCTCAGCGACGACTCGGCCCGCCGTACCGCCCTGCTCGTCACCTGGAAACGCCAACTCTCCACCCTGCTCACGCCCTGACCGCGGCCACACCGGCCCGCACCGACCGGAGGCACCATGGTCGACCTCAGTGACCTGCTCACGGATCTGGCCGACGAATCCGCGGACCTGGACGCGCTGGTGGCACCCCTGTCGGTGGCCGACTGGGCCCGCCCGACGCCGGCCGTGGGCTGGACCATCGCGCACCAGATCGCCCACCTCGCCTGGACCGACCACGTGGCGCTGCTGGCCGCCACCGACGCCGAGGCGTTCTACGCCACGGTGATGACCGCGCCGGACCCGACCCGCATGGTCGACGCCGGTGCCGAGGCGTTCCTCGCCCCACCCGTCGACCTGCTCACCCGCTGGCGGACCGGCCGGACGGCGCTCACCGACGCGCTCGTCGCGGTCCCGACCGGCGAGAAGCTGCCCTGGTACGGCACCCGGATGTCGGCCACCTCGATGGCGACCGCCCGGATCATGGAGACCTGGGCACACGGCGAGGACGTGGCCGACACCCTCGGTGTCGCCCGCGCCCCCAGTGATCGCCTCCGGCACGTGGCGCACCTCGGTGTGCGTACCCTCGGGCACGGTTTCGCCGCCCACGGCCGGGAGGCGCCGACGACGCCGGTCCGGGTCGAGTTGGTCGCGCCGGGCGGCGGCACCTGGACCTGGGGGCCGGAGGACGCCGCCGACCGGCTGAGCGGCCCGGCCCGGGACTTCTGTCTCCTGGTCACCCGGCGCCGACACCGGGCGGACCTCGCCCTGTTGGCCACCGGCCCGGTCGCCGACGAATGGCTCGACGTGGCGCAGGCCTTCGCCGGGCCGCCGGGCGACGGCCGCGAGCCGGCCGGCCGCGGCGGAGGCACGGCGTGATCCGCGTCGGCAACGCCTCCGGCTTCTACGGCGACCGGTTCACCGCCTGGCGGGAGATGCTCGACGGCGGCGAGTTGGACGTGCTGACCGGCGACTACCTGGCCGAGCTGACCATGCTGATCCTCGGCCGGGACCGGCTGCGTGACGCCGACCTCGGGTACGCGAAGACGTTCCTGCGGCAGGTGGAGACGTGCCTCGGCACGGCCCTCGACCGGGGGGTACGGATCGTGACCAACGCCGGCGGGTTGAACCCTGCCGGCCTGGCCGCCGCCATCGAGGCGATCGTCGGCCGCCTGGGCCTGACCGCGAAGATCGGGTACGTCGAGGGCGACGCCCTCCAACGAGCCGACGCGCTCACCGCGAACGCGTACCTGGGCGCGTTCGGGATCGCCGCCTGCCTCGACGCCGGCGCCGACGTCGTGGTGACGGGGCGGGTCACCGACGCGTCGCTGGTGGTCGGTCCGGCCATCGCGCGGTACGGGTGGGGCCGTGACGATCTCGACGAGCTGGCCGGGGCCACCGTCGCGGGGCACCTCGTCGAGTGCGGCGCGCAGGTCACCGGCGGCAACTTCAGCTTCTTCACCGAGCTGCCCGACGGAGGGCGTCGGCCCGGCTTCCCGATCGCCGAGGTGCATTCCGACGGCTCGGCCGTGCTCACCAAGCATCCGGGCACCGGTGGCGCGGTCACCGTGGAGACCGTCACCGCTCAACTGTTGTACGAGGTCGGCGGGCCCGCGTACCTGGGGCCGGACGTGGTCACCCGACTGGACACGGTGACGCTGCACGCCGACGGTCCGGACCGGGTACGGGTCACCGGTGCGCGGGGCACACCGCCGCCGCCCACGCTCAAGGTGGGCGTCAACAACCTCGGTGGCTTCCGGAACTCGATGACGTTCGTCCTCTGCGGCCTGGACATCGAGGCGAAGGCGTCCCTGGTGCGCGGGCAGATCGAGGAGGCGGTGGGCACGGACGGGCTGGAGTTCACCCTCGCCCGCACCGATCACCCGGACGCCGCCGACACCGAGGCGGCCAGCGCCCTGCTGCACGTACACCTGCGCGACAGCGACCGGACGCGGGCCGGGCGGGCGTTCTCGGCCGCCGCCGTGGAGCTGGCGCTGGCCTCGTATCCGGGTTGCACGCTGACCACCCTGCCCGGCGACGCGACACCCTACGGCGTCTTCACGGCCGACACCGTTCCGCAGGGCGAGGTGGGGCACGTGGCGGTCCTGCCCGGTGGCGAGCGGGTACCGATCGCCCCGCCCGTCCGCACGGCACCGATCACGCCGGACGAGACGGCGTCGGGCGGCGACGCGGCGGTCACCGGTCCGACCCGGCGCGGAGCGCTCGGTGAGCTGGTCGGCGCGCGCTCGGGCGACAAGGGTGGGGACGCCAACCTCGGCGTCTGGGCGCGCTCCGATGCCGGATACGTCTGGCTGCGCGCCTGGTTGACCGTCGAACGGTTGGCCGAGCTGCTGCCCGAGACGGCGAACCTGACCGTCCGGCGCTACGAGCTGCCGAACCTGCGCGCGGTGAACTTCGTGATCGAGGGCCTGCTCGGGGCCGGGGTCGCCGCATCCACCCGGTTCGATCCGCAGGCCAAGGCGCTGGGCGAGCTGCTCCGCGCACGGATCGTCGACCTGCCGGCAGGAGTCAGGCCATGAGCATCGCGAACACCCCGGAGCGCCGACAGCTTCGCGAGTTGACCCGGGCGTTCGTCACCCGGGAGGTGCTGCCGCACCTGGACGACTGGGAGCGGGCCGGCGAGGTCCCCCGGGCGCTGCACGCCACGGCCGCGAAGCTGGGCCTGCTCGGCATCGGCTTTCCCGAGTCGGTCGGCGGCAGCGGCGGCGACCTGCTCGACTCGATCATCGTGACCGAGGAGCTGATTCGCGCCGGTGGGTCGTCCGGGCTGGTCGCGGCCCTGTTCACGCACGGCATCGCGCTGCCGCACATGGTCGCCGCCGCCGGTGCCCGTACCGGTGGATCGCTGGGCGGTCGACTCACCGGCACCTCGACGCCGGGTGACGACAGCCTGATCGAGCGGTACGTCCGACCCACCCTGGCCGGCACGATGATCGGTGCCCTGGCCATCACCGAGCCGGACGGCGGCTCGGACGTGGCCGCCATCCGCACGACCGCCATCCGGGACGGCGACCACTACGTGGTGAACGGGTCGAAGACCTACATCACCAGCGGTCACCGGGCCGACTTCGTGACGACGGCGGTGTGCACCGACTTCCCCGGCAGCGGTGAGCTGACCCTGCTCGTGATCGACAAGGACTCGCCCGGGTTCACCGTGGGACGCCGGCTGGAGAAACTGGGCTGGCACTGCTCGGACACGGCCGAGCTGTCCTTCGTGGACGTGCGGGTACCGGTGACCAACCGGATCGGCGCGGAGAACACCGGCTTCCTGGCGATCATGCAGCACTTCGCGGCGGAACGGTTGTCGCTGGCGACGCAGGCGTACGCGACCGCGCAGCGCTGCGTGGAGCTGGCGGTGCGCTGGTGTCGGGACCGGGAGACCTTCGGGCGTCCGCTGGTCGGCCGGCAGGTGGTCCGGCACCGGTTGGCCGAGATGCACACGCGGGCCGAGGCGGCCCGGTCGTACGTGCACGAGGTGGCCGCCCGGGTAGCGGCCGGCGAGCCCGTGGTGACCGAGGTGGCCATGGCGAAGAACGTGGCCGTGGCCGCCTGCGACCACGTCGTCGACCAGGCGCTGCAACTGCACGGTGGCTTCGGCTACCTGCGCGACGCCGAGGTGGAGCGGCACTACCGCGACGCGCGAATCCTCGGCATCGGCGGCGGCACCACCGAGATCATGAACGAGATCATCGCAAAAGGCATGGGCCTGTGAGCGCGAGGAGTGAGCCGGGTTTGCGAGCCCCGCAGTCGCAAACGAAGGAGGAACGGTGACGATTCTGGACAGCGTGATCGACCCGGCCGCGCCGGGCTGTGCGGCGAACCGGGCGGCCCTGCTGGAGCGGCTGGCCGAGTTGGATGCCGCGCTCGATCAGGCGCGCGCCGGCGGCGGCGAAAAGTACGTGAGCCGGCACCACGCGCGCGGCAAGCTGCTGCCCCGGGAGCGGATCGAACTCCTTGTCGACGCGGACAGCCCGTTCCTCGAACTGTCGCCGGTCGCCGCCTACGGCACGGACTTCCCGGTCGGCGCCAGCGTGGTCACCGGCATCGGCGTCGTCGAGGGCGTGGAGTGCCTGATCGTCGCCAACGACCCGACGGTACGCGGCGGCGCGGTCAACCCGTGGTCGCTCGCCAAGACCCGGCGGGCTGGCGAGATCGCCCTGGCCAACCGGCTGCCGATGGTCAACCTGGTCGAGTCAGCCGGGGCTGACCTGCCGAGCCAGGCGGAGATCTTCATCCCCGGCGGTCGGGTGTTCCGTGACCTGACCCGTCTGTCGGCGGCAGGCATCCCCACCGTGAGCGTGGTGTTCGGCAACGCGACGGCCGGTGGGGCGTACGTGCCGGGGATGTCCGATCACGTGATCATGATTCGGGACCGGTCGCAGGTCTACCTGGCCGGGCCACCGCTGGTGAAGATGGCGACCGGCGAGGTCACCGACGACGAGTCGCTGGGCGGCGCGGCGATGCACGCCGGCACGTCCGGGCTGGCCGACTACCTGGCCGAGGACGAGCGGGACGGCATCCGGCTGGCCCGACAGTGCGTACGCCGCCTGAACTGGCACAAGCACGGCCCTCCTCCTCGGACAACCGTGCCGACGCCGCCGAAGTACGACCCGGAGGAGTTGCTCGGCATCGTCAGCTCCGATCTGAAGGTGCCGTTCGACCCGCGTGAGGTGCTGGCCCGCATCCTCGACGGCAGCGACTTCGACGAGTTCAAGCCGGCGTACGGGGACTCGCTGGTCACCGGTTGGGGCGAGCTGCACGGTTATCCGGTGGGCGTGCTGGCGAACGCGCGCGGAGTGCTGTTCAGCGCGGAGGCGCAGAAGGCGGCCCAGTTCATCCAGCTCGCCAACGCCTCCGACACCCCCTTGATCTTCCTGCAGAACACCACCGGCTACATGGTCGGCACCGAGTACGAGCAGCGCGGCATCATCAAGCACGGCGCCCTGATGATCAACGCGGTGTCGAACTCGACGGTGCCGCACCTCACGGTGAACCTCGGGGCCTCGTACGGGGCCGGCAACTACGGCATGTGCGGTCGGGCGTACGAGCCGAGGTTCCTGTTCACCTGGCCGAACGCCAAGTCGGCGGTGATGGGCCCGGCGCAGCTCGCCGGTGTGCTGTCGATCGTGGCTAGGCAGGCTGCCGCCGCCCGTGGCCGGGATTACGACGAGGACTCCGACGCGGCGATGCGGATGATGGTCGAGCAGCAGATCGAGTCGCAGTCGGGTGCGCTGTTCCTCTCCGGCCGACTCTACGACGACGGGGTGATCGACCCTCGGGACACGCGTACCGTCCTCGGGCTCTGTCTCTCGGCGATCCACAACGGACCGGTGAAGGGCGCCGACGGCTTCGGCGTCTTCCGGCATTGACCCCTGAGCGCGAGGAATGCAGCGAAGCGGAGTCCCGCAGTCGCGAACAGAAAGCAGGCGCAGCGCTGATGATCACCAGACTGCTCGTGGCCAACCGGGGTGAGATCGCCCGCCGGGTCTTCGCCACCTGCCGGGCGATGGGCGTGCAGACCGTCGCCGTGCACTCGGACGCGGACGCCGACGCGCCGTTCGTCGCCGAGGCCGACCAGGCGGTCCGGCTACCCGGTGACACTCCCGCCGAGACGTACCTGCGGGTGGACCTGATCCTGGCGGCGGCCCGGCGCAGCGGCGCGGACGCCGTCCATCCGGGCTACGGGTTCCTCGCAGAGAACGCCGATTTCGCGGCGGCGGTGACCGACGCGGGCCTGACCTGGGTCGGGCCACCGGCCAAGGTCATCGCCGCGATGGGTGACAAGCTGGCAGCGAAGGCACTGCTCGCCGAGGCGGGCGTGCCGATGTTGCCGAGCTGGACCGATGCCGACGAGGTCACCGACTTCCCGGTGTTGGTGAAGGCGTCCGCCGGTGGCGGTGGCCGGGGCATGCGGATCGTCCGGGACGTCGCCGCGCTTGCCGAGGCGGTCGCCTCCGCGCGCCGCGAGGCGGCTGCGGCGTTCGGCGACGGCACGGTCTTCATCGAGCGGTACGTCGAGCGTGGCCGGCACGTCGAGGTGCAGATCTTCGGGGACACGCACGGGACCGTGCACGTCCTCGGCGTCCGGGAGTGCTCGATCCAGCGCCGCCACCAGAAGATCATCGAAGAGGCGCCCGGTCTCGTGGCGGCCGAGGTGCGGGAGCGTCTGCACGAGGCGGCCTTGGCTGCCGGGCGAGCTGTCGACTACGTGGGCGCGGGCACTGTCGAGTTCCTGTTGACGCCCGACGGGGCGATCTACTTCCTGGAGATGAACACCCGGCTCCAGGTGGAGCACCCCGTCACCGAGCTGGTCACGCCGGGCGGGCTGGACCTGGTCCGCTTGCAGTTGCTGGTCGCCGAGGGCGAGCCGCTGCCGGCGCAGCACCACGACCCCGACACCCGCGGCCACGCGATCGAGGTGCGGCTCTGCGCCGAGGAGCCGGCGCAGAATTGGCGGCCCGCCACCGGCACGCTGCACCGCTTTCACGTGCCCGGGGTCGACCGCGAGTTCCGCTGGATCGAGCGGGCGGGTCTGCGTCTCGATTCGGGAGTCGTGAACGGTTCGGCGGTCGGCGTCCACTACGACTCGATGTTGGCGAAGGTTATCGCCTGGGCACCCACCCGTGGCGAGGCGGTTCGCGCCCTGGCGGGCGCGCTGGCGCGGGCCGAGCTGCACGGGGTGGCGACCAACCGCGACCTGCTGGTCCGGGTGCTACGCAGCCCCGAGTTCGCGGCCGGCGAGATCGACACCGGTTTCCTGGACCGGCACCCGGAGGTCTTCGCCCCGCTGCTCCCCGCCGACCGACTCCCGGTCACCGCGCTCGCCGCCGCGCTCACCGGTGCCGCGCGGCGTCGGGAGGACGCTCCGGTCCTCGCCGGGCTCCCCTCCGGCTGGCGTAACGTGCCGGCCGTCCCACAGGTCACCCGTTTCGGCGGCCCGGACGGCGAGATCGGGGTGCGCTACCGCCTCGACCGCACCGGCCGGCTCGCCGAGTGGTCGGTGGAACGCGACACCGACGACCGCGACACCGGGGCGTCCACCGTGGAGTTGGTGGAGGCCACCGTTGACCGGGCGGTGCTCGACGTCGACGGGGTCCGGCAGGCGTTCCGCGTACACCGGGTGGGGTCGCAGGTCTTCGTGGACGGCCCGGACGGGGCGGCGAGCCTGGCCGAGCTGCCGCGTCTCCCGCTGCCGACGGTGGAGCTGGCGGCCGGGTCGCTGCTCGCGCCGCTGCCGGGCGCGGTGACCCGGGTGCACGTCGAGGTCGGCCAGCGGGTCGCGGCCGGCGATCCACTGCTCACGCTGGAAGCGATGAAGTTGGAACATCCCGTACTCGCCCCCGTCGACGGCGTGGTCGCCGAACTGCCGGTGCCAGCCGGCGGTCAGGTGCGGACGGGCGCCGTGCTGGCCGTTATCGAGGAGGACCACCGATGACCTTCGACCTCACCCCCGAACAGGACCAGCTGCGTGACGCCGTGCGGGCGTTGGGCCGCCGGTACGGCCACGGCTACTTCGTCGAGAAGGCGAAGGCCGGTGAGCACACCAGCGAGCTGTGGACCGAGGCCGGCCGGCTCGGCTACCTGGGGGTCAACATCCCCACCGAGTACGGCGGCGGGGGCGGCGGCATCACCGAGCTGGCCATCGTCTGCGAGGAACTGGCCGCGGCCGGGTGTCCGTTGCTGCTGCTGGTGGTCTCCCCCGCCATCGCGGCCACCGTGATCACCCGCCACGGCACCGAGGAGCAGCACAAACGGCACCTGCCCGGTCTCGCGGACGGCTCGGCGAAGATCGTCTTCGCGATCACCGAGCCGGAGGCCGGCTCCAACTTCCACCGCCTCGGCACGGTCGCCCGCCGGGACGGCGACGACTGGGTGCTCAACGGCCGCAAGTGCTACATCTCCGGCGTCGACGAGGCCGGTCACGTGCTCGTCGTCGCGAGGACCGAGGACTCCTCCACCGGAAAGCTCAAGCCCGCCCTGTTCCTGGTGCCGACCGACGCTGCCGGGCTGACCCGGTCCAAGCTGGACATGGAGATCGTCTCCCCGGAGAACCAGTTCCTGCTCTACCTGGACGACGTGCGGGTGCCCGCCGACGCGCTGCTCGGTGAGTCGTTGGACGCCGGGCTGCCGGCGCTCTTCGCCGGGCTCAACCCCGAGCGGATCACGGTGGCCGCGATGGGCGCCGGCACCGGCCGGTACGCCATCGAGCGCGCCAGTGAGTACACCGCCACCCGCAAGGTCTGGGGTGGTCGGAGCATCGGCTCGCACCAGGGGGTGTCGCATCCGCTGGCCCACGCGGCGGTGCAGGTGGAGCTGGCCCGACTGATGATCCAGAAGGCGGCCACCCTCTACGACGCCGGCCGTGACCTGGAGGCCGGGGTGGCCGGCAACATGGCCAAGTACGCGGCCGGGGAGGCCGCCGCGCTCGCCGTGGACACCGCCGTGCAGGCCCTCGGCGGAGCCGGCATGACCACCGAGTACGGGGTGGCGACGCTGCTCGGCGCGGTACGGGCCGGCCGGATCGCCCCGGTCAGCCGGGAGATGATCCTCAACTTCGTCGCCCAGCACGTCCTCGGTCAGGAGAAGTCCTACTGAGGGCGACGGTTGAGCGCGGCCGAGGTGTCGTGTGGCACGACAACGGGCGTCGGAGGTGGAAAGTCCTCAGATCGATCACTCAAACTGCGACCATCCCCGCAATCGTGTTGTGCCGTCGCGGGCATTTGTGTGCCCATGGGTGGCTACGGCCAAGAAGCGCCACTCAGCCAGGCGCCTCCCATCCACGCGGACCGGGGGCGTTCGGCCAGTCACCGACGCCTGAGCCCCTGGACGAACGACGACCAGGCGGCCGGGTTGAACGCCAGCACCGGTCCCTGCTGGTCTTTGCTGTCACGGACCCCGACCACGCCGGGCAGGTTGCCTGCCACCTCGACGCACGCGCCACCGTTGCTGTCGCTCCGTGTGGACTTCCGCCACGCCGCGTTAGTGAGGTCCGGGGTCATCATGGTCAACCTCTATTTGATCTCGTCTGCGATCCGCAGGATGAGCTTGCGGGACTCTACCGGCCCGAGGGCTGCCGCCTGGAGGCGATCCCATAAACGAGTGTATGCCCGGACGGCTTCGGGACTGTCAAGGTAGTCGGCGTCGGTGAAGGTTTCGACGTAGATAACGTCCGACGCCTCCCCGAACCGCAGAACGATGAAGTTGTATGACGAGGCTACGTAGGTCGCAGCGTTGAGTGGGAACACCTGCACCGTCACGTTCTTGCGGCGGCTGACCTCTGCGATGTGCAGCAACTGCTCTCGCATGGTCGCCCGGTCACCGAGGTTTCGCCGTAGCGCCGACTCGCTCAGGATCAGGCTCAACTCCGGCCCGTCCTCGCGATCGATGACCGTCTGTCGTTCAAGCCGCACTGCGATCTGTCGATCTACATCGTCACCGTCGATCATCGCTCGGATGTAGGACTCGACCTGAAGAATGCCGGGGATGACTTCGGGCTGGTACCACCGGATCTCTGCCGCATCGGCTTCAAGGTCGAGGTACTGCCGGAACCAGTCCGGGACGACGTTGCGGTAGCCGCTCCACCGCCCACGCTGCCGACCTGCTCGCGCGAGGTCACGCAAGGGCTCGGCTTCGTCGCCGGCCACCCCGTAGAAGTCGAGCAACAGCTTGAGGTCGGTAAGGCGGATGCCGGACTGGCCCAGTTCCAACCGGCTGATCTTGCTCGATGAAGAGTCGATCACGTCGGCGGCTTCATCTTGCGTCTTGCCCGCTGCCTCGCGCGCCCTGCGCAGCTCGTTGCCGAGCCGCCGCCGCTGAATCGTCGGATTGACCATCGCCCGAGTATGGCCGACCTAACGCCACGTGACGTAGACCCTCACGGTGTGTTCCCAAACCGTGACTCCATCCGTACGATTATTTTGGACTTGCAAATTAGAGAACCATTCTGATCTTGCGGGAGTGCGGATGGGTCGGCATGTGACGTACAGGGAGTACCTAACGGCGGTAGCGATGACCTTGGCTCGCAGGCATAAGCCGGTGTGGTCGTGGATCAAGTGGCGGAACGTCTGCAAGTGCGGGAACGAGCTGCCCTGCCGCGCCAGACACAAGATCCCGATCAACCGGGGTCACTGGCCAGGTGAGAGCTGATGGCCGCGCACGGGCCGGTGCTTCCGCTCTGGCTGTGCGAGGCGTGCGATCGGCCTTGGCCTTGTGCCACAAGCCGCCTGGAGCTGCTGGGGGAGTACGCCGCGTCGCCGGTAGCCCTCCGGATCTATCTAGGCTCGCACCTGGCGGCAGCTACGCAGGACATGACCTGGGCTCCCGCCGATGCCGTCTACCGCCGGTTCCTCGGCTGGCTGTCGTGAAGCCCGGAGACGTCGTGCTGATCGGGGCGGCCTGCTCGCCGCAGTTCAGCGGGGACCGGGCGCTGATGCTGCGTGTGGTGTCCGTTGGCGAGCCCGACCCCTACCACGACTGGATCTGGGTCACCGGATACGTGCTCGACGCGCGGGGCGACGCCACCGCCAAGCGCGAGGTGTACGTCATGAGGGCCGGGCTGGTCATCCAACGGCGAATCGCCCCGGCGGGTGGTCAACCGAGGCGGTCCAGTTCGCGCGTACGGGTCAGGTAACCCGTGGTGTCGCCAGCGCTCAGCCGGGGGCGCGGCAGGCGGCGTCGATGCGGTGCACCGGCCGTACACGGCGGCCCAGCCCTTCCAGCAGCGAGTCCTCGACGTGGAAGTCGTGGATGCGCAGCCGGTGCCGGGGCAGCTCCTCCTCGCTGGGGCAGAGCACCTGCGCCCGCACGAGGCCGACCGGCACGTACCGGACCCCACCCCGTTCCTGCAGGATCACCATGTTGACGTCGTCGGTGGTCACCACGTGCCCGCGTACGTCCTCGGTCGGGCCGTTCTCGGCACCCACAGTGGTGACGGTGAGCGGCAACACCGGCGTGCTGATCACCGGCAGCGCGGCCCAGACCAGCATGGCCAGCACCGCCACCTCGGTCACCGACGCCAGTGGACGGATCACCACACCGGGCAGCGGCCCGGCGATGAACAGCGCCAGCACCGGCGGAAACACCAGAAGGGCCAGCACCAGCAGTTCACGCTGCGCGCCAGCGTCGCGCAGCGTGGGAAGCATCAGCCACCCGTACCCGGCGAACAGCGCGACGATCGCCAACAGCCGGGGTACGACCCATTCGTGCAACCGCTCCGGCCGGAGCTGGAACGCGGCCACGAACGCCGGCAGCAGCAGCGGCAGGTAGAGCAGGGGCCAGGTGAGCAGGGCCAGCAGGAAGCTCGCCAGCACGAACCACGCCGGGGTGAGGTCCGCCCAGCGGGCGAAGAGCGGGCGGCGTCGGGTGCCCGGCGGCAGGCGCTCCACGCTCACGGCCAGCACCGCGCCGAGCGCGAAGACGGCGACCAGCCCGGTGGAGAGCAGTCTGGCCGCGGTGGTCAGGAACCCCGCGAGCAGGTTGACCGTCCCGACGTTCGCGACCAGCAACAGCGTGGTCTGCAGCTCCCCGCCCGCCTCCACGCCGAGCCGGAGCACCGAGAAGATCGCCGGCACGCCCACGGCGGCGGTCCAGAACGACTGGCTGGCGCGCGCCCGACGCTCCGTCGGGTCCGACCGCGCCGGCACCGCGTCCGTGGCCGATCCGACGGCTACGGCGCTCGGGCCCTCGTCGGCGTCCGCCTCGACGTGGTCCGGCGGCACGGACGCGCGAGGCGTCGGCACCGGGCCGTCGGCGCTCGCGTCACCGGTCGCGGTCCGCGCCGCGCTCACCGCCGGGGCGCCTTGTCGTCGAAGTCGACAAGCTCCGGTACCTCCAGCGGCTGCGGCTGGCTCTTCTCGACGCGCAACCACGGGCCCAGGGTCCGGTTGTACGCCGTCTGCCACGGGCTGGCCTGCCCATTGCGCCCCTGTAGGTAGCTCTTCTGCAGGAAGAACGCGACCAGGTCACGCAGTGCCGGGTCACCGATCGGCACACCGATGCCCAACAGCTCGCTCGTACCGAAGGGCAGGTCGACGATCTCGAACTCCTTCGGGTACGAGGCGAGGAAGCCCGCGAGGATCGTCTCGTCCGAGCTGACCGCGTCGTACCGACCGGCGCGGATGCCGTTCACGCAGTCCCAGACGTCCTTCACCACCAACGCCTTGACCTGGCGCTTCTCCAACTCGGTCTCGGTGGTGGAGCCACCGCTGGTGCAGATCTTGTAGGCCGGGTTCCGCAGGTCCTCGATGGTGCGGATCTTGTCCTTCAGCCGGACCGGCACCAGCACCTCCTGCGTGGTGACGAAGTACGGCCCGGCGAAGCTGACCACCTCCTTGCGCTCCTCGGTCATCGAGAAGCTGGACACCACCAGGTCGACGGTGCCGCCCTGCAGGTACGGAATCCGGTCCTCGGTGGCCACCGCCACGAACTCCAACTGCTGCTCGCCCTCGTAGCCGAGAGAGGCGGCGATGAACCGACCGATCTCGACGTCGAAGCCGACATGCTGGCCGTTCTGGAGGTCGCCCATCAGCGGCTCGTTGGTGGCGACGCCGATGCGCAGCTTCGACTGACCGTAGATGTGCGACTCGCGCATCTTCTCCTGCACGGAGGACAGGTCCGGTTCCTTGCGGCTGTCGCATCCGGCGGCGGCGGCAAGGGTGAGGGTCAGGGCGACCGCCAGCGTCGTCGCGACCGAGCGGAGCCGGGACTGGGGACTGCGTACGTTCATGGGCGACCTCGCTGACGGACCAGCCTGCGGAACACCGAGAGTAGCGAGAGCGGTCCAGTGCGTGTGCGTGCCGTTCGGTCACGTCGGCTCGTCCGTTCGATCAATGCCGATCGGCGTGGCGTATCGCCTCTCCGGTTGACAGCAGCCCGGGTCACGACATGCTGGAAGGGTGAATCGACTGTCCAGGATCGATGCGCGGATGGTGGCGGCGGTCGCGGCGCCGGGAGCCCTCGCGCTGCTCGTCCTGCTGGTCGTCCTGCGCCGGCAGGACCTCGTCGGGGTGGTTCTCGCGCTGCTGTGCGTGCTGCTGACCATGGTCACCGTGGTCGCCGTGTCGGCCGCCCGTCAGCGGAACGAACCGGAGCCGGCGGACCAGCCGAGCCCGACGGGACCGCCGGATCTGATGCCGTACGGGATCGACGCGGACACGCTGGACGCGCTGGACAGCCGGGACGCGTTGCGTGCGGTGCGTGACCGGGGTCGGACGCGCGGCGGGTTCAGCGACCGGTGAGCGTGGGGACGGTGAGCGCGTCGACGCCCCGACCCGCCAGACATCGGAAGACCCGGTCGACGTTGCCGTCCACGGGTGGCAGGACCTCCAGATGCCAGCCGGTCAGCTGGGTGATCTCGGTGGTCAGCCGGAACGTCGTCGCGCTGCACACCTGCCGTACCTGCTCGGCGGCGACCACCTCGTCGTAACCCGCGCCAACGAGCGGCACCGGCAGGATGCCCTCGGCGTACGTCTCCCAGGTGTGCCGGCCGTCGCAGGGGACCCGGGCCGCCTCGGCGCGGGTGCCGCGGATGCGTACCGGGCCGAAGCACTCCAGCTCGGGCAGGCACCGAGCGCCGCTGGGCAGCCCGGTCGGCGCGCCCGCGTCTGTCGAGCAACCGGGCAGCGGCCCGGTCGCCGGTGCCGCGACCTTGGTCACCGAGGGAGACGGGTCGGGCGGCGCGTCAGTGCTGGCGATCAGGGCACCGGTGGTGGCCGAGGCGGCGAGCGCCAGCACTCCGGCGCCTCCGAGGAACCAGCGCCGCCGCCAGCGGCGGCCACCGGGAACGCTGGGGCGGGAGTCCTCGACCGGGGGACGAAGGCCGGGCTGGCCGGTGCCGTACAGGCCGGGGCCGGGCCGGGTCGGGCCACCGCTGACCGGGGCACCGCTTACCGGGGCGGCCGGCCCGCCGAACGGCAGTGTGGCAAGCAGGTCGTGCAGTTCGAGGGCGGACGGCCGGTCGCCAGGATCGTTGGCCATGCCGAGTCGCAGCACGTCGATCAGCTCGTCCGGCACGCCGGGCAGGCCGGGGATCGGCTGGTTGAACATCTCCAGCACGGTCACCAGGCTGGGATTGCGCTCGGACTGCCACCGTGGCGGTCGGCCGTGCATCACCGCGTAGAGGGTGGCGCAGAGCGCGTACACGTCGACAGCCGGCGACGGCGGGCTGTGGCTGAACATCTCCGGTGGCGCGTACGCCGGAGTGAGCACCTCCAGGGTGACCGACGCGTCCCGCGCCTCGGCCAGCACGGCCAGGCCGAAGTCGGCGAGCACGGCCGAGTTGAAGTTCGAGTAGAGGATGTTGGCGGGTTTCACGTCCCGGTGGAGCACCCCGGCGCCGTGCGAGTGGGCCAACGCGTCGGCAATCTTGATGCCGAGGTCCCGGGCATCCACCGGACCGAGCGGCGAGTTGCGCATCCGCTCGGCGTACGACCCGTCGCACAGTTCCATGATCAGGTACGGGTGCTGGTCGACGGTGACACCCACGTCGAAGAGGTCCACCACGTGCGGGTGCGACGACATCCGCCCGGCCGCCCGCGCCTCGCGCAGGAAGCGGGCCTGGTCGCGCTCGCTGTCCAGCGTGCGATTCTCGACCTTGACGGCGACCTCACGGTCGACCGAGATCTGGGTGGCCTGGTAGACGGTCGCGTAACCGCCTCGGGCAAAGACCCGCAAATCGGTCAGACCGGGCACGATCGGCACCCGCAAGCCGCCGGTCGAGGTGTCGGTCACCGCTCGAAAATACCCAACCCCGCCGGTGGCTCAGCGCGCCGCATCCGCCGAAGCGGCACCGGTCGCACCGGAGGTCTCCGCAGCGGCTCCCGTCGACGTGTCGACGCCAGCCGATGCGGACCCGACGGGGGCGGCCGGCGCGGGGTCGGCCGACTCGGCAACGGGGGCGGTCGGCGTGGCCCGGCGGGCGTCCACGCGAAGTCCGATCGCGGTGGCCACGGCACCGAGCCCCTCCCACGCGGCGACGCCGAAGAACCGGTCGGGGGCGATGTCGGCCAGCACGGCGATCGTGAACACGGTGAAGGTGACCAACCGGAAGACCACCGTGAAGCGGTAGAACGGCCGCCACTCGGTGACCGTCGCGAGCAGGTAGTAGACGCCCATGTTGAACGCGGCCATCGACGAGGCCAGCAGGAACGTGCCGGTGTGGTCACCGGGGGAACGCGTCGCCGGCACCTCCAGCCCGAGCATGCGCAACTGCGCCTCCGGCCAGAGCAGCCCGACGGCACCCATCACGAGCGCGAGAACGCCGAAGACCGCGATGGTCCAGCCGGCGACGGAACGCGGCAGCTTCAAGGTGAGCCTCCCCCAGGCACGGCGACGGTCACCACTGTGGACCACCGCGCGGTGGTGACACGCTAGCCGCTCCCCGGGCCAACCACATCCCCAGAACCGCCAAAACCCACCCAACTCCCAAACCCACCCACCCCGCATTGCGGTGCGAGAGGCCCGGTCAGGGGGTCAGGCGTTCCTGTAGGGCTTTGGCGGCCGGTCGTTCGCTGCGCTGTTCGGTGGCGTACGCCAGGCGGACCGCCTCGTCGGCGCAGGAACGGGCCTCGGCCGGGTAGCCGCAGGCCGCCAACGCCTCGGCGAGCACGCTCGCCGCGATCACCTGACTGCGTACGTCCTCCGCAGGTGCGGCGACCGCCCGTCGGGCCCAATCCAGCGCCTGCTCCCGCTGACCGTGGGCGAGCAGCGCCGACGCGTACCGGGCCATGGTCTGGCGGCGGGACAGGAGCAGGGAGGGCGCGTTGGCGGCGGCCGTCGCCACGGGCGCGAGCAGTCCGACCGCGGTCGCCGGGTCACCGGCCGCCAGTCGGGCGGTGGCCAGCAGCACCCGGGGCGCGACCTGCGCCGGCGCCTGCGGGTTGTGCGGTTCGACGGCCGTCAGCACCGCCCGGGCGGCCTGCTCGGCGGTCTCGTGGTCGCCCATGTCCAGCGCCACCGAGCCGCGCAGCGTGCCGGCCATTCCGGTGAGCAGCGGGTGTGAGGTCTGATCGGCGTACGCCAGGGCGTCGGTGAGCAGGTCGGCGGCGTGCTCCGGCTCGCCCAGCCCACGCGCCACGACGGCACGGACCACCAGCGCGAACCCGCGCCCCCAGTCGTCGGAGGCGACGGCGAACTCGCGGTACGCGCGGCGGGCTTCCCGGTCCGCCTCGGCCAGCTCGCCCAGCTCGGCGGTGGCGAATGCCGCGACCGCGCGCAGCGTGCCCACCGCCCACGCCTCGCCGACGCGCTCGCCGAAGGGCAGGAAGACCTGGGCCAGGCGGCACGCCTCCTGCAGCCGGCCGGCGAGCAGCCGCGCGAAAGCGGTGGTGCCGCGCAGCCACGCCCGACCGTACGGGTCCTTCAGTTCGGCGAAGAGCCGGGCGGCCCGGCCGAGCACCGCGTCGGTGCCGGCGAAGTCACCCCGGGTGGTGGTCACCCACGCCAGGTTCTGCAGCGACCAGGCCTGCCCACGCCGATCCTGCGCGCCGAGGCTGACCTGGTACGCGGCGGCCAACCTGCTGCTCGCCTGGCTCAGTCGACCGGCCACGAAGTCGCCCATGCCGAGCCGGCGCATGGCGGACGCGCGCAGCGTGGGCAGCCCTCCGGCGGTCGCCACCTGCAACGCCTCCTGCCAGGCGGCCTCCGCCCGGCCCTGGTCACCGAGGGTCTGCTGGGCCTGCCCGGCGAGCAGCAGCGCGCTGGCCCGGGTGGCGTCGTCCCCCGCGTTCGCGGCGATCTTCTCGGCGAAGGCGAGCGCGTCGACGACCCGACCGATCTGTAGCAGCGCGCGAGCGTGCACCACCCGGTCGATCGCCGGCACCCCGTCGCGGGACAGCTCGCTGGCGCGTTCTGCGTACTCGACGGCGAGTGCGGGCTCCCCGGCGGACAGCGACCGGCGGGCGGCCCGGCCGAGCGCGGCAAGACCGAGCGGGACCACCGCACGGGCCGGCGCGTCCGGTCGCAGCTTCACCGCGTCGGCGAGCGCGGCGGCCCGCTGGACGTGGGCGGCGACGAAGTCGTCGCGGGCCTCCTCGGTGAAACCACCCACCGCGCTCGTCGCGGTCCCCTCCACCGGCGCGGCCCAGCGGGCCAGCACGGCGTGCCGCTCGGCCAGTTCGGCCTTGCTCACCCCGGCGTACGCGGCCTCGCGCATGAGCGGGGTGGCGAACGCGTATCCGGCGCGGGTGCGGTGCAGCATGCGGCGTTGCAGCAGCTCCTCGACGGCGCGGTCGAACTCCACGGCGACCACCGCCGACGGTCTGCCGTCCCGGCCGGCCCGCTGCTCACGAAGCGCTTCGAGCGAGCCGGTCGGCACGGTGTCGCCGACGACGGCGGCGTCGCGCAGCACGGAGCGGGCGTCCGGTGGCAGCGCGTCGATCCGGGCGGCGAGGACGGCCGCGAGGTCCCGGGAGAGCAGCCGGCTGCCCAGCGAGCCGGGTACCAGCCGCCAGCCGGACGAGTCCTGGCCCCGCGTGCCGGCGGCGGTGGTCAACGCGCCGCGCTCGATCAACAGGGTGACCAGCTCGGCCAGGTAGAACGGGTTGCCCTGGGCGGTGGCGAGCAGCCGGTCCGCGTCGGCCGGCGGCAACTTCCCGCCGCCGAGGTAGCTGGTGAGCAGGCGGGCGGCGTCGGCACCCCGCAGCGGCGGCAGGGAGTGCACCTCGGCGTCCGCGACGCGGGTCAACGCACCGGCGGTACGGACCAGTTCGGGGCGCCCGAGCAGCAGGACGAGCACCGGACCGGTCAGTCGGGACAGGGTCAGCCCGAGGGCGCTGATGGTCTCGGCGGTCGCGTCGTGCAGGTCGTCCACCACGATCACCAGCGGCGCTTCCGCGGCGAGCCCGCTGAGCAGGTCGGCCACCGCGTTCGGCACCGCCTCGGCGTCGGCGGCGGGCGCGCCCCACTCGCCGTTGTCGGTGGCGCCGTGCGCGGGCAGTTCGGCGTAGCCGAGCAGGGCGAGCAGTTGGTCGTTGGCGATCGGTGCCGTCTCGCCGGTGCGGGCGAGCCGCTGACCGAGTCGTCGCAGCCGCTCCTCCACGGCCGGCCGGGTCAGCGCGGTGGCCGCGTCGCTGGGCAGACCGACCGCGGCGCGGACCAGGTCGGCCAACGGTGCGAGCCGACGCCGCTCACCGAAGGCGGCGCAGCGCACCGACAGCACCCGGGCGCCGGTGTGCGCCGCGTACCGGCCGGCGCCCACGTCGTACCCGGCCGCGAGGCGCTCGACCTCGGCGGCGAACCGGGACTTGCCGATGCCCGCCTCGGCGGTCATCAGCAGCACACGGGGATCACCCTGGTCGATAACCTCGGCGAGCCGGCCGGCGACCCGCCCGATCTCGGTCTCCCGACCCACGTAGGGCGCCTCGTCGCCGAGACCCGAGCGGGTGCCCGGCGCGTCCAGCAGGCCCAGCAGCTCGTACGCCTCGACCGGCTCGCGCTTCCCCTTGAGCCGCAGCGGGCGCAGCGCCCGCCACGAGGCGACGTGTCGGGTGGTGGCGGCGGTGCGTCCACCGGCGTAGACCGCGCCCACGGCGGCGGCGTCGGCCAGCCGGGCGGCGGTGTTCACCGTGTCGCCGATGACCGTGTACTCGATGGCGGCCTGGATGCCCGCGATGACGTCGCCGGTGTTCAGGCCGACCCGCAGGCCGAGCGGCGCGCCGCCACCGCGCTCGTCGTCGAGCACCCGGCGCACGGCCCGCTGCATCGACAGGGCGGCCCGCACGGCCCGTTCGGCATCGTCCTCGTGCGCCACCGGGGCGCCGAAGACAGCCATGATCCCGTCGCCGGTCAACTTGTCGACGTGCCCGCCGAAGGTCTTCACCGCGCCGGCCAGGGCCGCGAGCACGCGGTCGGTGACCGCGCCGACGCGTTCCGGGTCGAGGTCCTCCGACCAGGAGGTGAACTCGGAGAGGTCACCGAAGAGAACGGTGACGACCCGACGCTCGGCCGCCGGCAACGTGGCGGCAGCCGGCAGCGCGGCACCGCAGTTGTGGCAGAACCGTGCGCCGGGGACAGCGACTGTTCCGCACACCGGGCAGGTCACATGTGCTCCAACCCACTGACCCCCGGCGCAGATTCCCCGGTGTCGACACCCAGATACTCCAACTGGGCACGTACCGACCATTCCGCCGCCCACCAGAGTGAGCGGTCGACGTCCGCGTAGACGGCCGCGACCACGTCGGTGGGCGTCCGCGCGCCGGCGGCGACCGCCGCGCGGACCTGGTCGAGCCGGGCCCGGCGGTGGGCGAGGTAGAACGACGCGGCGGCGGCGCAGTCGGCCAGCGCCGGGCCGTGTCCGGGCAGCGCGGGAATTCCGGAGTACGCGGACAGCAACTCCAGGCTGCGGAGGTAGTCGCCGAGGTGCCCGTCGGGGTGGGCCACCACGGTGGTGCCCCGACCGAGGATGGTGTCACCGGTGAGCACCACCTGCTCGTCGTCGTGCTCGACCAGGAGGCAGACCGAGTCGGCGGTGTGCCCGGGGGTGGGCAGCAGCCGGATGCCGAGGCTCTCGTCGAGCACGGTGTCGGCGCTCAACGGCGTCCCGCCGGTGGTGTGCGCCGGGTCGGCGGCGAGCACGGGTATGCCGCCGAGCATTGCGCCGAGCCTCGGGGCGCCCTCGGTGTGGTCCGCGTGGCCGTGGGTGATCAGGATCAGCCCGATCGGGCCGTGCTCCGCGATCCGCTTGAGGTGCCCCTCGTCGGCCGGCCCCGGGTCGACCACCACGGCGTACTCGGCCCGTGGTGCGCGCAGGACCCACGTGTTGGTGCCGTCGAGGGTCATCGGCCCCGGGTTGGGCGCGCGCAGCAGCGAAACCCAGGTCGGCAGCTCCTCGGCCAACGCCGCTGCCGCCCCCGTCGAGTGCCCGCTCATGGCAGCGATCGTACGACGCCGCCCCCCACTCCCCGCGATCTTGCACTTCCTGCTGTTCCTTCGTACCTTTTCACGGCATTCGTCGGGACAGAAAGTGCAAGATCGCGGGCGGGGTCAGGCGACTTCGACGATCAGTTCGATCTCCACCGGGGCGTCCAGGGGGAGTTCGGCCACGCCTACCGCGCTCCTCGCGTGACGGCCGGCCTCACCGAAGACGGTCCCGAAGAGATCGGAGGCACCGTTGATAACCGCGGGCTGGCCGACGAACCCGGGGGCCGAGGCCACGAACCCGGTCAGCTTGACCACCTTGACCACGTTCTCCAGGCCGACCAGCGAGTCGACCGCCGCCAACGCGTTGAGCGCGCACCGCTGGGCGAGATCCTTCGCCTGCTCGGCGGAGATCCCGGCACCGACCTTGCCGGTCGCCAGGAGCTTGCCCTCGGCGATGGGCAACTGGCCGGAGACGTACACGTGCTGCCCGGACTGCACCGCCGGCACGTAGCTGGCCACCGGAGGAACCACGTCGGGCAGCTCGATGCCCAGCTCGGCGAGCTTGGCGTGGGGACCGTTGCTCATCGCGTCACCTCTTCGTTCGCGATCGCGGAACGTCGCAGCGAGGGACTTCCCGCGCTCACGCCTTGGGCCGCTTCAGGTACGCCACCAGCTGATCCGGATTCGGGCCGGGGACCACGGCGACGAGTTCCCACCCGTCCTCACCCCAGTTGTCGAGGATCTGCTTGGTCGCGTGGACCAGCAGAGGGACCGTGGAGTATTCCCACTTCTGCATCGCTGGAGGGCTCCCTCATGGTGCGGACTTCGTCGAGGCACAGCCTACGGTCCGCTGGCCGGGCGAGGCGCGGGACGCTGCTCCGGCGTGGCCGGCAGCTCTCCACAGGGCCCGTCGTGCCCGTACCCCTGGGGACAGCGCGAACGGTCGGGCAGCAACAGGTCGCAGAAGACCCGGTGCCTGTTGTTCTGGTCGTCCGCGTTGGACACGGTCGTCTCACCGGCGTCCAGCTCCGGCAGGAAGCCCAGCGACACGGCGACCCGGTTGGCCAGCACGGTCGCCGCCGCCAGGTCGGGCACCCGGATCGGCAGGTGGATGACGAAGCCAGGCTCGTCGTCGTCCCGCATTCGGTTCGACGCCCGGGCCATGTCCGGCGGTTCCGGAACCCGACGGTACGACCGCTCGTTGATGGGCAGGTTGCCGAGGTGCCCACCGGTGAACTCACCCGCGGACCCGAGCCGCCGCTGCCGGTCGTTCGTCGGAAACTGGGTGCGAGGGATGTTGTCCGCGTCGCGCATGAACTGCCTCCGGTCGTACCTCTCGGATCACGCTTCCGGTCGGGATCAACCAACCGTTCCGGTCCCCCGCACCGGGACGAAGGTAGGTCCGCGGGTGCGGTTAAGCCAACAGGGCGCGCACGATCAGTCACCCAGAGTCACATATTTGACAGACTGTGGGCAGGAATCCCGACTGCGGTGATGTCACTGGTCGCTTCTCCGGGTCGATTGATGACGTACGGCGCGGTAGGGGCGACACCGAACCCACGGCTGGCCGCTACCCTTCCGGTCGGACGGTCGCGCAGCGCCCGGCCGCCCGCTCGATCTCGCTCGGCGCCAGGGGTGGCGGCCGGGCGCCGCACCCCCGGGGGAACGAGATGACCCAACCGCCCAGCGGCGACCAGGCCGGCCCGCGCGCTCTTCCGCCGGCACACCCCGACGCCGTCGGCCAGCCCGAGGCGCAGGCCATCGAAGGGCAGTCCGACCCGACGGCCTCCACCGAGGAATCCGGCGCGCCGACCGGCCAGGAGCGATCCTCCGCGCCGAGCGCCCCAGGTCAGCCGGCCCTTCCCGCCCAGCCCGGCCCGCCCACCCAGCTCGGTCAGCCCGTCGGGTCCGGCCAGCCGGCTCTCCCCAGTCAGCCGGCCCTCCCCAGCCGGCCCGCCGAGTCCGGCCCGCCGACCCCCGCTGGGCAGCCCGCCTTCCAGGGCCAGCCGGCCTTCCCCGGGCAGCTCGCCGGGTCCGGTCAGCCCACCCCTCCCGGTCAGCCCGGGGCGGGGGCGCTTCCCGCGCAGCCCGGAATTCCGGCCCAGCCCGCCCCGCCCGGCGGTGCCCCGCAGACCGAGGACCCGGCCGGTACGTCTGCGGCCCCCGTCTCCCCGGGCGCGATCCCGCCGCCACCGCCCGGCTACCCGCCGTACGCGGGCACCGCCGAGCCGAAGAAGAAGCGCGGCCTGCTGATCGCGCTCATCGCGCTGGCCGTGATCATGGTGCTCTGCGTGGGCGGTGGGGTGGTGGCGTTCCTGACCCTGCGCAACGCCGAGTCCGGCAAGGGTGCGAAGGAGCCGGCGGTCGCCGTGGACGAGTTCCTCACGGCCGTCTACAAGGACCGGGACGCTACCAAGGCCGCCGAGCACGTCTGCGCCGCCTCGCGCGACGACAAGAAGATCGCCGCCAAGGTGGCCGAGGTGCAGAAATACGCCTCCGCGTACCAGAACCCCCGGTTCAAGTGGACCACCCCGAAGGTCGACAACCAGACCGGCGACCGGGCCACCGTCTCCACGCGGATCACCATGACCACGGCCGACGAGAAGGTGGCCGACCAGGACCTGCGCTTCACTGTGGTGCAGAAGACGGGTTGGTGGGTCTGCGAGGTCGCCTGACCCGTCGCCCTGGATAGGCTCGACGGGTGCGTGCACCTGAGCGGCCGTCCGACCCGGCCGGTACCGGATGGTCGGCCCGCCTCCACGTCGTGACCGGCAAGGGCGGCACCGGCAAGACCAGCGTGGCGGCGGCCCTGGCCCTGGCGCTGGCCGCCGGTGGCCGGCGCACCCTGCTGGTGGAGGTCGAGGGCCGGCAGGGCATCGCCCAGCTCTTCGGTCTCGACCCGCTGCCGTACGAGGAGCGGCACCTCGCCGACGCGCCGGGCGGCGGTGAGGTGCGCGCGCTCGCGGTGGATGCCGAGGAGGCCCTGCTCGAGTACCTGGACATGTTCTACAAGCTCGGGGCGGCGGGGCGGGCGCTGCGCAAGCTCGGTGCCATCGACTTCGCCACCACCATCGCTCCCGGGCTGCGGGACGTGCTGCTCACCGGCAAGGTGAAGGAGGCCACCACCCGCACCTCGGGGCAGCGGCGCGCGTACGACGCCGTGGTGCTGGACGCGCCGCCGACCGGTCGGATCGGCCGTTTCCTCAACGTCACGGCCGAGACGGCCCGGCTCGCCAAGGTCGGCCCGATCAAGACCCAGAGCGAGGGGGTCTCCGCGCTGCTGCGCTCCCCCATGACCGCCGTCCACGTGGTCACGCTGCTGGAGGAGATGCCGGTGCAGGAGACGGTGGACGCCATCGCCGACCTGACCTCCCTCGGCTTCGGCATCGGGAAGGTGATCGTCAACGGCGCCCGGCCCCCGCTGTCGGCGGGCCCGGCGGTCACCGCCGCGGAGCTGCGGCGCGGCCTGGTCGCCGCCGGACTGCCGGCGGATCAGGACATCGTGGCCGGGTTGCACGACGAGGCACGGGACCAGCTCATCCGGCGCGAACTGGAAGATTCGCTCCGCGCCGACCTGGTGGAGCTGGGGCTGCCGATGGTCGAGCTGCCGTTGCTACCCGACGGGGTGGATCGGGCGGGTCTCGCGGCCCTGGCCCAGGCCCTCGTCAGCGCCGATTGACTCACACCTGAGCTCAGCACGGGCGCGTGGACCGACGCGGCCCGATACGCTCGAATGGTGCCTTCCGAAGACGCGGCGCCGCAGCTGGACGTCGACCAGATCCTCGCCGACCCGGGCGTGCGGATCGTCGTGTGCTGCGGTGCCGGCGGAGTGGGAAAGACGACCACCGCCGCGGCGCTGGCGCTGCGGGCCGCCGAACAGCACGGACGCCGCACGGTGGTGCTCACCATCGACCCGGCCCGCCGGCTCGCCCAGTCGCTGGGCCTGACCGAGCTGGACAACACGCCCCGGCAGGTCAAGGGCATCGACGTCGAGGCCAGCGGCGGAGAGCTGCACGCCATGATGCTGGACATGAAGCGCACCTTCGACGACGTGGTGCTCCAGCACACCGACCCGACAAAGGCCGCGGAGATCTTCGCGAACCCGTTCTACCAGGCCATGAGCTCGACGTTCGCCGGCACGCAGGAATACATGGCGATGGAGAAGCTGGGCCAGTTGCACGCGCGCGGCGAGTGGGACCTGATCGTGGTGGATACTCCGCCGTCCCGCTCGGCGCTGGACTTCCTGGACGCGCCGGCCCGGCTCTCCCGCTTCCTCGACGGTCGGATGCTGCGCCTGCTGCTGGCACCGGCACGCAGTGGCGGGCGGAGCATGTTCAGCCTGGTGACCGCGTCGTTCGGGATGTTCTCGAAGGTGGTGCAGAAGGTGCTCGGCGCGCAGCTGCTCACCGACCTGTCCGGCTTCGTGGCCGCGCTGGATTCGATGTTCGGGGGCTTCCGGCAGCGGGCCGAGCAGACGTACCGCATCCTGCAGGCGCGGGAGACGGCCTTCGTGCTGGTCGCGACGCCGGAGCCGGACGCGGTCCGGGAGGCCGCCTACTTCGCGGGCCGGCTGCGCGAGGAGAAGATGCCGCTGGCCGGCCTGGTGCTCAACCGCGTGCACCGACCGGTGGTTCCGCAGCTCGACGCCGAGCGGAGTCGGGTCGCCGCGGAGCGGCTGGCCGAGCTGGGTGGGCACGAGGCCACCGCCGACGTGCTGCGGGCGCACGCCGCGCTGGCTCGTCAGGCGGTACGCGAGCAGCAGGTCGCCGCGCGCTTCACCGAGGCGTTCCCGGCGGTGCCGGCGGTGTCGGTGACGGCGCAGCCCGCCGACGTGCACGACGTCGACGGGCTACGGACGATCGGCGCGGCGATCAGCCGGTCGTGATCGGCATCAGGTTGCCGAGGTGACCAGGATCTTGTCCTTGCCCGCCTTGTCCTTGCTGTTCTTCTTCATCGCCGCCTCGAACATCTTGCGCCAGCTCGTCACCTGGGGGTGACGACGCAGCAACGCCCGGCGTTCGCGTTCGGTCATACCGCCCCACACACCGAACTCGATCCGGTTGTCCAGCGCGTCGGCCAGGCACTCGTACCGAACTGGGCAGCTCCGGCAGATCCGCTTGGCCACGTTCTGTTCGGCGCCCTGTACGAACAACGCGTCCGGGTCCCCGTTCTGACATGCCGCCAGCGACGGCCAGTCAGTGATCATGCCCATGTGTACTCGTCCCCCCTTGCAGTACCTACCGACCTCGTTGCACGGCAGCCGGCAATTCCCCCCGATCGCCCGGCCCGCCTTCCCCAAGGCGGCGCGGACGACATGTGGCGCTGTCGCCGCCATCATCATGCTCTGTAGTCGACCGATTACGCAACGTTGTCGGCGAAATCCATCATTCCGGACACTCCCGGCTTCCCGGGCTCTCGACCGCCGGTTACCCCGCCGAGGTCGGCGAAAACGCTGCGAGGTCTCCGCCGAACGGAGGAGACTCACGCCAGTCACACGCAACCTCGTACCGGGGGTCATGCGTTTAGCACAACGAGGGCAGCGCGCGCAGGAAATGGGGAAAGACGCCCAGGCGCCCCTCGTTCCCTACTCGCGTACCATGCCGAGGTGACCTGGATGCGGAAACGTGACCACAATGTGCTGACCAACGCCGCATCGCTGCTCATATGTGGCCTACTGGCCGGCGTGGTGGTCGCTGCGGCGGCCTTCCCCGCGGTGGCGATGTCCGGACTGGCCGCGAAGGCCGGTGCCGAGACATTCGGCAACCTGCCCACCGAGCTGACGGTGGCCCGCGCGCCACAGATCAGCTATCTGCTGGCTTCGGACGGCAAGACACCGCTGGCGACGATGTACGACGAGAACCGCCGCGACGTGAAACTCGCCGACATCTCGCCGTACATGATCAAGGCCATCATCGCGGCCGAGGACCACGACTTCTACAAGCACAACGGCGTCGACATCAACGGCGTCGCCCGCGCGTTCGTCAACAACCAGAGCGAGGGCTCCGGTCGTCAGGGCGCCTCGACGCTGACGATGCAGTACGTCCGGCTGGCCATCGCCTACTCGGCCACCCACCCGGCCGACGTGGTCGCGGCGACCGAGGACACCAGCGCCCGCAAGCTCCGTGAGATGCGGCTGGCGTTGCAGGTCGACAAGGAGTTCTCCAAGGACGAGATCCTGACCCGCTACCTCAACCTCGCCTCGTTCGGCAACGGCGCGTACGGCATCTACGCCGCCAGCCAGGTCTACTTCGGCAAGGCGCCGAGCAAGCTCAAGGTCGAGGAAGCCGCGCTGCTGGCCGGCATGGTCAAGGCCCCGACGACGAACGACCCGACCACCAAGAGCGGTTACCCGTTGGCGTTGGACCGCCGTAACTACGTCATCCAGAACATGGTCGACACCAAGGCGATCACCCAGCAGGAGGCGGACGCCGCCAAGGCGGTCAAGCTGAAGGTGCAGGACAAGCGCACCCCCAACGGCTGCGTCGCGACCAACGTCAACAGCTGGGGCTTCTTCTGCGACTACTTCTACCGCTGGTGGATGCAGCAGGAGACGTTCGGCTCGACCTCGTACGACCGTGAGCGGCGACTCAAGAGCGGTGGCTACACCGTCATCACGTCGATCGACATCCAGGCACAGAAGGCCGCCGACAAGGCGGTCCGCAAGGCCAAGAGCGAGAACAGCAAGGAAGCCGCCATGGTCGCCGTGGTCGAGCCGGGCTCCGGCCGGGTACGGGCGCTCGCGGTGAACCGGCAGTTCAAGCTCGACGACCCGAAACATCCGAAGAACAAGATCTCCAGCGATCCGGCGAAGAGCAAGAGGGGCATCAAGGGCAACTACCCGGCGACGGTCAACCCCCTGCTCACCGGCGGCGACGGCATCGCCGGCTACCAGGCCGGCTCGACGTTCAAGATCTTCACGATCGTGGCCGCGCTGGAGAAGGGCATCCCGCTCAGCTACTCGATGAACGCGCCGCAGCAGTTCAAGTCGGAGTACATCATCGACAGCAGCAGCCCGGCGGCCTGCCCCGGCACCCACTTCTACTGCCCGACCAACTCCGGCAAGAAGGCCGGCGGCGTGCAGAACATGTGGACCGCGTTCGCCCAGTCGGTCAACACCTACTTCGTGCCGCTACAGCAGCAGGTCGGCGCGGAGAACGTGGTCGACGTCGCCAAGCGGGCCGGCATCCAGTTCCGGGCCAGCAACGACGCCAGCTTCGCCGCCACCAAGGACGCCGCCCACCAGTGGGGCGCCTTCACCCTCGGCGTCTCCGCCACCACGCCGCTGGACCTGGCCAACGCGTACGCGACTCTCGCGGCGGACGGCAAGTACTGCGAGCCGATCCCGGTGCAGGAGATCCGCGACCCCGAGGGCAAGAAGCTGGACATCGCCAACCCGCGCTGCGAGAAGCGGTTCAGCACCGACGTGGCCCGCGCCGCCGTCGACGCCGCCCGCTGCCCGGTCGGCGACAACTCCAAGACCAGCAAGTGCGGCAGCAGCCGTACCGCCTCCGCGGTGAAGGGCATCGTCGACGCGCCGGTGGCCGGCAAGACGGGCACCACCGACTCGGAGAAGACGGCCGCCATCGTCACGATGACCAAGCAGTACTCGGTGGCGGGCATCATGGCCGACCCGGACTGGCCGCAGACGAACGTCAAGATGAAGCACTCCGAGAAGGACGGCATCAACCCGCCGGTGTACGAGACGCTGCGGGACGCCATGAAGGGCAAGCCGCGCATCAACTTCGAACCCCCGGGCCAGAAGATCTCCGAGGGTGACCAGCGCAACATTCCCGACGTGAAGTGCCAACCGGTGGACACCGCGAAGTCCCGGATCAAGGGCGCTGGCTTCGAGCCGGTCGTCTCCGAGGCGAAGGTGGCGTCCAGCTGCCCGGCGGGCACCGCCGCCGGCACCAGCCCCGACGGACGCACCATCAAGGGCGGTGTGGTCACCATCCAGGTCAGCACCGGCGCCGGCGGCACCCCGCCGGGCAAAAAGCCGGGCCAGCCCGGCCTCCCGCCCGGCCAACCTGGCAACCGTCCGGGCGGCTGAGGCACCGACGGCACACGCGAACGGGCGGGCACCCTCTGTGGGGGTGCCCGCCCGTTTCGTCTGGTGGAACCCGAGCCGCGTGGCGGATCAGAGGCCGAGCTGTCGGCGTACCTCGGCGGCCACCCGACCACCCTCGGCCTGGCCGGCCACCGCGGCCTGGGCCGCCTTCATGGCCGGGCCCATCTGGGCCTTGCCGGTGAGGCCGCCCGCGGCGAGCGCCCCCGCGACCAGGTCGGTCAGCTCGGCGTCGGAGAGCTGCTTGGGCAGGTAGCGGTCCAGCACCTCGCCCTCGGCGGTCTCCTTGGCGGCCTGCTCGGTGCGGCCCGCGTCCGCGAAGGCGGTGGCCGCCTCCCGGCGCTTCTTGGCCTCCTTGGTCAACACCGCGAGCACCTCGTCGTCGGTGAGCTCGCGCTTGGCCTTGCCAGCCACCTCGGCGGTGCCGACGGCGGCCAGGGCCATCCGCAGCGTGGAGGTGGTCAGCTCGTCGCGCGCCTTGAGCGCGGAACGCATGTCGGCGGTGAGGCGGTCCTTCAGCGTGCTCATGGACGGTCAAACTACCCTGAACGTCATGCGAAAGCGCACACTATTCCGCCTCGCCGCCGGAACCGCAGCGGTCGGAGCGACCACCCTCGCGTACGCGTCGCTCGTCGAGCGCAACATGTTCACCCTGCGGCGGTACGACGTGCCGACGCTGCCGGCCGACGCGGAGCCGCTGCGCGTGCTGCACCTGTCGGACCTGCACATGATGCCCGACCAGGCCCGCAAGCAGCGTTGGGTGGCGTCGCTGGCCGCCCTGGACCCCGACCTGGTGGTGGTGACCGGCGACAACATGGCACACCCCGAGGCGGTGCCGGGGGTGCTGCGGGCGCTGCAACCGCTGCTGGACTATCCCGGCGCGTTCGTGTTCGGCTCCAACGACTACACCGGGCCGGTACTCAAGAACCCCTTCACCTACTTCCTGCCCGATCGGGAGTACGCCGAGGGCGTCGAGCTGCCCTACGAGGAACTGCGCCAGGTCTTCACCGGCGCCGGCTGGGCCGACCTGAACAACGCCCGCACGAGCCTCAAGGCCGGCGGCCGGGAGCTGGACCTCGTCGGCGTCGACGACCCCCACATCGACCGCGACGACTACCCGGCCGTGTCGGGCCGGGTGGCGTCCTCCGCCGACCTGTCCATCGCCGTGACGCACTCCCCCGAGCCGCGGGTGCTCGACCAGATGGCGGCCGACGGCTTCGGCCTCCTGCTGGCCGGACACACCCACGGCGGGCAGGTCTGCGTCCCGGGGTACGGAGCGCTGGTCACCAACTGCGGTCTGCCGCGTTCGATGGCGCGCGGACTGCACCGGTGGCCGGGCTCGGACTCGTGGCTGCACGTCTCCGCCGGCCTCGGCACCCACCCGACCGCCCCGATCCGCTTCGCCTGCCCGCCGGAGGCGAGCATCCTGACCCTGATCCCCCGCTAGGCCGGGGCGGGCGCGCTCGTGCGGCGCGCTCCCGGCGCGCTCGGGCCGCGCTCCCGGCGCGCTCCCGGCGACCAAGATCCGCGCAACTTCAGGGATGTTGCTGTTTTACGGCGCCGGGAAGCAGCAACAACCTCGAAGTTGCGCGGATCTTGGCACCGGGAAGCGCGGTTCGGGCGGCGGGGGTACCGAGTTTGACCATCGGAGCGGGTGGGCTACTATTTGTCGGCACGCCTCGGGGTGTGGCGCAGCTTGGTAGCGCGCTTCGTTCGGGACGAAGAGGTCGTCGGTTCGAATCCGGCCACCCCGACCAGAGGTAAGAGGGCACATCCACTCGGTGGGTGTGCCCTCTTGGTATTTGCCGAGGTTTTCTCGGCCTAGCGGGCCAGGGCGACGGACCGCCGCCGGGCGCCCCATCAGAAGACCATCGATCCGTTTGGACGGCTTCCTGCCTGCCCGAACGGAGGTTGCCGCCCCTCGACCTCCCAAGGTTTGATGCGCATGATCATCGGCTCAGCGGAGCGGATGGCGCACGGGGAGGAACATCCACTGTGATCAGATCAAGGCCACGCCGCGCCCTGGTCGGGGCGCTCGCGCTGACGATGAGCCTCAGCGGGCTCGGTCTCATCGCCACCGCGAGCGCCGCCGTCGCGGCACCGCACTACGACGATCCGCCGTCGGTGCAGGTCGGTTGGACCGACTCAGCGACGCCGAAGAAGGCGTACCCGGCGGACGGCAACACGAATCTTCCGCTCGGCACCTGGCAGGATGCCGCGGGCAGGAGCCACACCTCACGGGTGTACGCCACCTTCGACCTCTCCGCCTACGAGGGCAAGAAGATCTACGGCGGCAAGGTGTTCGTCGAGGAGCGCACCGTCGCCGACTGCAGCAAGCGCGCCGTGGAGATCTGGCGTACGAAGCCGGTCACCGCGACGCCCACCTGGAACCGGGCGCCCGAACCACTCGCCAAGCTCGGCGAGGTCCTCACTCCGGTGCAGTTCTGCCCGGGAGCGAGCATCACGTTCGACGTGGGCGCGGCCGTGCAGGACGCGGTCGCGCACCGGCAGCGTCACATCACGTTCGAGGTCCGGGTGCCGGAGCAGTACGAGAGCGACGCGTCCTACGGTCGGGGGCTGCACCCGTACCGCAGTGTCGATCTGAGCGTCCAGTTCAACTCGGTCCCGCAGATCGACAAAGCCCACCTGTACAACGGTGGTCTCCCCTGCACCCAACTCGCGCCCTACCCGCGCATCGGCGGCTTCGCCAAGATCCTGGAGGCGGTCGGCACCGACGCCGACGAGGACGACGAACGCGCGGTGAAGACCGAGGTCGCCATCTGGCCGAAGGCCGACTCGGACGCTCGTCAGGTGTTCACCGGTGAGCATGGCCTCACCGGTCGGGCCAACAAGGTGACCCTGCCCGACGACTTCCTCATGGACGGCAAGACGTACGTCTGGCAGGCCCGGGTCACCGACGGCGCCGACTACTCGCCCTGGTCGCAGAAGTGCTTCTTCACCTACGACCGCACCAGCCCCGACGAGCCCACCGTCACCTCGGCCAACTATCCGTCCGACACCACCGGCGAGTGGGGGCCTCCGGGCGTGTCGGGGATCTTCACCTTCTCCGGCAACGGCAACAAGGACATCGCGGGTTTCGAATACTCCTGGAACGGTCTCGGCGTCCACGGCTGCTCGGCAAGCGGTGACTACGGCCAGTGGGAGTGCCACCACCCTCTCGACTTGCCCGGATCGGTGCGGGCGAACACCCCGGGCGGCTCGGCGACCGTGACGCTCAACCCGCCTCGTTCTGGGCCGCAGCGCCTGAGCGTCCGCTCGGTCGACCTCGCGGGCAACGTCTCCGACACCGTGACGTACAGCACCTTGGTAGCGCCGAGTGAGCCAACGGTGCGGGTGGAGAGCGGTGTTCCCGAGTGGGGCCAGGAGGTGGTGCTGAAGTTCGTGCCGGCGGCCGGGGTCACCGGCGTCCGCGAGTACGAGATCACCCTGGACGGAGGGGAACCGCAGATGCGGGCCGCCCAGGAGGACGGAACCGGCTACTTCAGCTTCATCGCCACCAGCACGGACGGACCCAACGTCACGGTCCGCAGCCACAGCGACAACGGGTTCGTTTCGGCGGCGGGGCAGTGGTCGGCGTACTTCGATCCCGGCCCCGGGGTGAAGTCCGACGTCTACTACTCCCCGGACGGTTCGGCCGTCGGCGGCGTGGGGGTCGAGGGCTCCTTCACCTTCTCCCCGCCGCCGGGCTGGACGGACACCAGGGCGTACCAGTACAGCTTCAACGGCGCCGAGCCGACCGAGGTGGCGGCCGACGCGAACGGCCGGGCCACGATCACCTGGACGCCGACCGAGAGCGGGTACGTGGACCTGACCGTCTACGCCGTCCGTGTCGACGGCACGATCAGCGACTACCCCAACTGGTACTCGTTCGAGGTGGCGACTTCCGCCTCCTGACCTGCTGAAACCGGGGCGGCCACACAACGGTGTGGCCGCCCCCGTCAGTCGTGCCGCTCGGTCCGCTCGATCTCGGCGAACGCGGCGGCCAGGTAGTCGTCCAGCGGCGCGCCGGTCACCGCCAGCAGGTCGGCGACGAGCAGCGGGGCGTGCCGGGCCAGGGCGGACGCGTCCGGAGGTGCGTCGTCCGCCTCGGGGTCGTACACCCCCAGAGCGCCGGCCAACAGTACGAGCACCACGTGCGGATCGACATCACGACGCCAGCGCGTCGCGTCCTGCACGCAGCGTGCCAACACCTGGCGGATGTCGTCGCCGGCCAACCCGTCCGGGTGGCTCTCCTCCAGCAGGAGACGGACCACCGTCCCGAGCACCAGGCCGGACCGCTCGTCGACCGCCAGGTCGGCCACCGCCTCCTCGTACGCCTGACCGTCGCGGGCCTGGGCGGCGGCGACGGCTGCCGTGGCGGTCACCGCGATGGCGCGGGCGGAAGCGGGCAGGTGTCGCCAGGTGCCGGTCATCGGGCCAGCATCGCAGACCGGGCCGACACCGACGCTCGTCGTGGCGTTGGTCACCGGGCACCCGGGCTCTCTGCAAAACGGTTCGCGCGACGTCACACCCACCGCACAGAATGCCGGACATGCTGCGCCGCGCCCTACCTCGCCGTCCAGAAGCCCGCCGGATGCTCGCCGGCACCGTGCTGTCGGCGATCGGGCGAGGCCTGACCCTGCCGTTCCTGTTCATCTACCTGACCGACGTCCGGGGGCTCACCGACACCCGCGCCGGTCTGGTGATCGGCTGGTACGGCGTCGTGACCCTGGCGCTGTCGCCGCTGGGTGGGACGCTCATCGACCGGTTCGGCGCACGCTGGGTGGTGGTGCCGTGCCTGGTGATCGAGGCGATCGGGACGGGTTCGCTGGCGCTCGTCCACTCGACCGGTTCGGCCCTGCTCGTGATGACGGTGATCGCGGTCGGTAGTTCTGCCATCTGGTCCGGGCAGAACACGATCCTCGCGTCGCTCACTGACGACGACGAGCGGCAGAGGGTCTTCGGGCTGAACTTCGCGCTGCTCAACCTCGGTATCGGCATCGGCGGTATGACCTCCGGGGCGATCGTCGACACCACGCGACCCGCCAGCTTCCAGACGATCTACCTGCTGGACGCGGTCAGCTACCTGATGCCGGCCCTGATCCTGCTGACCCTGCCGGGGGTCGGTCACCGGCTCGGCCACCGCTCAGCCGATACCGACCGGTCGAGCGGCGGCTACCTGACCGTGCTGCGGGACCGGCCGTTCCGCCGGCTCGTGATCTTCGGCCTGGTTCTGACCACCTGCGGGTACGCCCAGGTCGAGGTCGGCTTCGCCGCGTACGCCGTCCGAGTCGCCGAGGTGAGTCCGCGGGTGGTCGCCTGGGCGCTCGCGGCCAACACGGTGATGATCGTGCTCGCCCAGTTGCTGGTCATCCGCCGGATCGAGGGGCGCAGCCGTACCGGCGCGCTCGCCGTGGTCGGGGCGGTGTTCGCCGCCGCCTGGCTGGTCCTCGGCGTCGCCGGTGTGGTCAGCACGGGCAGCGCCCTGGTGGCCGCCCTGTGCGTGGTGGCCTGCTCGGCGATCTTCGGTTTCGGCGAGACGCTGCTGTCGCCGGTGATGCCGGCGCTGACCAACGCTCTCGCCACCGACGAGCTGCGCGGCAGGTACAACGCCATGAGTTCGATGATCTTCGGCATCAGCGGTGTGATCGGCCCGGTGACCGCCGGCCCGCTGATCGGCACGGCGAACGGCATGGTCTGGGTGGCGGTGGTCGTCGGCGGCTGCCTGGCCGCCTCGCTCATCGCGCTCTCACTGCGCCGACTGCTCAGCGTCGACCAGGACGGCCGCGCGACGGTAGCCCCGCCGACACCGACGCCGGCACCCACCCCCGCCTGAGCCCCGCCCCGGCAAACCCGCCGACACCCTCGGCCGCCGGACCCCATACCCCGCCGAACCCACGTTCCGGCGCCCGCCCGCGGCTTCGCACGCCAACGCCGCGGAAAGCCACACTCCGCTGGGACCCCGGCCGTCGCGGGTGCTCGCGTCGCACCTCGCGCAACTTCCCCGATATTGCTGCCTCAGCAGCGCCGGAGACAGCAACATCCCTGATGTTGCCGGATCTTGCTCGTTGGTCGCCGATGGCGCCGCACCTCACTCGCCGCTTGATCGTGCTCGATCCCGGATGTAGTGGCAGCGCCAGGAGCCCGAGCAGCTGCGGGGACGGGTCGGGCCCCGGAGCGGGTGCTCCGGGGCCCGATCGTGGCGGGGTCGTCGTCCGTCAGGCGGCGGGGACCTCGGCGGTGGTGCGGATGCGGTCGAGCGTCGGGGCGGAGACCGGCGACTGCGCGGTCAGGTACGCCACGAACGCGTCCAGGTCGATCTGACCGGTGACCTGGTTGGTGCCGCCGGTGAGGGCGCTGAAGCCGTCGCCGCCCCCGGCGAGGAAGTTGTTCACCGTCACCCGGTAGGTGGCGGCGGTGTCGACGGTGGCACCGCCGATGGTGAGGCTGCCCCGGACCACCCGGGTGCCGGCGCACGGGTCCGCCGCAGGGGCGGTGGCACCGTTGAGGTCGACCACGTAGCCCACGGTCGACGACGGGTAGAGGACCCGACCGGTCACGAACTGCTGCTCCAGTACGCAGTAGAGCTGCGCGCCGGTCAGATCCAGCGTCACGAGGTTGTTGGCGAACGGCTGCACCGTGAACGCCTCCTCGTAGGTGACCGGGCCAGCGTCCAGGTTGGCGCGTACCCCGCCCGGGTTCATGAAGGCGGCGACCGCGTTCTGCTCGTCGTCGGTGGCGGCGAGCTGCGCGTCGGCAATCAGGTTGCCCAGCGGCGACTCGCCGCACGAGGCCGGCACCGCTGCGGAGCAGGTGTCGAGCAGGTTCTCCTGCGTCTTCGTGATCGCGGTGGTGGTCTCGCCGACCTGGCGGCCGGCGACCGGACCGAGCACCGTCTTGTACCTGTCGATCAGGGCGGTCTGCTTCGGGTCCTTGGCGACGTCGCGGGTGACCACGACGTTGTTCGCGGAGGCCGAGAGCACGTCCCCGGAGCGGCGGTCGATCTTCAGGTCGATGTCGGTGACCAGGCGACCGAACGAGCTGGCACTGGTGACCAGCTTGCCGTTGATGTTGCAGTTGTACGCCTGGTGGGTATGGCCGCTGACCACGACGTCGATCGACGGGTCCATCCGGTTGGCGATGTCCACGATCGGCCCGGTCATGCCGACGCAGTCGTTGATGCCGCCGGTCGCGGCCTGGGTGCCGCCCTCGTGCAGCAGCACGACGATCGTCTGCACGCCCTTGCGGCGCAGCTCACGGGCGTACCGGTTGGCGGTCTCCGCCTCGTCGGCGAAGGTGAGGCCGGCGACGCCCTGCTGGCTGACGATCTCCGGGGTGCCCTCCAGGGTCATCCCGATGAAGCCGACCTTGACGCCCTGCACCTTGTGGATGGCGTACGGCGCCATGAGCGGCTTGCCGGTGGCGGTCTTGAAGGCGTTCGCGGACAGGTACTGGAAGCCCGCGCCCCGGTACGGGGTGCCGTCGGCGCAGCCGTCCACCGGGTGGCAGCCGCCGTTCTGGATGCGCAGCAGCTCGGCGGCGCCCTCGTCGAACTCGTGGTTGCCGACGCTGGCGTAGTCGAGACCGGCCATGCTCAGCGCCTCGATGGTCGGCTCGTCGTGGAACGCCGCGGAGAGCAGCGGGGACGCCCCGATCAGGTCGCCGGCGGCGACGGTGATGGTGTTCTTCTTCTTGGCGGCGGCACGCATCTCGGCCAGGTGGGTCGCCAGGTATTCGACGCCGCCCGCGGTCTGCCCGGCGATGGTGCCATTGCTTCCGCTCGGCGGTTCGAGGTTGCCGTGGAAGTCGTTGAGAGCCAGCAGGGTGACGTCGACCGGCTTCGGTCGGGCGTCGGCCTGCTCGGGGGTGGTGGCGACCGCGCCGAGCGCTGCCACCGCGAGCGCGGTCAGGCCGACAGCGGCCCGACGCATCCCGGGTCTGGACATGGAACTCCTCGTGAGAATCGACGTTACGCCGCCCGGCCTGTGGGTCGACCGGGCCGTCGACCGACGCTGTCGAGAAGGGTCGGTCGCAGTTGGCGGGGGTTCGGGGTTGCCGCCCGCCTCGACAGCCTCTCATCCGGACGCCGGTCGGTCGAGTCGAGCAGCGGATCGGTGCCGACGCGTGGGGCAGCCCGTCGGAGCTGCGCAGATGCTCGCCCGTATAGCGAGTCGGCAGGACGAACAGTCGATGACCGGTGGCGGAACATCGCCCGGCCGCACGTCCGGAGAGGACGATGTCACCCGGGCCTCGTGAGCGCCTCGGCGACCAGGGCCGTGACGTCGTCAGGCTGCCAGCCGCCCGCGACCCCGGGACGCCGCGTCAGGTAGTCGACGATCCGCTCGACCGGCCAGCCGTGTGACTCGTGCAGCCCTCGAGCGATCATGCCCAGGTAGGCCGGTGCCGGTGGCCGGTGCGGCACGGCCGACGCCGGTTCGGGGGCGGTGCAGGTGAGCATCGGGATGCCGTCGCGCCGACCAGGGCAGACAAGGGTCTCGTAACGTCCCGGACCGAGGGTCGCCCGCCCGTTCGCGACGGCCGCGTCGACGGCCGCGCCGGTCGCCGGGAGCAGATCGGCGGTGTCGCCCGTCAGGCGGTACATCTCCTGGGCGGCGATGTCGGTGAACTGTTCGATGGTCACCAGGTAGGCCCTCGCGGCGGCCTCGCCGGGCAGCGCCGGGTCGTAGAACGCCATGCCGCCGGTCCACGCACCGGACTCGCCGGCGAAGTAGATCCCACCGGGCATCCACACCGGCGCCGACCGGCTGGGTGGGCGGGGGTCACGGCAGCCCGGGTACGTCCGCCGACCGCCCGGCGGACAGCCGCCGTTGAGGTACCAGGCCAGCCGGGCGGCGTGCATGTTCGAGCCGTACGCGACGTACCAGACGAGCACCGCGACGCCGTCAGAAGCCGCAGGTCTGGCCGGCCGAGTGGCTGACCTGCACGCTGTGGGTCACGCAGCCGTCCGGATCGATGCGGTGCAGGAGGAAGGCGGTCGGCTCGGCGACCCAGCCGATCATCTCGTCCGTGGCCATGGTGAGGGTGCTCTGCTTCCAGGTGCTGGGCGCCACGGTGAGCACCGTGCCCGCGTACCCCGTGGTGACCGTGCGGTGCAGGTGCCCGGCGGCGACCCGCACGACGTGCCGGTGCCGGCCGATCACCTCGGCCAGCGCGGGCCCGTCGGCGAGCCGGATGGAGTCCGCCGCGGGGATGCCGACCGCGACCGGCGGGTGGTGCAGGCAGAGGATGGCGGGCACCTCCGGCCGACCCGCGAGGACCCCGTCGAGCCAGCCGAGCTGCTCCTCGCCCAACCGCCCGGCGTCGCTGCCGGGGACGAGCGAGTCGAGCACCACGATGGTCGCCGCCTCGTGGTCGACGTGGTAGTAGGCGGAGAATCCACCCCCGAGCCAGGGAGTACCGCCGAACGCGTCGAGCAGCGACTCGCGGTCGTCGTGGTTGCCGGTGGTCAGGTAGACCGGAAGCGGGAACTTCCCGATCAGTTCGCGCAGCGCCGCGTACTCGTCGGGTCTGCCGTGGTCGACCAGGTCGCCGGTGATGACCACGCAGTCCGGTCGAGGACGTAGGGCGAGCACCCGGCCGAGCGCCCGGTGCAGCCCGGCGGCGGGCTCGGCGGCGAGCAGACCAGTGGTCAGGTGCGGGTCGCTGATCTGTGCGATGAGCATGCGGGCACCGGCCTCCTCGACGGGGAACCCTCACGCTATCGCCCGGCTCCTTCCTCCACAGCCCCTGTCCACAACCTGTGGATAGCACATGTGTACGAAGCAACGAGAGCGCTCCGCAGGAGTGAGTACGCTTGATCGAACCCCTCCCCTACCTGGAACGACGTGCGAGTGGATCATCAGCGAATCATCCGTGACGTCACCGTGCGCCTCTTGATGGCGTCGAGCGCGCCGGAAGCCTGTCGGTGGACGGTGGGCGCACTGTCCCACCACACCCCGGCCACCATTTCGGTGCTGCTAGAGGCCCACGACCGGCTGCGCTGCGTGGCGGCGACCGGCGCATGGCAGGTCTTCGCGACCGTACCGGCGCGCACCGGGATCGTCGGCCGGGTCTACGCCTCCGGCACCGCCGCCGCCGTCCCGGACGTCACCGTCGACCCGGACTACCTCCCGGTACGCCCTGACGTGACGTCCGAACTGTGCGTGCCGGTACGCGACCCCGCCGGCCGGGTGATCGGCGTACTCGACCTGCAGTGGAGTGACCCGGTCGACCTGCGGCCGTGGCGGGAGACCGCGCAACGGCTGGCCGCCCGCCTCGGCGCTCGAATCGCCACGTTGGGTGGCCCTCCGTCGGAGAGCCGCAGCGAGACGTTGCTCCGGCACGCCGCGGCACTGTCCGCCGCCCCGACCGAGGCGGCCGTGATCAGCGCGGCGACCGACGCGGCCCGGGAGGTGTCCACCCTCTCCACCGCGGTGTTGATGATCGACGGCCAACCCGGCCCGTCCCCGGGGACGCCGGGTGACCTGGAAACCCGTATCCGCGCCGAGCTGACCGGGGCAGGCCCGGCGGCCCTGGAGAGGATGGTCGACCGGGCACACCGGTACGGCGCCGGATACACGTTGGGCGAGACCGGACACCCTCCGACCGAGGACTACCAGCCGCTGACCCGTGCCGGGGTACGCACGCTGGTCGCCGTGCCGGTCGGGCCGGCGGACGCCGGTGGCGTGCTACTGGTCGCCGACGAACGCGCGCTGCACCCGGACCCGACCACGGTCAGCCTGATGGAGTTGCTCGCCGGACAGGCGTGGACCAGCCTGGATCGACTGCGTACGCTCGCCCGACTCCGGGAACAGGCCAGCTCGGACCCGCTGACCGGACTGCGGCACACCGGCCCCTTCGGGCAGCGGATCGCGGCGGCCACCCCGGGGCGTACGGCTCTGCTGGCAATCGACGTGGACGGCTTCAAGACCGTCAACGACACGTACGGTCACCAGGCGGGCGACCAGGTGCTGGTCGGGCTGGCCCGGGCGCTGGAGGGCGCGCTGCGGCACGGGGACGAGCTGTACCGGATCGGCGGTGACGAGTTCGTCGCGGTGATCGAGGTGAGCCGCCCGGAGGAAGCGGTCCGCATCGCCGAACGGTTGGCCGAAGCCGCGCGCCGAACGGGTCGCACGATCAGCGTCGGCGTCGCGCTACCGAGACCGGGCGAAACCCCCGACCGCACCCTGAAGAGAGCCGACCAGGCCCTCTACGCGGTCAAACGCCAAGGCCGAGACGGCGTACACCTCTCCGCAGCCTAACCCCGCCCGCGCCCGCCCCCACGCCCGCGCCCGCGCCCGCGTCGATCTTGCACTTTCGGTTGCCGTTTTGCCCACCTTCACGCCTTATGCCGCGACAGAAAGTGCAAGATCGACGAGGCGCGGCGGGGCGGGGCAGGGCAGGGCGGGGCAGGGCGGGGCGCGGCGGCGCGGGGGTTGTTACGGGGTGCGGAGTTCTTTGGCCAGGAGTTCGGCTATCTGGGCCGTGTTGAGGGCTGCGCCCTTGCGGAGGTTGTCGCCGGTGACGAAGAAGTCGAGGGCGCGGGGGTCGTCCAGGGCGCGGCGGATGCGGCCGACCCAGCTCGGGTCGGTGCCGACCGCGTCGATCGGCATCGGGAACTCACCTGCGGCGGGGTCGTCGACCACGATCACACCGGGTGCGTTGCGCAGCGCCTCGCGGGCGCCCTCGGCGTCGACCTCGGTGGCGAAGACCGCGTGCACGGCCACCGAGTGGGCGGTGACCACCGGTACCCGGACGCAGGTGGAGCTGACCTTGAGGTCGGGCAGGCCGAGGATCTTCCGCGACTCGTTGCGGATCTTCATTTCTTCGGAGGACCAGCCGCCGTCGGCCGACGAGCCCGCCCAGGGCACCACGTTGAGCGCCAGCGGTGCCGGGAACGGGCCGAGGTCGTCGCCGACCGCCTGACGGACGTCACCGGTGCGTGAGCCGAGCGCCCGATCGCCGGCGACCTTGGCGAGTTGGTCGTGCAGGATGTCCACGCCGGCCTGACCGGCGCCGGAGACCGCCTGGTAGGAGGCGAGCACCAGTTCCCGCAGGCCGTACTCGTGGTGCAGCGGCGCGACCGCGATGATCATCGCGAGGGTGGTGCAGTTGGCGTTGGCGATGATGCCCCGGGGACGGTTGCGGACCTGCTCGGGGTTGATCTCCGGGACGACCAGCGGGACGTCCCGGTCCATCCGGAACGCGCCGGAGTTGTCCACCGCGATCGCGCCTCGCTCGACCGCGATCGGGGCCCATTCGGCGGAGACCTCGTCGGGCACGTCGAACATCGCCACGTGGACCCCGTCGAACGCCTCCGGGGTCAGCGCCTGGACGACCATCTCCTCGCCCCGGCAGCGCACCCGCTTGCCGACCGACCGTTCGGAGGCGAGGAGCCGGATCTCACCCCAGACGTTGCGACGCCCGGTGAGCAGCTCGCACATCACGGTGCCGACGGCACCGGTCGCTCCGACCACGGCGAGGGTGGGCAGCGCCGTCATCGGCGCTACCTACCCGTCCCGGCGTAGACCACGGCTTCGGTGTCGCCGCCCAACTCGAACGCGTCGTGGATGGCGCGTACGGCGGCGTCGAGGTCGGTGTCCCGGCAGACGACGGAGACCCGGATCTCGGAGGTGGAGATCATCTCGATGTTGACCCCGGCAGCGCCGAGCGCGGCGAAGAAGCCGGCGGCGACGCCGGGGTGCGAGCGCATGCCGGCGCCGATCAGCGAGACCTTGCCGACGTGGTCGTCGTAGAGCAGGCCCTTGAACTTGACCGGTTCCTGGATCTTGCTGAGGGCGGCCATCGCGGTCGGGCCGTCGGCCTTGGGCAGGGTGAACGAGATGTCCGTGCGGCCGGTGCCCTCGGTGGAGACGTTCTGCACGATCATGTCGATGTTGATCTCGGCCTCGGCGACGGTGTCGAAGATCCGCGCGGCGGCACCCGGCTCGTCGGGCACGCCGACAATCGTGATCTTGGCCTCGCTGCGGTCGTGCGCGACCCCGGTGATCAATGCCTGCTCCACGGAAAGGTCCTCCATCGATCCGGTGACCATCGTGCCGGTGTTGGTCGAGTATGACGAACGGACGTGGATCGGCAACCCCGCCCGGCGGGCGTATTCCACGCTACGCAGGTGCAGCACCTTCGCGCCGCAGGCCGCCAGCTCCAACATCTCCTCGTAGGTGATGTCCCTTATGTGCCGGGCGTTGGGCACGATCCGCGGGTCGGCGGTGAAGACGCCGTCCACGTCGGTGTAGATCTCGCACACGTCGGCGTGCAGGGCGGCGGCGAGTGCCACGGCGGTGGTGTCCGAACCACCGCGACCCAGCGTGGTGACGTCCTTGGTGTCCTGCGAGACGCCCTGGAAACCGGCCACGATGACCACCGAGCCCTCGTCGAGCGCGCCCTTGAGCCGCCCCGGGGTGACGTCGATGATGCGCGCCCGGCCGTGCACCGACGTGGTGATCACGCCGGCCTGCGAACCGGTGAACGAGCGGGCCTCGTACCCCAGGTTGTGGATGGCCATGGCCAGCAGGGCCATGGAGATCCGCTCTCCGGCGGTGAGCAGCATGTCCAGCTCACGGCCCGGCGGCAGCGGGCTGACCTGGTTGGCCAGGTCGAGCAGCTCGTCGGTGGTGTCACCCATCGCGGAGACCACCACCACCACGTCGTCGCCGGCCTTGCGGGCGGCGACGATGCGCTCGGCCACCCGCTTGATCCGCTCGGCGTTGGCGACGGAGGACCCGCCGTACTTCTGCACCACGAGTGCCACGACGGTGCACTCCCTCCCAGCGACCCTGAGCGTGCCGACGCCGCCGGAACCGGGGCCGGCGGCGCGTGTCAGACCCCTTGAGGGTATCCGGCGGGTCACGGCGACGGGTCGGGTGATCCCACCATCCGGCCCGCGCGGCCGTCCGGCCGACGCGGGTGGCCAGGTCCGCGAGGGGCCGGGGGTACGCGGACAAGCTGCCACGACACGCCGGGAGGCGCCGCCTGTGCGCCGTTGCCCACAGGTCGCCCGTACCCACCAGAATGAGCCGGTGTCCGCCCTCCTCCGCTCGGCCGGCCGCGTGCTCGGGCCGCTCGTGCTCGCCCTGCCGGCAGTCCTGGTCGCCTGCGACAGCGCGCAGCCCCCACCCCCGCCGCCGGCCGACCCCGGTCCCGTCGAGGTGGAGGGCACGCGCGACGAGCTGGCGGCGCTGGCCGCCGCCGCGCAGGATCGTCACCTGGTGGCGCAGTACGTGTTCAGCCGGGGCGGCCAACCGGACCGCACCATCGTGTTCACCAGCGCGAACGACGGCAGTTGGCGGGTCGACGTCCCGGGTGGGGCGCTCGGCGGCACCGCCGACGTCTCGCTGGCCGCCACCTCCGACGGGCTGTTCCAGTGCGCCCTGCCCTCGACGGGTCACCCGGAGCCGGCGCGCTGCGTACGCCTCGGCGAACGCGACGACGCCATCCCGCGCCGGCTGGACCCCCGCGTCCAGCATCCGCTCACCGACTGGCTGGACGTGCTGACCGACCGGCGGGCGCCGCTCGCGGTGGCGCAGGCCGCCACGCCCAAGGGCCTCACCGGCGCCTGCTACTCGGTGGACTCCACCTCGGCCTCGCTCAACGCGCCGCTGGACGTGGGCATCTACTGCTACGACCCGGACGGCACGCCGACCGGTGTCCGGACCGAGGCCGGGACGCTGCGGCTGGCCGCCCCGCCGGGCGCGGCACCCGCCACCGTGCAGTTGGCCGGGCCGGTGGTGGACGCGGAACCACTGGACACCGCGGCCCCGCCGACTCCCGACCCGTCACTCAGCCCGAACGCGGGAACGTCGTGATCTTCGTACCGTTACGGGTGCTCTTGCCCACATCTGGATAACCCGACCCAGGGCACTAATCGCCCATAGGGGACGATTCATGGCATGGCTGACCTGACCCCACTCCTCGCCTTCCGCTGGAGCCCTCGGGCCTTCGACCCGAGCGCCACGCTGACCACCGAGGAGGCGGCCTCGCTGCTGGAGGCCGCGCGGTGGGCGCCGTCGACGGACAACAGGCAGCCCTGGCGGTTCGCCCTCGGGCACCGGGACGACGAGAACCACAAGCGCATCCTGATCAACCTTCCGGACGACGACCAGGGCTGGGCCCGGCACGCCGCGACCCTGGTGGTCGGCGCGCACACCGGCGGCGACGCCGAGCGGGCCGCGTACGACCTCGGCCAGGCGATCGCCCACCTGACTCTCCAGGCCACCGCCCTCGGTCTGCACGTCCGCCAGCTCACCCGCTTCGACCGGGCCGGCCTCGCCACCGAATTCGACCTCCCGGGCGGTGTCCGACCGCTGGTGGTCGCCGCCGTCGGGCGACTCGGTGACCCGTTCGCCCTGCCGGCCGAGCTGCGGGCCAGCGAGACCGGTCTGCGGCACCGCCGCCCGGTCGCCGACCTGCTGCTCGCCTGACCTCAGCCGCCCCGGCTCGCCCGGAGCAGCACCGCTGCCGCGTCGGTGTTGCGGTAGAGGACGTGCCGACCCTGCCGAGCGCGATCGACCAGGCCGGCGGCGTGCAGCGCGGTCAGGTGGGCCGAGACGTTCCCGGCGGACATCCCGGTGCGTCGGGCCAGGTCGGTGGTGGTGGTCGCGGTGTCGAGCAGGTGCAGTAGCGCGGCCCGGCCGGAGCCGATCACCCGTGCCAGCGGGTCACCCGGCGGCGGCGCGGCCGTCTCCCAGAGCGTCCCGACCGCCCGGACCGGATACGCGGCGGCCGGCAGCGAGTCCTCCAGCAGATTCCACAGCACTCGCCGCTGGCTGAACACCGTCGGGTTCAGCGCCAATCCACGGTCCCGGAGGTCGAAGTCCCGCTCGAACGGGTCGTCGCTGACCACCCGGTCGCCGAGCCAGCACAGGCTCGGATGGAGCTGTTCGAAGAACCGACCGGCGCCGTTCTCGGCGAGCTGGGCGGCGCGGTACGCCACGTCGGCATCGAGCAGCGCCCGCATCCGCGACCAGTCCGGGGCGATCGCCTCGTCGTACCAGACCCGCATCGCGTCGACGAGCTGCGGCAGCAGCCCGCGGGGGTCGGCGAGCAGCGCCTGCCCGAACGGACTCAGCGGCCGACGCCCGGTGGTCGACAGCAGGTCCTGGACCACCACGGCCGGCGGTGTCGCGGCGATCTGGTCGAGTTGGTCGGCCATCTCCACGTTCGGCCGGGCCGCCGGGGTGATGAAGTCGGGCAACGGGCAACCTCGCCAGGTCAGCTCCACAAGCGGCCGGACCCGGGCGGCCACCTCGGGGCGACGCAGGGTCACCCGGGCGCGGTCGATCCAGGGCAGGTGCACCGCATGACGGACCGGGCTGGCCAGCGCCCACATGCTCATGACCGTCTCGTTGACCGGCGACACGGCGAGCCGCACGCCCGCCACGTCGGCCAGGCTGAACCGCAACTCGGACACGCGCCCTCCCGGGAGCAGGATTCGGTCCAGCCTAAAAGGCTCGACCGTCCTCGTGGGGGCACGGTTCACTCCCCTGCCATGGGGACCAGAGACACCATTCGTACCGCTGTCGCGAACGTCGTACCGCCGGCCGGTCTGACTCGCGCGCTGGCCGTGCAGGCCATGGTCTACGCCGTCGGCAGCGGCCTGTTCCACGCCGGCAGTGCCGTCTTCTTCACCCGGGCGCTGGGGCTCAGCGCCGCTCAGGTCGGGCTGGGCCTGTCCATCGCGGCGGGGGTGTCGTTACTGGGCACCGTGCCGCTGGGCGGGCTCACCGACCGGTACGGGCCGCAGCGGGTCTGGGTGGTGGGGTTGGTGCTGGACGCGGCGCTCTTCGCGTCGTACCCGTTCGTGGGCGGCTTCGCGAGCTTCCTCGCCGTGGTGGTGGCGCTTGCGGCGGTGGACGCGTCGACGGGCGTGGCCCGCCAGGTCTACTCGATCAACGCGCTCCCCCCGGCCGAGCGGGTCACCGCGATGGCGTACCAGCGTTCCTCGTTGAACGTCGGCTTCGGTCTGGGGGCGGTGATCAGCGGCCTGGTGCTGGCCGTGGACACGATCGAGGCGTACCGGGCGATGGTCTGGTTCATCGCGACGGTGATCCTGGTGACGGCCCTGTTCGTGCGGCGGCTGCCCCGGTTGCCGCAGGTACGGAGGCCGGCGGAGCCGATGGGGCGGCTCGCCGTGCTGCGGGACCGGCCGTTCATGGCGGTGTCCCTGCTGTCCGGGCTGCTCACCGCGCACGGGGTGCTCTACCTGACGGTCATGCCGCTGTGGATCCTCACCCACACCGACGCCCCGAAGACGGTGATCGCCGCTCTGGTGCTGCTCAACACGGTCCTGATCGTGCTGCTCCAGGTACGCGTCAGCCGGGGCGCCGACACCGCCGCGGGGGCGGCGCGAGCCTCCCGCCGTGGTGGCCTGCTGATCGCCGTGTCCTGCCTGGTCCTGCCGATCTCCGGGGTCACCCGGGGCGCGCTCACCGTCGTGGTGCTGGTGGCCGCCGCGACGCTGCTGATCCTGGCCGAGCTGATCCAGTCGGCGGGCGCCTGGGGGTTCACCGCCACCCTTCCACCGGACGACCAACGCGGCGCGTATGTGGGGGCGCTGCGGCTCGGCGAGCAGGTGCAGTACCTGATCGCTCCGGCGGGGTTGACCGCGCTCGGCGTCAGCACCGGCGGGTGGGGGTGGTTACCGACGGCAGCGATCTTCGTGCTGCTCGCAGTGGCGATCGTGCCCGCCGTGGCCTGGACCGGACGGACGCCGAGGCTCGGTGCCCAGGCCCCGGAGCCGACGATGACATCGATCCCATAGTCCGGACCAGCCTTTGCACCCTTCGTCCCATCACGTAGGGTGACCTGGTCATGTGGCAGGCGCTTCTCCTCCTTAGCCGCCGCGACGAGGCCTGACCGGCCGGCACCTCGTCGCGGAGTTGCATCGCGCCGTCCAGCACATCTGATCTTCCTCTCGGCACCGCCGCGCACCGTCGCCCGGCAGCTCGCCGACACCTTCCGATCTGCTGACGCCACATGTTCCAGGGAGCATTCCGAGATGGCTCAACCTGTCACCGACGCCGAGACCGATCCGATCGCCCGGCAACGCCCCAGCCGGATGCCGTACCACCGCTACCAGCCGTACCAGGAGCAGTTCCGGGTCGACCTGCCGGACCGCACCTGGCCCACCCGCACGGTCGAGGCCGCGCCGCGCTGGTGCGCGGTGGATCTGCGCGACGGCAACCAGGCGCTGATCGACCCGATGTCGCCCGAGCGCAAGCGGCGGATGTTCCAGCTGCTGGTGCAGATGGGCTACAAGGAGATCGAGGTCGGCTTCCCGTCGGCCAGCCAGACCGACTTCGACTTCGTCCGGCAGCTCATCGAAGACGACATGATCCCGGACGACGTCACCATCCAGGTGCTCACGCAGTGCCGGGAGCACCTGATCGACCGGACGTTCGAGTCGCTGCGCGGCGCGAAGCGGGCCATCGTCCACTTCTACAACTCGACCTCCACGCTCCAGCGGCGGGTGGTCTTCGGCCTGGACCGGGACGGCATCGCCGACATCGCCACCTCCGGGGCGCGGCTCTGCCAGAAGTACGCGGAGATCCACACCCCGGACACCGAGATCTTCTACGAGTACTCGCCGGAGTCGTACACGGGCACCGAGCTGGAGTACGCGCTGGAGGTCTGCTCCCGGGTCATCGACGTGATCGACCCGACGCCCGACCGCCCGCTGATCATCAATCTGCCGGCCACCGTCGAGATGGCCACGCCGAACGTGTACGCCGACTCGATCGAGTGGATGCACCGGCGTCTGCCGCGCCGCGACAGCGTCGTGCTGAGCCTGCACCCGCACAACGACCGGGGCACCGGGGTCGCCGCCGCCGAGCTGGGCCTGCTGGCCGGCGCGGACCGCATCGAGGGCTGCCTGTTCGGCAACGGTGAGCGCACCGGAAACGTCGACCTGGTGACGCTGGGGCTCAACATCTTCTCCCAGGGCATCGACCCGATGATCGACTTCTCGAACATCGACGAGATCCGGCGGGCCGTCGAGTACTGCAACCAGCTCCCGGTACACGAGCGCCACCCGTACGCGGGCGACCTGGTCTACACCGCCTTCTCCGGCTCCCACCAGGACGCGATCAAGAAGGGCTTCGACGCCCTGATCGCGGACGCGAAGGCCGCGGGCGTACCGGTCGACGAGCACACCTGGGCGGTGCCGTACCTGCCGATCGACCCGAAGGACCTGGGCCGCACCTACGAGGCGGTCATCCGGGTCAACTCGCAGTCCGGCAAGGGCGGCGTCGCGTACATCATGAAGAGCGAGCACCAGCTCGACCTGCCGCGCCGGCTCCAGATCGAGTTCTCCGGGGTCGTGCAGCAGGTCACCGACCACGACGGCGGCGAGGTCGACCCGACCGCCATGTGGGAGATCTTCGCGACGCACTACCTGCTGGACCACCAGCCGGACCCTGCGGTCCGGTTGGCCGGCTACACGATCGGCACCGCCGACGGCAAGGTCGAGATCGAGGTCCAGGTCGGTGTCGGCGGCGAGCGGCACTCGCTCGCCGCGGTCGGCAACGGCCCCATCGACGCGTACGTCAACGCGCTCCAGGCGGTCGGCGTGGGCGTACGGGTGCTCGACTACCACGAGCACGCGCTGTCCTCCGGCGGTGACGCGCAGGCGGCCGCGTACGTGGAGTGCGAGGTGGACGGTCGGACGGTCTGGGGTGTCGGTACCGACGCCAACATCGTGACGGCCTCGATCAAGGCGGTCACCAGCGCCGTCAACCGCGCCCGCCGCTGACGCGGACGCCACGCCCCCGGAGGTGCGGTTCTACTTCGGGGGCGTGGCGGCGGGCATCGAGTGGCAGGGCTGCGACGGCGGTGCCGCACGCGGCGGCCGGTGCACCAGCACGAGCGCCAGCACCGCGCCGACCAGCAGCAGCCCCGCGCACCAGGCCAGCGCCCCGCGGAACGCGTCCGTCAGCTCGGCCTTCTGCTCGTACCCGCCGCCGGAGAGGCCGACCAGCAGCGGTAGCGCGGCCACCGCGAGCAGGCCTCCGGCCCGGGACGCGGCGTTGTTGAAGCCACTGGCGACGCCGGAGAACCGGTCCTGCACCGCCGCGAGCACCGACGCCGTCAGCGGCGCCACGACCAGGGTCAGCCCGAGGCCGAAGAGCAGCACCCCGGGCAGCACGTCGGTCCAGTAGGACGCGCCCGGCCCGACGCCGCGCAGCAGCAGCAGACCGCCGGCGGCCACGACCGGCCCGACGGCCAGCGGCAGTCGAGGGCCGATCCGCGCCGACAGTGCACCGGCCCGGGCCGATCCGACCAACAGCAGCAGGGTCATCGGCAGCAGGGAAATGCCGGTGCGCAGCGCCGACCACTCGACGACGTTCTGGAGGTAGACGGCGAAGAAGAAGGTGAAACCGCTCAGCGCCGCGTAGACCACCACGGTGAAGAGGTTCAGGACGGAGAACAGTCGGCTGCTGAACAGCCCGGTGGGCAGCATCGCGGTGTCCCCCCGCCGCCGTTCCAGCAGCACGAAGGCCACCGCGGCCACCACACCGACCAGCGCGGCGACCAGGACCGGGGCGGAGGCGAAGCCACGCGCGGGCGCGTCGATCAGGGCGTACGTGACGCCGGCGAGCGCGAGTGCGCCGAGCAGTGCCCCGGCCACGTCGAAGCGGCGTCGCGTACGGCCCGGACCGTGCGTGCGGGAGGCGTTCTCGTCGCGGCTCTCCGGCACCCAGCGCAGCGCTGCCAGCACGACCGGTACGGCGATCGGCAGGTTGAGGAAGAAGATCCACCGCCAGGAGAGCGCGTCGATCAGCCAGCCGCCGATGAACGGTCCCAACGCCGTGGACACTCCGGACAGTCCGGCCCACGCGCCGATTGCCCGACCCCGGTCGTCGGGGTGGAAACTGGCCTGGAGCACCGCGAGCGAACCGGGCGTGAGGAGCGCCCCGCCCGCGCCCTGGACGATGCGGGCCGCGATGAGAGTGCCGGTGCCCTGGGCCAGGCCGCACAGCACCGACGCGATGGTGAACCAGAACACCCCGATCAGGAAGACCCGCCGCCGGCCGAAGCGGTCTCCGAGGGATCCGCCGAGCAGGACGAACGCCGCCAGCGTCAGCAGGTACCCGTTGACGGTCCACTGAAGATCTGCCACGTTGGCACCGAGATCCTGACCAAGTTTCGGCAGTGCCACGTTGACGACTGTGGTGTCCAGGAAGACCATGCCGGAGGCAAGCACCGCCGCGAGCAGGGTTCCTCGGCCGGCGGCGGTGCCCATCCGCAGTGCGGGCGACGGTACGGAGATGGTCATCCCCACAATCTGCCTTGCAGATTGTGGGAGACGCCACGAAACGCCGAAACCATCCCCGGGTACTGTGCGCAATCGCCGGGAGCCCGCAAGCTGGAGAGGTGTCGTCTGTGCGTACCAGATCAGGACCGCGTGCATCGGTGGCCGCGCTCGTCGCGGCGCTGGCGCTCGGCATGGCCGGTTGCGTCCCGCCCGACGAGGCGGAGACCACGCCGGCGCCGGGTGGCGGCGGCGGTAATGCCGTCGAGCAGCTGGGCCAGCTGACCGTCGCCAACGCCAGCTCGATGAAGGGTTACAGCCGGGAACGCTTCCCGCACTGGCGGGACACCGGCAAGAACTGCGACGTGCGGGACAGCATCCTGCAACGCGACGGCAAGGACGTGAAGCTCTCCGGCTGCAACGTGGTCGGTGGTCGCTGGGAGAGCGTGTACGACGGTCGCAGCGCGACCGATCCCTCCGACGTGGACATCGACCACACCGTGCCGTTGGCCAACGCGTGGCGCTCGGGCGCCGACGAGTGGGACAACGCCAAGCGCGGCGACTTCGCCAACGACACGACACGTCCGCAGCTCATCGCGGTTTCCGCGTCCTCAAATCGGGCAAAGGGTGACCAGGACCCGTCCCAGTGGAAGCCGGCGAACCGGTCGTACTGGTGCCAGTACGCCAAGGACTGGGTGACGGTGAAGCACTACTGGAAGCTGACGGTGACCGCTGCCGAGAAGGCCGCCCTGACCGACATGTTGGAGGGCTGTTGATGAGCGAGGAAGCGGCGACAGACGCCGAGACGGACGCGGACAGCGCCCCGTCCGCCGCCGGGATGACGGCCGACGGCACCGGCGACACGCCGGCCGCGGTGCCGGGGGCCGGCATGGTCGCCGACTCGACCGGCGCGAGTGCCCCGCAGAGCCGCACCGCCGACATCGTGCCCGGTCCGGGCGGGGTGATGACCGACGAGGTCGGCGTCGTCACCGGTGAGTTGACCCTGCGCACCGAGTACGCGGACGGCAAGGTCACCCTGCGGGTGCAGTACAAGGACGCGGACGAGTGGTACGCGGTGACCGGCGGGTCGGCCGCGCTGGCCGATCCGGCGGGGCTGGACGCGGTGCACAGCGTCGCCGTCGGGCTGCTGAACCGCCCGGAGGGCTGAACCGCCGCGCTCGCCCCGGTGTCACCGGACCGGGGCGAGCGCGAACGCGGTCAGACGTACGAGCCGGGTTCGGTGGGGGCGGAGACCACACCCGGCGTCTCCCCCTCGCCCTCGGGGCGGACAAGCTGTGCGCTGACCCCGTGCGGGCGCAGTTCGCCGCTGGCGATCTGCTCGGCGAAGTGGCACGCCACCCGGCTGCCGCCGATCTCCCGCAGCGCCGGCCGCTCATCGGAGCAGCGGGTGGGCTGCGCCCACGGGCAGCGGGTGTGGAATCGGCAGCCGGACGGCGGGTTGGCCGGCGACGGCAGGTCACCGGCGAGCAGGATGCGCTCCCGCCGGTCCTCCACGTCCGGGTCGGGCACCGGAACGGCGGACATCAACGCCCGCGTGTACGGGTGCATGGGCTCGGTGTAGAGGCGGTCGCTCGGTGCCTCCTCGACGAGCGCGCCCAGGTACATGACGCCGACGGTGTCGGAGATGTGCCGGACCACCGCGAGGTCGTGTGCGATCACCAGGTAGGTCAGCCCCAGACTGTCCTGCAACTCGTCGAGCAGGTTCACGACCTGGGCCTGGATCGAGACGTCGAGCGCCGAGACCGGCTCGTCGGCGACGATCAGCTCCGGCCCGAGCACCAGCGCGCGGGCGATGCCGATGCGCTGCCGCTGCCCGCCGGAGAACTCGTGCGGGTAGCGCGACAGCGCCCAGCGGGGCAACCCCACCGCGTCCAGCGTCTCGCCGATGAGCCGCCGGCGTTCGGCGCGGTCGGCGCCGATCCCGTGGGTCTGCATGCCCTCGGTCAGGATCGACTCGACGTTCTGCCGCGGGTCGAGGCTGGACATCGGGTCCTGGAAGATCATTTGCATCCGGCGACGCATCGACCGCAGCTTGCCCGGCGCCAGCGTGGTCAGCTCGACGCCGTCGAAGGTGACCTCCCCGGAGGTGGGCGGAGTGAGCTGCAGCAGCGCCCGGCCGAGCGTGGACTTGCCGCAGCCGGACTCGCCGACCAGGCCGTACGTCTTGCCACGCGCGATGGTCAGGTCCACACCGTCGACGGCCTGCACGTGGCCGACCACCCGGTCGAACAGCACCCCCCGCTTGATCGGGAAGTGCACCTTCAGATCGCGTACCTCGACGAGCGTGTCGTTGTCACTCACGCCTGTTCCTCCTCGCGCGGGGCGGGCACCGTGCCGGGAACCGGCTCCGGATTGACGCACCGGTAGCTCCGACCGTCGTGGGTGAGCACCAACTCCGGCGGCTGACCCACGCATTCGTCGGTCCGCCGCGCGCAGCGCGGGGCGAACGCGCAGCCGTCCGGCCAGGGCAGCAGGTCGCGGACCGATCCGGGGATCGGGTTGAGCCTCTCGCCCCGTCCGGCGTCGAGTCGGGGCACCGACCCCAGCAGACCCACGGTGTACGGGTGCCGTGGCTCGCGGAACAGCGGACGACGGCGGGCCGTCTCCACCACCCGACCGCCATAGAGCACGTTGACGGTGTCGACCATGCCGGCCACCACACCGAGATCGTGCGTGATCATCAACAGTGCGGTGCCGGAGTCCCGGACCAGCTCCTTGAGCAGCTCCAGGATCTGCGCCTGGATGGTGACGTCCAGCGCGGTGGTCGGCTCGTCGGCGATCAGCAGCCGGGGTTGGCAGGCCACCGCCATGGCGATCAGTGCCCGCTGCCGCATGCCGCCGGAGAGCTGGTGCGGGTACTCCTTGAGCCGGCGCTTCGGGTCGGGGATGCCGACCCGGTCCAGCAGCGCCGCCGCCTCCTTGGCAGCGGCCTCGCCCTTCATCCCCCGGTGCCGCGCCAGCACCTCGGTGACCTGTAGACCGATGGGGATCACCGGGTTCAGTGACGAGAGCGGGTCCTGGAAGATCATCGCGATGTCCCGACCACGGATGTCACGCCGCGACCGGTCGTCGAGCTGGAGCAGGTCGGTGCCGTCGAAGACAGCCTTGCCACCCACCCGCAGGCCCGGCTGTTTCGGCAGCAGACCCATGATCGCCAGCGAGGTGACGCTCTTGCCGCAGCCGGACTCACCGACCAGGCCGACCACCTGACCGGCGTCGACCGAGAAGGAGACACCGTCGACGGCGTGCACGGCACGCTGGCCGCGTCGCGCGAACGTGACGGAGAGATCATCAACTTCGAGCAGTGCCATTACTGGCCTTCCGTTCGCGACTGCGGGGCTCGCAAGCTCACTCCTCGCGCTTCACACATACCGGGCCTACTTCCGCAGCTTCGGGTCGAGGGCCTCGCGCATCGCCTCACCGAGCAGGGTGAAGCCGAGCGCGGTGATGATGATCGCGATCGCCGGGTAGATCGCCAGCGACGGCCGGATTCCGAGGTACTGCTGCGCGTCGGCGAGCATCACCCCCCACTCCGGCACGGCGGTGTCCGGGTTGCCGAGACCGAGGAAGGACAGCGCAGCGGCCTCGATGATCGCGGTGGCCAGGGTGAGCGTGGCCTGCACGATCACCGGGGCGAGCGAGTTCGGCACCACGTGGGTCAGCGCGATCTTCGACTTCTTCACGCCGAGCGAGGTGGCCGCGAGGACGTAGTCGCTGTTGGACTGGGAGATCATCGAGCCGCGCAGCAGCCGGGCGAAGACCGGCACCGAGACGACGCCGACCGCGATCATCACAGTGGTCAGGCTGGCCCCGAGCAGAGCGGCGATGCTCACCGCCAGCAGCAGGCTCGGCATCGCCAACAGCATGTCGACGAACCGCATCAGGGTGGTGTCGATCCAGCGTCCCCAGCGGCCACCGAGGCCCGCCGCGGCACCGGAGACACCACCGATCAACGCGCCGATCGCCAGACCGATCAGGGTGGAGACCACGCCGACCAGCAGGGTCTGCCGAGCACCGACGATCATCCGGCTGAACTCGTCGCGGCCCTGGTGGTCATAGCCGAACCAGTGGTCACCGTCGGGCCCCGGGATGACACCCGGCTTGATCAGCCCCTCCCGGATGCCGATCGTGTCGGTCGGCGCGTACGGCACGAGGAACGGTCCGATGACCGCGACCAGCACGAAGAGCGCCAGGATGACGGCACCGACGATCGCGGCCGGGTTGCCGCGCAGGCGGCGGAACGCCTCCTGCCAGAGGCTGACGCCCCGCTCGTCGTCGCGGGCGGCCAGCTCGGAGAGCCGGTCGATCTTTTCGCGCTTCTTGCCCGGGCTGAGTGTCATCGCACCCTCACCCTCGGGTCGATGAAGCTGTAGGAGAGGTCGACCAGGAGGTTCACCAGCACGTACACCACCGCGATGATCAGGATGAAGCCCATCAGCACCGGATAGTCGCGCTGGCCGATGGCCTCGGCGACGAAGGCTCCGATGCCACTGAAGGCGAAGACGGTCTCGGTCAGCACGGCGCCGGAGAGCAGACCGCCGGCGAGCAGACCGATCGAGGTGGCCACCGGCAGCATCGCGTTGCGCAGCACGTGCCGACGCCGGACGGTCTGCTCGGTGAGCCCCTTGGCCTCGGCGGTACGCACGAAGTCCTCGTTGAGCACTTCGAGCACGCTCGCCCGGGTGATCCGGACGATGATCGCCAGCGGGATGCTGGCCAACGCGATGCTGGGCAGCACGAGATGCCAGAGAGCGTCGGCCGCGGCGTCCCACTCGCGGGTCATGAGCCCGTCGAGGACGAAGAAGTTGGTGATCCGGGTGGCCCCGAGCGTCGGGTCCTGCCGGCCGCTGGAGGGGAACCAGTGCAGGTTCTCCGAGAAGATCGCCTTGAGCACGTAGCCCAGGAAGAAGACCGGGATGCAGATGCCGATCAGCGACCCGCCCACCGAGGCGTGGTCGAGGAACCGGCCGCGGCGACGGGCCGCCAGGTAGCCCAGCGGGATACCCACGCCGATCGCGATCACCATCGCGGTGATCGTCAGCTCGACGGTGCCGGGGAAGCGCTCGATGAACTCGGTGGTGACCGGTCGCTTGGTGGAGGTCGAGGTGCCCAGGTCGAGCTGGACCATCCGCCGCACGAACCGGCCGTACTGCACCAGGATGGGCTCGTCGAGGCCCATGTTGTGCCGGATGGCCGCACGCATCTCGGGCGTGCCGCGCTCACCGAGGATGGCGGTCTCGGGGCCTCCGGGCAGTCGCCGGAGCCAGATGAAGAGCAGGAGGGAGAGCCCGAACAGCGTGGGTATCAGCTGGAGCAGGCGTCTGACGATGAACCGGAACACGGCGGCCTCGAAGGGGTTGCGGAGGGTTACGGGCGGACGCTGTGTGCCAGCGCCCGCCCGCGTTCCTTGCCTTGGTGCAGAACCTACTTGAATTCGGCGGTTGCGTACCGCTCGTCAGTCAGCGGGCTCGCCTTGACGCCGGTCACGTCCTTGCCGAACACGATCGCCGGCGGGGAGTGCGAGATCGGCACACCCGGCAGGAAGTCCATGATGGACTTGTTCAGGGCCTTGTACTTCTCGGTCCGGGCCGCGATGTCGGCGGTGGTGTCCGCGTCCTTGAACTGGTCGAACAGGGCCTTGTTGTTGAAGCCCCACTCGTCCTTCGGCCGGTCGAAGAAGGTGCCGATGAAGTTGTAGGCGTCGCCGTAGTCGCCGGTCCAGCCCAGGAAGTGGATGTCGTGCTTGCTGCCGGACGTGGTGGCGTTCAGGTAGTCCGGGCTCCACTTCAGCGGGATCGCCTCGACGGTGATGCCGACCGCCTTCAGGTCCGCCGACAGCAGCTCGAAGATGTCCTTCGGGTTCGGCATGTACGGCCGGGTGACCTCGGTCGGGTAGTGGAACCGCAGGGTCAGGTTCGACGCGCCGGCCTCGGCCAGCAGAGCCTTCGCCTTCGCCGGGTCGTAGGTGTACTTGGTGACGTCACCGTTCCAGCCCTCGACCGTGTCCGGCATGAAGTTGTCGGCGACCTTCGCGCCCGGGGGCAGCTTCGAGTCGACCAGCTGCTGGCGGTTCAGCGCGTACGCGATGGCCTGCCGGACGCGGACGTCGGCGAGCTTCGGGTTGCCCTTCTGGTTGATCGCCAGGTAGAGCACGTTGAACGCCGGACGGGTGAGGACGTTGAAGCCCTCGCCCTTCAGCGGCTCGACGTCCGCCGGGCCGACCAGGTCGTAGCCCTGGATGTCGCCGGAGCGCAGCGCCTGCTTACGGGCGTTCTCGTCGGAGATCGTCTTGAAGATGAGCGTCTTCAGCTTGGCCTTGGCGCCCGCGTAGTCGTCGTTGCGCTCCAGGGTCAGCGTCTTGTTCGCGACGTCCCAGGACTTGAACTTGAACGGGCCGGTGCCGGTCGGGTGCGCCGTCGCGTACGCCGGGTACTTGATGTCGTCCGCCGTGCCACCCACGTTGCTGGCGTCGAACTCCTGGAGCGCCTTCGGGCTGTGGATGGAGAACGAGGGAAGCATCAGCGCGGCCGGGATCTTGCTGGACACCCGGGTGAACGCCAGGTCGACGGTGGTCGCGTCCTTGGCGGAGCAGGACTTGAAGAGACTCGGCGGGAGGTCCGCGTTCTCGTTCTTGGCGAAGCCGCCCATGACGTCCTGCCAGTACGCCGTCACGTCCGGGCTCTGCATGAGGCCCTTGGCGTTGTACCAGCGGTCGAAGTTGGCGCAGACCGCCTCGGCGTTGAAGTCGGTGCCGTCGTGGAACTTCACGCCGGACCGCAGCTTGAACGTCCAGGTGGTGCCGGCGGCGTCCGGGGTCCAGGACTCGGCCAGGCCGGGGGTGACCTTGGTGCCACCCTCCTCGGGCCGGACCAGGGTCTCGAAGACCTGACGCGCCACGCGCAGCGACTCACCGTCGCTGGCGAAGCTCGGGTCGAGCACCTTCGGGTCTCCGGCGACGCCGAAGACGAGGGTGTCCTTCTTGCTACCGCTGGAATTGTCGTCGCGGTTGCTCTCGGCGCAGCCTGCTACCGCGAGGGCCGCGACCGCGACGGCCGCGATGGCGACCTTCGGCCTGGGTGCACGCATGTGTGCTTCACCTCGTCCTTGGGGGTACGGACAACGTGGTGACAGGGGTCACCGATGGCGGTGACCATAGCTCTCGGGGCGTCCAGCCGGAAACCGTGGGATGGACTGTTGGTATCGGATCGTGCCTCAACCGCCGCTTGACAGAAGATTCGAAGGTGAAAGCGGGCCGCGACCGTGGATTCTGCACCCGCGATGCCAAACTGTTACGTCGAACAGGCCCGATAGGGGCCGAGGTGTCAGATCATTTCCGGGCACGTACGCGACGATGGCCGGCACCCGTGCGGGTGTCGGCCATCGTCGAATCTGGAAACTCAGACCGCCCGGCGGCCCTCGAAGGCCCTGCCCAGGGTGATCTCGTCGGCGTACTCGAGGTCGCCGCCGACCGGTAGGCCGCTGGCCAGCCGGGTCACCGCGAGGCCCATCGGCTTCACCATCAGCGCCAGGTAGGTGGCTGTCGCCTCGCCCTCGGTGTTGGGGTCGGTCGCCAGGATCAGCTCCCGCACCGTGCCGCTGCTCAACCGGGTCATCAACTCCCGGATACGCAGATTGTCCGGGCCGATGCCTTCCAGCGGATTGATCGCGCCGCCGAGCACGTGGTAGCGGCCCCGGAACTCACCGGTCCGCTCGACGGCCACCACGTCCTTGGGTTCCTCCACCACGCACAGCACCTCGTCGGTGCGGCGCGGATCGCGGCAGATCCGGCACTGCTCGGACTCCGCCACGTTGTAACAGGTCGTGCAGAAGCGCACCAGCTCCTTGACCTTGCGCAGCGCGCCGGCCAGCCGGTTGACGTCGGCCGGATCGGCCGAGAGGACGTGGAACGCGATCCGCTGGGCGCTCTTCGGGCCCACGCCCGGCAGTCGCCCCAGCTCGTCGATCAGATCCTGGATGGCACCTTCGTACATCTGCCGGCTCAGAAACCGGGCAGGCCGAGGCCGCCCATGCCGCCGGCGACCGGGCCCATCTTGCGCTCGGTCAACTCACGAGCCGCCTCGGCGGCGTTGTGCACGGCCGCCACCACCAGGTCTTCCAGCGTCTCCACGTCGTCCGGGTCGACGGCCTTCGGGTCGATCTTGATGGCCTTCAGCTCGCCGCCGCCGGAGACGGTCGCGGTGACCAGCCCTCCGCCGGCCGTGCCGGTCAGCTCGGCCTCGGCCAGCTCGGCCTGGGCGGCGGCGATCTGCTGCTGCATCTTCTGCGCCTGCTTCAGCATCTGCTGCATGTTCGGCTGTCCACCTGGGCGCACGGATGGCTCCTTCTCGCACTCGTCTGCTCGGCCGCCGACCAGCCTATCCGCTGGGACCGACGTCGCCGTGCCCGGTGCGTCCGCCCACGCCGAGGCCCGGGGCTCCTTCATCGCGGGTCGGGGACGCCGAGACTCAGAGCCGGTCGTACTGCTCGCGGACCAGGTACTCGACGACCGGCACGCTGCCCGGCGGGCCGCCGACCGCGCTGACGATCAGGACGATCTCGTGCCGGCCGGCGACGGCCCACACCCCGGTCCGCTCGGCATTCACGAAGGCCGCAGACCCCGGCACCTCGGCGAGCGGCGTCACCTCGCCGGGGGTCGCCCCCCCGCAGGTCGCCGTAGGAACGCTGGAACTGGTCCGCCGACCCCGCCGATCCGAACTGGAGCAGGGTGATCGACACGAGGGTGGCGTCCGGGCGGGTCCAGGCCGAGGCGGCCGCGTGAACCAGGTCGCCGCCCGTCTGCTCGGCGAGCAGGTGCGCTCGCGCCTCGGAGAGCGGCAGAACCCGACCCAGGTCGACCTGGTCTTCCGCCACGGCCGGCGTGGCAGGGGCCCAACCGGCGGGAGCCGCCACCACCAGCGCACCGAGGTCGGGGGTCTGGTCGTCGGCCGAGTCGATCGCCCGAAAGCTGACCGTGACGAGGAGGACTGCCACGCCGAGGACCGCCAGCACGCCGGCGATCGGCGCGGGGCGTCGCCACCAGGGCGCCTCCGGTCGGGTGTTCGGGCGGGAACCCTGCCAGACGAAGGGGGTCGAATCCGTCGCGGCAGGCTCATCCACGAATACGGCGGCAGCGGTCGGCGTCGCCGGTTCCGGTGCGGTAGGCGTCGCCGGCTCCGGCAGGGCCGTGACGGCGCGTACCAGCAACAGCACCCCGAACAGCGCGGACCAGACGCCACCAAGGAGGTCGGCGTCGGGATGATCGTGTGCCGGGAAACCGCTGACGTCGATGGCGGCCGTGGCCGGCAGAAGGGTGCCGACTCCCAGCACCACACCGAGCAGAATCGCGGCCAACCGCACACCGAACCGCCAGTGCGGCCGTACCCACGCCGCCACCAGCAGCACCAGCAGCAACGCCCACCCGACGTACAGCGGTTGCCAGTAGCCCGCGAGGTCGGTCAGCCCGAACGTCCGCGCCTCGGTCGAGGGCGCTCGGCCGAACAGCCGGTCCACGGCGAACCCGTTGGGACGCACCGTCACCCACGACATCGACCGCGCCGAGATCAACAGGATCAGGCCAGCGATCGCCAGCACCGCCGCCTTCGCGTGGTCACGGCCGAACCGGCTGCCGTCGGCTGCTTCCTCGGCAGTCGAGATGATCTTCACGGCGCACATCCTGACAGCGCACGGGGACACCGTCCACCCCGTCGAACCGCCTTCGAGGTACGGCTACCACTACCCCGAACCGGCGGTCTGCCGGTAGTGCGCCGGGCACCCTCGTACTGGTCTGCTCGACGGTATGAACCTCACCCGTAGTGGCCGCGTCGCCGCGCTCTGCTGGGCGGCGGCCGCACCGATCTTCCTCGTGGCAAGTCTGATCACCGGACTGCGGTGGCGCGAGCCGACCTACAGCTGGGCCACCCACAACATCAGCGACCTCGGCAACGTCCACTGCGGGACCTGGGACACCACCCGACCCCGGTTCGTCTGCTCGCCCTGGCATCCACTCATGAACGCCGCGATGCTGGCCACCGCCGTCCTGCTCGCCGCCGGGCTGCTGCTGACCTGGCGGCTCCTCGGCCGGGGCGGCATGGTGCGCTCGGCGCAGATCCTCCTGCTGCTGGCCACCGGCGGTTATGCGCTGGTGGCTCTCAATCCCGCCGACGTCGACGAGAACCGGCACGTCCTCGGCGCTTTCCTGATCATGAGCACGGGTAACGTCGGCCTACTCCTCGCCGGCTTCGCGCCGAACTCCACGGTGCTCGGCCGGTGGCGACGGCTCTCCCTCGCCGCCGGGCTCACCGCGCTGGTCGGGACCGTGCTGTTCGTCGCCCAGCAGGGCACCGGCATCGGGGTGGGCGGCATGGAACGAGTAGCCGTGCTGCCCTTCCCCCTCTGGGCCTGCTGCCTCGGAGTCCTCCTCGCCGAAACCCCCCACCCCCGCGATCTTGCACTTTCTGCGCCTGCATAAGGGGCATTCCACGCAGAAGGGCAACCGAAACTGCAAGATCGAGGAGAGTGGGGGGCTAGCGGGCGTCGATCTCGTTGATCTTCTCGGCGCCGAAGGTCTCGCGCAGTAGGCGTACCGCCTGCTCCTCGCTCGACTCCCGGGCGGTCTTCTCATCGATGATCTCGTCGAGCGGCTCGTCGCCCGGGTCGAACCCCTCAAGGGCCGGGGCCGGTGCAGCGCCGCCGGGTCGGCCGGCCCGCGCCGGGCCGTCGAAGTCCGGGTCGTAGGGCGGCTCGCCGGCCCATTCGGCGTCCGCGACAGGCCGGGTTGCCGCTCCGGTACGCGCACCGCGCCCCGCCGCCGCCGCGCGAGCCGCGGCGATGGCGCTGCTCACCGGGGCGCCACCGGCTGTCGCCGGCTGCCGTGTCGCAGGTGTCGAGTTACCCCGTCCGCCCGGCTTACCGCCGCCGGCCGCCGCGGGACCGCCCGAACCGCCTGGCCCGGCACCGTTCGCCCCAGCGCCGTTGGTGCTGACACCGCCGTTCGCGACGCTGCCGTTCGGGCCGGCGCCGTTGGTGCCGCTCCCGGTGGTGCCCCTGCTGTTCGGGCCGGTGCCGTTGGTGCCGCTCCCGGTGTTGCCGCTGCCGTTCGCGCCGGTCGAGGGCGGCACGGAGTGGGAGTTCGACTCGGTTCCGGCCAACGCGCCGCCGGGGCGGGCGGCCTCCGGCCAGTCCTCGTCGTCGGTAGCCTCGGAGACCGGGGCGGCACCGCCGGGGCGGGCCGCTTCCGGCCAGTCACCGTCGTCGTCCGCCGACGTGGCGGACGACGCTGCACCCTGCCCACCCGCTCCGTGACCACCGGAGCCCGCGCCGACACCGCCGGGCGAAGCCGAGCCGGACGCGCCGGTCGGGTTCACCGCGGTGGACAGCGCGGTCGTCGGACCGGCAGCAGCGGTCGAGGCGTTGGCCGCCGCACCCCCCGGAGCGACGGCGTTCGAGCCAGGCCCCGATTCTGCGCTGAGGTCTGCGGGATTCGAGCTTGGCGCGGGGTTCGAGCGCGACGCGGGATTAGAGCCGAACTCGGCGTTCGAGCCAGGCGCGTTCGAGCTGGGAGCAGCGGTCGAGCCAGGCCCGTTCGAGCTGGGAGCAGCGGTCGAGCTGGGCGCGTTCGAGCTGAGCGCATTCGAGCTGGGCGCATTCGAGCTGGGAGCGGGGTTCGAGCCAGGCCCGTTCGAGCTGGGAGCGGCGTTCGAGCTGGGCGCGTTCGAGCTGGGCCCAGTTGGCGGCGCGCTCGTCGGGGCGGCAGCCGGCGGCGTGGCGGGTCGGGCCGGTGCGGTGGGCTGGGAGCGCGGCGGGCCGGACAGCGACGTGCCGCCCCGCTCGCCGGCCACCTCGCAGCGGATCTGCCAACGCCCGCCCAACTCCTCGTAGAGCGCGTCGGTCAGCACCGCCGAGTGATCGGCCATCATCTTGGCCAGCACGGACGACTTCACGGTCAACACCAGCATGTCGCCGTCGAGTTCGCGGACCACCGCGTCACGCATCAGGGCGGCGATCCGCTTGTTGGTCCGGTTGACCTTGCCGACCACGTCGGGCCAGACCCGGCGCACCGCGACCGCGTCCAGCGCAGGGGCTGGCGCATCCGGGCGTGGTGGCGCGGGGGTCGCCGGGTCGGGCAGCACGGCCGACGGCGGTACCACCCGACGCGGGGTCGCCGAGCCGGTGCCCGGTCCGGCGGGCGAGACGGGCGCGGTCCGGTCAGCGGAAGTGGGGGCCGCCGTCGACGCGCCGGGCGACGCCGGGATCGGGGAGTCCGCACCCGAGGGCGCGTGCGAGCCTCGGACGCCCGAGGCGGCAGCGTCCGGGCCGGCAGCACCGGAGGCGGTCGTGCCGACAGCAGCCGAGCCGGCAACACCGGCAGCATCCGAGGCGGCCGAGCCTGGAGTACGTGCGGTTCGCGGGGCCGGGGACACCGTCGGGTCGACATCCCACGGCGGTGCGGAGGTCGGGGCATCGGCGGGTGCGGGGTGTGCGGCAGCCGGGACCGGAGGGGCGTGCTGTGGGCGTACCCCTGGGGTTGTCGCTGGCGCGGCGGCCGACGGCGCGTCGGTGCCGCCCAGGGTGAGCCGGCGTTCCATCCGTTCGAGGCGCTGGAGGAGGCCACCGGTGGAATCGTCCACGCCGGGGAGCAGCATCCGGGCGCAGATCAGCTCCAGCAGCAGCCGGGGCGCGGTGGTGCCGCGCATCTCCACCAGGCCGTCGTGGACGATGTCGGCGCAGCGGGAGAGCGTGCCCGGGCCGAGCTGGGCGGCCTGGGCGGCCATCCGCTCGATCTGGTCGGCGGGGCCGTCGATGAGGCCCTTCGTGGCGGCGTCCGGCACCTGCTGGATCACGATGAGGTCGCGCAGCCGTTCCAGCAGGTCGGAGGCGAACCGGCGCAGGTCGTGCCCGGCCTCGGCGACCCGGTCGACGGTGGCGTACGCGGCGGCGCCGTCCCCGGCGGCCAGCGCGTCGCACATCTCGTCGATCAGCGCGGCGTCGGTGACGCCGAGCAGCGCGGCGGCCCGGGCGTAGGTGACCCCCTCCTGCCCGGCGCCGGCGATGAGCTGGTCGAGCACCGAGAGGCTGTCCCGCATGCTGCCGCCACCGGCGCGCACCACCAGGGGGAAGACCGCCGGCTCGATGGTGACGCCCTCGGCCTGGGTGAGCTGTTCGAGGTACGGGCGCAGCACCTTCGGTGGGAACAACCGGAACGGGTAGTGGTGGGTCCGCGAGCGGATCGTGCCGAGGACCTTCTCCGGCTCGGTGGTGGCGAAGATGAACTTGACGTACTCCGGCGGCTCCTCGACCAGCTTGAGCAGGGCGTTGAAGCCCTGCGTCGAGACCATGTGCGCCTCGTCGATGATGTAGATCTTGAAGCGGCTGCGGGCCGGCGCGAAGAACGCCTTCTCGCGCAGCTCGCGGGCGTCGTCGACACCACCGTGGCTGGCTGCGTCGATCTCGATGACGTCGATCGAGCCGGCACCGTCGGTGGTCAGCGAGCGGCAGGACTCACACTTGCCGCACGGCTCGGGAGTGGGGCCCTGCTCGCAGTTGAGCGAACGGGCCAGGATGCGGGCGCTGGAGGTCTTGCCGCAGCCGCGTGGGCCGGAGAAGAGGTAGGCGTGGTTGAGCCGCCCGCTACGCAGGGCCTGCGACAACGGCTCGGTGACCTGCTCCTGGCCGATCATCTCGGCGAAGGTGCGCGGTCGGTACTTGCGGTAGAGCGCCAGCGTCACGCGTCCCGCCTCCTCTCGACCGAGCCATTCTGCGCCGGTCTGGCGCGGGTGACCACCCACCCCGCCGGGACGTCTGGGCCCACGGGCTTGATCGACTCGGCTTCCTGGAAATCGGGGTGTCCGCATGCCCGGGATGCCCCGACAGCACGGATGTCGGTGTGGATCGAGGCCCGGAGACAAAAAGGCCTCCCGTGCACCCGGCAGAGCTCGCTTATCCTTGCTGCCTTCCGGCCCTGGGGAGGTTCACGAGATACCGCCGCACGGGAGGTGACGCCAACCCTACCCGACGGCCCGTCGATCTTCAGGGGGTGGTGGGGTGTCCCGGTCGGCGGGGGCCTGTATCCTGGCTCGCGGAGGATTCGCCTAGAGGCCTAGGGCGCACGCTTGGAAAGCGTGTTGGGTTTACACCCTCACGAGTTCGAATCTCGTATCCTCCGCTCGTGGAGCATGATCGACGCCCGGCAGACCGATAACAGGTCGGCCGGGCGTCGTCGTTGTGGTGTCATCGATGCCGTGGCTGATTCGACCTGGCAGTGGGACGAGACCTTGTACGCCGGCAGCGCCCGGCACTACAGCGTCGGCCGGTGGCCGTACCCACCCGCAACCGCAGAGGCCATCGGCACCGCACTCGACCTGAACGGCACCGGCCGGCTCCTGGATGTGGGCTGCGGCCCCGGCTCGTTGACGCTGCTGCTCGCGCCCCTGTTCGAGACGGCGGTCGGGGTCGACGCCGACCGGGACATGCTCACCGAGGCACAGCGCCGGGCCGGCGAGGTCGGTGTCACGAACGTCGAGTGGCGGCACCTGCGGGCCGAGGAGTTGCCGGCCGACCTGGGTACGTTCCGGGTGGTCACCTTCGCCCAGTCGTACCACTGGATGGACCGACCGCTGGTGGCCCGGCGGGTCCGCGACATGCTCGCGCCCGACGGGGCGTGGGTCCACGTCGGCGCCAACACGCACCAGGGCGTGGCCGGCGACGACGATTTGCCATACCCGCGGCCGCCCTGGGCGGGGATCGACGAGCTGGTCGCGCGCTATCTGGGGCCGGTCCGTCGGGCTGGCCAGGGATCACTGCCCTCCGGCACCCCCGGCGGCGAGGGGGAGATCATGCTCGCGGCGGGATTCTCCGGTCCCGCCCGACTCACCGTGAAGCAGGGCATGGTCGTGCAACGGTCGGTGGACGAGGTCGTCGCGGCGGTGTTCTCCCTGTCCAGCTCAGCGCCGCACCTGTTCGGCGATCGACTCCCGGCGTTCGAGGCGGACCTGCGCGAGCTGTTGTCGGCAGCGACACGGCACGGTCTCTTCGCCGAGCGGCCACGCGATGTCGACATCGTGATCTGGCGACCCTGACGACATCGCGGCCATGATGGCGGCATGGGAAAACGTGCGCGGCGAGGCGCTGTCGCACCGGCAGTCGGTCGAGCTGATGACGGAAGTAGTGGCGGAATCATGGAGCTGATTGGCGCGCGGTGGCGCAAGAGCACCCGCAGCAGCGGCAACGGCGGCAACTGTGTCGAGGTCGCCGACAACCTGCCCGGTGTGGTCGGCGTACGGGATTCGAAGGACCCGACCGGCCCGGCGCTCGCCTTCGCGCCGGTGGCCTGGCGGGCGTTCGTGGCCCAGCTCGCCCGACACGCCTGACCGCACTGCGCACACACGTCGCTGTACTGCCGTCCCCTCGGGCGCTCCTCGTCGCTTCCCCTACCGGGGCAGGGGAAGCGACGGAAGACGGGGATCAGCGTCGTTGCATGCCGAACTGCGGCAGGGACTCCATCCGCAGCGGCTCGCGGACGTACAGCTTGCCGTCCGTGTCCACGCTGACCTCCATGGGCTCGGCGGAGAGACTGTCCGCGCCCGCGCGCTCGAACACCGCCTTCGAATCCACGACGACGTCGGCGCTGTCGTGGACGGCGAAGAGGTGGGTGGGGAGCCCGGAGCGGGACATGCGAGCGTAGATCTCCACTCGCTTGCCGCCAGCAGGACTGTCTGTGATCTTGACATAGCCTCGATCAGTGGGCGGTTGGGACACGATGCTTCTCCTTGTCACCGTTGGCAGCCGGACGCTGCCCGTCCTGCCAATCCGATAGTGGCGAAGGCCTTCCCTTCGCCGAACCGAACAGCACGCTGAGCCAGTCGCCGTCGAAGCCGAAGACTCCGCAGGAGGTTTGGATACCTCGGGTTCCCGGCACCCGGACCGCCCGGACGTGCTCCTTGACCTCTCCCATGTCGTACAAGGCGTGCAGGTCCGACCAGAGAGAGATGCTCTGCACTACGCGATCACACCAGTTGAGAATCAGGTGTACGCCGAGAAAGCCGTCGGCCTTGGCGTACACGTTGCGCTTCAACTGGCGGTGGAGCCTCCAGATCAGCAGCATGTTGGGGAAGGTGCGGCAGGCGAAGGCCGTGACGACCACAGCCCCGCCCGGCTTTTCCGGCGGGCGATACCTTTCATGAATTCGATCAGTCACTGCCACCCCATCGCCAGGTAGAGGGCCAGTCCGACCGCGACCAGGCCGGACATGAACCGCGCCGGCCGGATCAGGTTGCCGTTGATGCGATCGAAGAACCGCGGATGGGTCAGCACCAGTCCGCTGCGGTGGAACGTCAGAAGGGCGACGCCGATACCGAAGAGGGCGTTCGTCACGAGCACCGCCACCGCCACCGCTGCCGGGGGCTGGGTGAGGACGACTCCGGCCAGCCCGATCCAGATAAGGGACGTCGTCTTCTGCGTGGTGACGTACAACCCCAGGTCGTACGCCCAGACGAGACCCAACTGCCAGGGTCCCAACTGACCGGCGAACCGCTGCGGCACCTGCCGCCAGACGTGGGGAGTCCGGTTGAGGAAGTCAGCGACGCCGAAGAACACCAGCAGGACGAGCAGCGCCACCAGCCGAACCGCCTCCGGCAACAGGAGGCTGAGAAATGACAGCGCCGCCAGAGCGAGAGCGACAGTCACCGCGGAGGCGATCATCCCCACCGCGAAACCCCAGAGGAACCTGCGTCCACTCCTCCGATCGCTGTTCATCATCGGGTTGGAGACCCCAACCATGGAACGGCCTCAAGGGCTGAGCAGTTGCAACAGGGCACCCGCCCCCGCGAGCAACACCCAGATGGCCATCGTCGAATCCCGGCCTCAGGCCGACCGGGAGCTGTCGCAGTAGTACGCCGACTTGACGTTGGCGGTGCCGCTGGAGTTCTTGACCTCGCAGCATCCGCAGGTCCGGGTCGAGGTCGAGCAGTACCACGTGTAGTACCGGGGGCTGTTGATGCAGGTGCTGTACGAGACGGACGGAACGAAGGACAGGTGGCAACACCCGATGTTGTAGGTGGCGCTTGCCCGCTCCGGTGAGCCGAAGAGGACCGCCGAGGTGGCGAGAGCGCTGGCCCCGATGGTGCCCAGGAAACGCCTCCTGGGCCCGCTCGCCCGTTTCGGATCGTGCTGTTCGTGACCACTGTGCTTACGCATGTGAATCCTCTCTGTCTCGCTCGACCGGACGGTCGAGAAGCTCGTTCAACGCGGCGGCGGAGCTGAACGTGTGCGCGGTGACCAGCGCGCCGCGGTTGAAGACCAGAACGCTGGGACTGATGTCGACCGCGAGGTTCTTGGTCAGCCATTCGCCGCCCACGTCGATCGAATGCGGAAATTCGCTGATCACCGAGCTCTCCGCGACGAACTGCTGCCCGTCGGCCAACGACGGTGCCGGGACGATGACCGCGACATCGGGCGGAAGAGAGAGTTGTCCGGTGGCGCCGGCGGCGATGCGTCGGCAACTGCTGCAACTGGTGCTCAGCACGACCAACGCCGCGAATTCGCGGGTGGCGAGATGGGTGATGTCGTCCGGCCAGATCTGCGGTGCCGTGCCGAGAGCGGCGTTGTCGATGGGTGTGGCCACGTCGACCACGTCTTCCTGCGGGACCCTGGAGGACAGCTCGCCCATCATCGCGAACAGCCCGACGACCGCAACGGTGAGAACGAACAGGGCAATCGACAAGATCAGCTCGAACATCGGCTCTCCTACTGGGGGAAGGGCTGAAGGTGCCGTCGCAGCGGCCGGACGAGGTTGGCCCGCCAGCGGATCAGGTTCGCCACCAGGGCACCGATACAGGCCGCCACGATCAGGGCCGCGTTGTCGGCACGGGTGTCGGTCTGCCCGTACGCCAGCAGCGCCGATACCGCGAGCAGCACCGTGCCGAACAACAACTGCCGTATCCCGAGCGGGCGACCCTGACTGCCGCCGAAGCACCCGCAGGCCATGGTGACGCGGCGCAGGCGGGCCGTCAGCGCGAAGGCGGCGATCCCGGCACCGAGGAGCGCGGAGAGGACCAGGCCGTACGCGTCGTCCGGCATACCGACGAGGAGTAAGGCCGTCACGATCTCGCCGAAGGCAATCGCCCGGGCGGAGTGGTCCGTCCAGAGACTGTGGTTGTCGTCGATGCGAAGGGTGGCGCGCAGCGTACGTGAGAACTGCTGCGGGGCAAACAATTTGGCGCCGCCCGCGTGCAGAAAGAGCGCTGCCACCAGAATTCGAACGCCTAAGACCGCCGCTTCACTCATGGAGCGCCCCCGAAACATCGGTGCAGCTGCACGGGGATACGGACGGCAAGGGCGCCAGTACCATAAGTACATCCCCGTGTTCCAGCGATACTTCCGCATGTATCGATCTCTCGTCAAGGGTCGGCCGCCCGGCGGGTACGCTTCGAAGATCGACGTCGGCGCAGCCAGAACCGTCGTACACATGTCCTATCCACAGGTTGTGGACGGCGGAGGGTCCGATGGGTTACCAGCTCAGCGCCGTCGTCGCGGATGCCGACCTGCTCCGCGAGCAGACCGCCGAGCTGGACCACGCGGTCCTCGGCGAACTGCGCCAGGACTTCGCGCTACTGCCGGTCACCCCGCAGTTGGTGGTGGAACTGACCGGGTCACTGCCGGACTTCGCGGCGGACGATCCCAGCGCCGCGCAACCGTTCGGGCTGGTGTTGTCGCCGCCGCTGGCCGACAGGCTGGCACACTGGTCGCGGTCGGGGCCTCTGGCGTACCTGGAGGCGGAGTTCGGCGCAGGCATCGGCCGCCAGGCGGCGGCGGTGTGGCTGGGCGGCACGCTGTCCTGGGGTCCGCGATTCGACGATGTCCTCGACGCGCCCCGCACCAAGTGGCCGATCAACGAGGCGCTGCTTCAGCTCGGCGTCGAGCGGGGCGCGTGGATCGATCCGTTCGCCGAGGTCGGGTTGCATCTGGAGCGCAACACCGAGGGCTGGCTGGCCCACGGGCGGCGTCGACTCAGCGCCGACTACTGGGACGAGCTGGTCGAACAGTGGGAAAATCAGTAATCCGTCGTCGGGCAGCAACCTGAGCGGCCCCGTTCCGTTGGGGACTGGGGGATTCCATGAAATTGCGACAATTCGCGTTTATTGCCATGCTGCTGACTGCTGCCTCGATCGCGGGCAGCGGCGCGCCGTCAGCCGGCCCGATGCCGGCGCACCGGCCCGCCGGCAACGTCGAGGTCATCGACCTCAACGGTCTGCGCAACATCGAGTTCGGCGACACCGAGGCCGAGCTGACCCGCCGGGGCATCCTGCGTACCGACCTGGACGCCTGCGGACCGGTGCTCGCCGGCCACGACACGGTCAGCCCCGTCTTCGTCGAGGACAAACTGGTGCTGCTGTGGGTCGGTGACCCGATGCGGACACCGGAGGGGATAACGGTCGGCTCGCCCGTCGAGGACGTCTGGGCCCGCTACCCGTCGGTGACCCGGCTGCCCGCTCCACAGGGGACCCATCGGCTCGACGGGCTCCTTGCCCGCAGCGACGACCGCGCGTACCTGTTCCTGCACGACGGGCGCACGGTCCGAAAAACGATCGCGGGGTACGCCGACTGGGCGCGCCGCCTCTTCAACGAGGGCGCCGGCCCCTGCTGACCCGCCTCGGCCTGACCGGGCGGCCGGTCCACGTGGAACGACCGCCCGGTCAGATGTCAGCCGCGCAGCGACCGCCAGAAGTCGTACGAGTGCTCTGCCGCGAAGTCCGTGGTGCCCGACCCGCCATCGCCGGCCAGGACCCGCACGTACCCGGCACGGTCGCGCAACCGGGGCCACCCGGGCCGACCCGTCCGGGCGAAGTCGCTCCAGGCGCGGACCATCTCGCCGGAGAGCCGCCGCTGGGTGGGCGTGAGCGCCTCGGCGTAGTCGACGTCGAACAGGTACGGCAGTTCGGCGCAGTGGTACGCGCCGGTCGGGAAGGTAGGCGTCGGCCCCTCGGCGAAGAACGGCGCATCCTCGTCGGCGAACTCGTACACGTACGTCGGTACCGTCCGGGCGAACGCCAGCGCGGCCGAGTAGATCGGTTCCGCGTACGCCTGATCGGTCCACACGGCCCCCAACGCCTCGCTGGCGGAGCGCGTGTCGTCGCTCGGATAGCGGGTCAGGATCTCCTCCGCCCGGTCGCCGAACATCGTCCGTACCTGCTCGCGGTACTGGTCGTCGCTGAGCGGGCACGATTCGGGCGCCTGCCCGGGCGCGGGCGGCTCGGGGCAGTTCATCCCGCTGCGTTCCATCCCCCACACCTGGAGCGTGGACTCGTCGCGGTTCGTCCCGGTCAACACGGGCACCGGGTGTAACCGGCCACTGACCAGCGCGTCCGCCGGATCCACCGGCAGAGTGCCACCGTCGACCACCGGGCCCAGGTCGACGCCCGCGCCCGGATAGCCGACTGCGTCGACAAGCGTGGCGGAGTCCCGCCCCCGCAGGCAGGCGGCGAGCGTTGCGGGGTCGGTGCAACCCACCCGCCGGACGACCTCCCGCGCGGCCTCGACCGCCTCCGCCCGGGTCTGAACGGGGTTGGCGCACGAGTTGCTCTGCATGATCGCGCGGTGGAACAGGCCGGCGGAGCCGGGCGCGGCGAGGTGGGCGCAGACACTTGTCGCGCCGGCCGACTGGCCGGCCAGGGTGACGTTGCCCGGGTCCCCGCCGAAGGCCGTCGCGTTGCGCCGCACCCAGCGCAGCGCCGCCTGCTGGTCCTGCAACCCGTAGTTGCCGGTGGATCCGTCCGGCCCGGCCAGCGCCGGATGCGCCAGGAAGCCGAGCGCACCGAGCCGGTAGTTCACCGTGACGACGATGACGTCACCATCGGCGGCCAGTCGCTCCCCGCCGTAGGTGTCTCCTCGGCCGAACCGGAAGTCGCCGCCGTGCAGCCACACCAGCACCGGTCACGGCGTCCGGGCAGAGGTGCGCGGCGTGGTGACGTTGAGGTAGAGACAGTCCTCGGACACCGACGCGTCGTCCATCGGCAGCCCCTTCAACTGCGCGCAGGCGGGGCCGGGCCGGGTCGCGTCGCGCACGCCCGTCCACTGTGGTCCGGGTTGCGGCTGGGCCCAGCGCAGCGCGCCCAGCGGCGGACGCGCGTACGGGATGCCCTCGAACGTCAGCTGGTCCGCCGCGACGGTCCCGCGGAGGGCGCCCTGGTCGGTCCGCACCACGGCCGCGCCCTGGCGATCGGCCGCCTCGGCAGCCGGGCCGACCGCCGTCGCTGTCGTCATCAGGAGCGCGGCCGCGCCCATCGCGCCGGCCCACCGGCGGTACGGGATGCTGGTCATCAAGTCCCCAATCGTCGAATCTGGTACGCCGTACAGGCCATTTGCCGCGAGCATGTCGATTCGGCGACGCGTCGGCCAGGTAGCTCTAGTGCACCCACGAGCAGCCCTCGGGGAACGTCGACAGACGGGCTCCAGTGCTCTAGTGCGCTAGGCTTCGGCCGGCGGAAGGACGACCGTGACGGAGATCGACGGGTCCACACCCCCGTACCTGCGCATCGTCGCGGAGCTACGGCGGCGCATCGCGTCAGGTGAGCTGGGCCCCGGTGACCGGGTGCCGTCCACCCGCCAGATCGTCCGGGAATGGGGCGTCGCGATGGCGACCGCGAGCCGCGCCCTGACCGCGCTGCGGCAGGAGAACGTGATCCGGGCGGTGCCCGGCGTCGGCATGACGGTCTCCGGCTCGGAGCCTGCGGCGCCGGGTCGGAGCGGACGAGCCGAGGTGCGGCGCGGCCCGGTCCACGGGGTGACCCGAGACCAGGTGGTGCGGACAGCCATCGGGATCGCCGACTCCGAAGGGCTCGCGGGACTGAGCATGCGGCGCATCGCGACCGAGCTGGACGTGCCGACAATGTCGCTGTACCGGCAGGTCCGCGGCAAGGAGCACCTGCTCTTACTCATGGCGGACGCCGCCTTCGCCGCGCACCGGCCGCCCGGCACGCTCCCGCCCGGGTGGCGGGCCCAACTGGAGCTACTCTGCCGGCTGCAGTGGTCGATCTACTGTCGACACCCCTGGCTGACCCACGTCATCTCGTTGACCCGCCCGCTGATGGCACCACACGCCGTCGCGCACACGGAATGCGCCCTGCGCGCCCTCGCCGGGTGCGGCCTGGATCAGCACACCCAGCTACACCTGGTGGTCGCCCTGGCCAACCACGTCCGGGGCACGGCGGTGAACCTCCAGCAGGGCGCCGAGGCGGAACAGGACACCGGCCTGACCGACGACGAATGGATGGTGGCCCAGGCCGACGTGCTGGGCCGGCTGCTCGCGGCCGGCGAGTTCCCGCATCTGGCCCGGCTCTCCCGGTCGGCAATCGACCTCAACGCCGACAGCCTCTTCGAGTTCGGGCTGCAACGGCTCCTCGACGGGGTGGCGGCGCTCGTCCGACCGTGAGCGCTCAGGCCGGGTTGTCCGCCGTCGCGGAGCGCCGCGCCCCGGAGACGGCCGCGAACCCGGTGAGCGCGATCTCCGCCGTCTGCCGCAGCTCCTCCCGAGGGACCCCGGCGGCGGCGTGGATCGCCTGTCCCTCGGTGACGCTCATGACGAATCGGGCGAGCGCGGCCGGGTCGGCGTCGGCTTGCAGATCACCTTCGACGACGGCACGGGCGAACCGGTCGGCGAGTGCCCGCTCGCCGGCCAGGCGGCTCGCGGCGAGGAACTCGGCCACCGGGGCGTTCTCGCTGGAGCAGGCGGTGCCGCCCTGGATCGACAGGCAGCCGGCCGGACGGTCAGGGCGGGTCACGGCGAGCACGTTCTCGCGCAGGAGCGTGGCGACCACGTCGTAGGCGGTGGATTGGGCGATCGCGTGCCGCGCGTACCCCATGTCCTGTTCGGCATAGCGGGCCACGGCCTTGCGGAACAGCTCCTCCTTGCTCCCGAAGGCGGCGTAGAGGCTCGGTTTGTTGATGCCCATGGCGGCGGTGAGGTCGCTCATCGAGGCGCCCTCGTACCCCTGACGCCAGAACACCTCAAGCGCGCGCTCCAGCGCCTCGTCGACGTCGAAGCCGCGTGGACGCCCTCGCACTGGCACTGTCCACCACCTCCGACGGCCATCCTACCCACCGACGCAACCGATCGGTACAGAAATTTGCGGAGCAGGTCAGGACGTTGCTACGGTCGTATCCGTACCGCTCGGTACACAATCTGCGAAGGAGATCGATCGTGGGACAGCTCGACGGCAGGACCGCTCTCGTCACCGGCGGCACCACGGGCATCGGCCTGGCCACCGCCCGCCGCTTCGCGGCCGAAGGCGCGTACGTCTTCGTCACCGGTCGCCGCAAGGGCCCGCTGGACGAGGCGGTGAGCAGCATCGGCGCCAACGCGACAGGCATCGTCAGCGACGTCGGCAACCTCGACGACCTGGACCGGGTGATGCGGGCCATCGAGGAGCGCGGCGCAGGGCTGGACGTGGTGTTCGCCAACGCCGGCGGCGGCGAGTTCCGTCCGCTCGACTCGATCACGGTCGAGCACGTCGCCAACACCTTCGACACCAACGTCTACGGCACCATCTTCACTGTGCAGAAGGCGCTGCCCCTGCTCAACGAGGGTGCCTCGGTCGTGCTGACCGGCTCGACGGCGGCAGTCAGCGGCATCCCGGCCTTCGGCGTCTACGCCGCCTCCAAGGCCGCCATCCGCTCGTTCGGCCGCACCTGGGCCGTCGAGCTGATGGACCGGAAAATCCGGGTCAACACCCTCGTTCCCGGCTCCACCGAGACTCCCGGGCTCGCGGGCCTGGCACCCAGCGCCGCGGAGTCGTCCGCCCTGCTCGAGACCATCGCGTCCACCGTGCCCATGGGCCGGCTGGCCCACCCGGACGAGATCGCAAACGCGGCGCTCTTCCTCGCGTCCGACCAGAGCAGCTTCATGACCGGCAGCGAGATGTTCGTCGACGGCGGCGAAACGCAGCTCTGACGCAGGAACGCCCGGCCGATCCGCAAGGATCGACCGGGCGTTCTCGCATCTCACGAGCGGTGGCGGAGGGATTTGAACCCTCGGAGGGCGTTAACCCTCACACGCTTTCGAGGCGTGCTCCTTAGGCCACTCGGACACGCCACCGCCGACGAGGGTACAGGACCACCGGTTCGGACGCCGAACCGGTATCGCCCGAGCCGGCCTGGCAGGATCTTTGCCATGAGTACGCACATCGGCGCGAAGCCGGGCGAGATCGCCGAGCGGGTCCTGATGCCGGGCGACCCCCTGCGGGCCAAGTGGATCGCGGAGACCTACCTCGAGGGCGCGACCTGCTACTCGACGGTTCGGGGCATGCTGGGCTTCACCGGCCGTTGGAACGGTGTCGAGGTCTCCGTCCAGGGCTCCGGCATGGGCATGCCGTCGGCCTCCATCTACGCCCACGAGTTGATCAACGAGTACGGCGTTAAGACGCTGATCCGGGTCGGTTCCTGCGGTGCCCTCAGCACCGACCTGCAACTGCGCGACGTGGTCGCGGCGATCGGGTCGTCGACCGATTCGAACATGAACCGGATGCGCTTCGACGGGCTGATCGACTACGCACCGGTGGCCGACTTCGGGCTGCTGCGTACCTCGGTCGAGGTGGCCGAGCGGCGCGGCATCACGATGCACGTCGGACCGATCCTGGCGGCGGACGCCTTCTACACCGACCGGCCGGACCTCTACGACAGGCTCGCCGACTACGGGGTGCTGGCGGTGGAGATGGAGTCGGCGGCGCTCTACACGATCGCGGCCCGGTTCAAGGCACGGGCGCTGACCGTGCTGACCGTCAGCGACCACATCAAGACCGGCGAGAAGACCACGTCGGAGGAGCGGGAGCAGACCTTCAGCCAGATGGTCGAGATCGCCCTCGACACGATCATCGCCTGACGCGACCGGGGGCCGCGCGCCGCGGAGAGCGTGATGACTCACAGGCATCAAGATGCCCCAGAGTCATCACGCTCATTCGGGTGCGGACCCCGCCGGACCGCGGTACGACCACGCCGCGAGCGGCCCGGCCACGGCACGCGCGCCGCGTCAGCGGAAGAAGGCGCGCAGCACGGCGGCGGTCTCGGTTTCCAGCACACCGCCGTACACCTCGGGACGGTGGTTGAGCCGGCGGTCGCGCAGCACGTCCCGGAGCGAGCCGGCCGCGCCCGTCTTGGGTTCCCACGCGCCGAAGACGACGGTGGAGACCCGGGCCAGCACCAGCGCGCCCGCGCACATCGTGCACGGTTCCAGCGTGACCACCAGGGTGCAGCCGTCCAGCCGCCACTCGCCGGTCCGCTCGGCCCCCCGACGCAGGGCCAGCACCTCGGCGTGGGCTGTGGGGTCGCCGGTCAGCTCCCGCTCGTTGCGACCGATCGCCAACTCGGTGCCGTCCGGGCCGTAGAGGACCGCACCCACGGGAATGTCGTCGACGCCGCCGCTGGGGATCGCCGGATCGGTGACGGCGACCTCCAGGGCCCGGCGCATCCACAGCTCGTGCCGTTGCCGTCGCCCGATCTCGCCGGGGTCGGCCAGGCCCTCGTGGGCCCCCGGTCCGGCACGCCGCACCGCTCCGGGCGTCGGCTGTCCCGGCCGGATCATCTCCAGCGCGGGGTCGGTGGCATCGGCGGGCTCAGACCTCACGCAACTCCTCGACCTCGTCGACGCAGCCGAGCACCTCGCAGATCTCGGCGGTGACGTCCGCCGGCAGCATTCCGTCGTGGCCGCAGAGCGTCAGCAGCTTCTGCGCGGAGATGCCCAGGTTGGCGAGCAGATCGGCATCGCCCACCGGGTCGGCCTCCGGGTCGACGGCCGGCTGCTCGCTCTCCTCGTCGCCGCTCGTGGCGGGGCGCGGCTCGTCGTCGCCATCGAGCCCGGTCACGGACGTCTTCAGGTCACCGACCAGCAGTTGCCCGAGCCGGGACTCCTCGGCGTACGCCGAGTCCGACCCGAAGACCCGCAGGTCCTCACCCTCGTCGAGACGCAGGATCACCAGGTACGCGTCGTCGGCCTCGACGAACAGCAGCGACACCGCGGCTTCCTGGTCCACGTCGCGCAGCCGGTCGGCGACCTCGTCGATGTCGGTGGCGCCCCGCAGGTTGACCTCGGCGGCAGTCCAGCCACTGTCGTCACGCACCACGGCCGCAGCGAAGTACGACACGGTTCCCCCAAAAGCCCTCGGCACAGCGCCGACTCGTCAAGGGTGCACGTTAGCCGGTCGGGTCGGCAGGCGACCGGCCAACGCCCCGAGACGCCGGCCAAACATGACAAAGTCGAATCAGCCGACCACTCGACGGCGGGTGGCGATGAGTTGGCGTAGACGCTCGGTGCGCTGTCGCTGCGGCCGGCTGCGCTGGCGTACCGCCCGCGCGCCCGCCAACTCGGCGAGCAGCTGGAGGCGGCGGCGGTTGCGATCCGGGTCCTGCCGCGGGGTGGTCCAGGCCATAGTGCCGAGAGTGCCGAGTCTCGGCGGCCACGTCAAGACGGCGTTCGCAACGCAGTCAACCGGGCACGCGGCGCAGTCGTCGGCGGCCGATCCGGGCCGATCGGAACCCGCTCACCAGAGCGGCCAGTCGCCGCTCGTCGCCCAGCGCACCGCCACCACGGCGGCGGCGATGCTCCAGCCACCGGCGGTGACGATGGCGACTCCGGTGGCCACTCCACGATCGCCGTAACGGACCAGCACCAGTGCGGTCAGCCAGGCCAGCAGGCCGGCCACCGCCGTCCACCACGCGTAGCTGACCACGTCGGTGCCGAGGAGTCCGAACAGCAGGAGCCAGGCGGCCGCCGCTCCGCCGCCGGAGGCGACACCGCCGCCGGTGATCGGGTGCGGTTCGCGGTAGGTGGGCCTGGTCGGTGGTCCGGCCGGGAAGAGCCCCGACGGGGTACGCGACACCGGCCGCGCGGCGCCCGGCTCCGGGAAGGGGTCGGGTTGGGCGATGCTCACCGGCTGCCCTCCCTCACGCGCGTCGCTCGTACCCACGGTACCGGTCTGTCAGGATGACCGAATGCCCTCGCCGACGATCGGCCGCCGCGTGCGTCCGGCGTACCCGATCCTGTTGCTGCTCGCCCCGATGCTGGCCGCCGGCTGCGCGACGACCCGGCCCGGGGTGCCGCCGGACGGCGTCGCCGCGCCGTCGCCGTCGGCGGTCTGGGCGACCGGTGAGCAGCCGGCGGCCCCGACGGTCGCGCCGACCACGACCCGCCCGGCAAGCCCGACTCCGTCGCCGGCCAAGCCGTCGTCGAGCGCGCCCCGCGCCGGGGTCCGGCATGTCTTCCCGGTACGCGCCGGCAACGTGGACTACCACACGACGCACGGGGCGTACCCGGCGACGGACGTGTTCGCCAACTGCGGTGAGCCCTTCGTGGCGGTGACCGACGGCAAGGTGCTGGAGGTGAGTCGCGTCGACAGATACTCCAAGAGCGGGCCGCAGGGCCCGGACAACGGCGGCCTGTCGGTGTCGCTGCTCGGCGACGACGGGGTGCGCTACTACGGCTCGCACCTGAGCGTCGTCTCATCCGGGGTCGACGCGGGGGTGCGGGTTCGTGCCGGCCAGCAGCTCGGCAAGGTGGGCCGGACCGGCAACGCCAACAACGTCTGTCACGTGCACTTCGGAATCTCGCCGCCGTGCGCGGGCAAGGACGGGTGGTGGATCCGGCGGGGGGTGATCTGGCCGGCGCGCTATCTCGACTCGTGGCGGCGCGACGGCAACCGGGAACCGGCCGCCGAGGTGACCACGTGGCAGCGCGAACACGGCTGCCCGAAGGCGCCCTGACGTGGGCGCCCGGGACCCCATCGCCGACCTGCGCCGGATCGCGTTCCTGCTGGAGCGGGCGAACGAGGCCACCTACCGGGTGCGGGCCTTCCGTTCGGCGGCCAAGGCGCTGGCGGGCCTACCGGCGGCCGAGGTGGCCGAACGGGCTGGCAACGGCACGCTGACCGACCTCGCTGGCGTGGGGGACGTGACGGCCCGCTGCGTGGCGGAGTCCCTCTCCGGTGAGGAACCGGTCTATCTGCGCCGGCTGGTGGCGACCGAGGGCAGCGATCTGGATGCCGAGGCCACGGCGCTGCGCGCCGCCCTCAAGGGCGACTGCCACACCCACTCGGACTGGTCCGACGGCGGGTCGCCCATCGAGGAGATGGCGTTGGCCGCGGTGGAGTTGGGTCACGAGTACATGGTGCTGACCGACCACTCGCCGCGTCTGACCGTGGCCCGAGGGCTGACCGCCGCGCGGCTGCGGCGTCAGCTCGACCACGTGGCACAGGTCAACGCGGCACTGCCGGAGGGTTTCCGCATCCTCACCGGCATCGAGGTGGACATCCTCGCCGACGGCTCGCTCGACCAGGACGAGGAGTTGCTGGCGCGGTTGGACGTGGTGGTGGGCTCGGTGCACAGCGGCCTGAAGGACGAGCGGGCGAAGATGACCCGTCGGATGCTCACGGCGGTCGCCAACCCGCACCTGGACATCCTCGGCCACGTCACCGGCCGGATGGTGTCGTCCCGACCGGCGGGGGTGACCGGCCCGGGTGACAAGGGGCACCGGGCGCGTACCCGCGCGGAGAGCGACTTCGACGCGGACGCCGTCTTCGCCGCCTGCGCGGAGCACGACACCGCCGTCGAGATCAACTCACGGCCGGAGCGGCAGGACCCGCCGAAGCGGCTGATCCGCCGCGCCCTGGAGGCGGGTTGCCGCTTCGCGATCGACACGGACGCGCACGCCCCCGGCCAGCTCGACTGGCAGCGGTTCGGCTGCGAGCGGGCGGCGCTCTGCGGCGTCCCGGCCGACCGGGTGGTCAACACCTGGTCGGCCGAGCAACTGCTGGAGTGGACGCGCGACCGAGCCTGACCGACGGCCCGGGCTGGTCAGGGGCGTGGGGCGGGTCAGTGACGGACGGGCTCGGCGGCCGGTGCCGCGGGCGCGCCGACACCGACGACCGGACGGGACGTCCGGCGGCCGAACACACCCTGTGCGACAGCGACGCCCAGCAGCACGATCAGCGCGCCGACCGGCTGGTGCCAGTTGAGCCGCTCGTCGAGCACCACAGCGCCGATCAAGACCGCGAAGATCGGAATCAGGTACGTGACGGTGGACGCGGTGCTCGCGCCGGCCAACCTGATGTTGCGCATGTTGATGACGAAGGCGAGCCCGGTGCCGAGCGCCCCGAGGGCCAGGACGCTGAACACGACCTTCGCCGACAGCTCGGTGGGCAGCGGCGGCGCGCCCGCGACGAACGGGGTGACGATGGCAAGCTGCGCGGTCGCGAGCAGCAACTGCGCGGTGGAAAGGGACAGGCCGGAGTGCGTGCTCCCCGCGACGAACCGCTTCTGGTACGGGATGGCGACGCCGTAGCAGGCGGCCGCGCCGAAACACATCAGCTGCCCGACGAAGTGTGCTCCGCCGATGCCCTCCCAGACACCCAGCACGACGAGCACCCCGACGAATCCCAGTCCGAGACCGATCGCGCGGCGCACGGTCAACCGTTCGGTCCGGAACACCAGCACCGCGAGCGGCAGCACGATCAACGGCGTCGTGGCGTTCCAGATGCCGGCGAGCATCGACTCGACCCGCTGCTCGCCGTAACCGAAGAGGGTGAACGGCACGGCCACGCCGAACGCGGCGACGACGGCCAGGTGCGCCCACACCCGAGGCTCGCGGGGCAGCCGGTCGCGCAGCACCGCGAGGACGACCAGCAGGGTCAGCGCGCCGGCCGCGACGCGGTAGAGGGTCAGCTGCACGGGGTGCAGCTCGGCCACGCCGACCTTGATGAACAGGAAGCTGGAACCCCAGATGGCGGCGAGGGCGAAGAAACCCGGCAGCCAGGCACGCAGCGGGGACCTGTCAGGAGCGATATCGGTTGTCACCCCTGACACTCTGCCCGAGGGGTGCGACGAAGTCGCGGGACTTTTCGCTGCTTGGACACGACAAACGACGTCGACATCCGGGCCGGGTGGTCACGTAGTGTCGCAGCGTGGGACGAATTGATGAAATCGCCAACCGCTACGTGGCCGAGTGGGCTCCGCTGAGCCCGACCGGCGCTACCTACGTCGGCATCGCCGGCCACGATGACCAGCTCGACGACCTCTCACCCGCCGGGTACGAGGCGCGCGCCGACCTGACCCGCCGGACGCTCACCGAGCTGGAGGCGGCCAAGTCGGAGACCGAGGCGGAGCGCACCGCCAAGGAGGCCATGCAGGAACGGCTCGGTCTGGACCTGGCCCGCTACGAGGCCGGCGAGACGACGAGCGAAGTCAGCGTGATAACCAGCGGGCTGCACGAGATCCGCATGGTGTTCGACCTGATGCCGACCGCGACCGCCGACGAGCAGGCCAACATCGCCACCCGACTCAACGGCCTGGCCGGCGCGCTGGAGGGCTACAAGACCACGTTGCGCGAGGCGCTCGCCGACGGGCAGGTCAGCTCGAAGGTGCAGCTCGTCGAGGTGGCCAAGCAGTGCGACATCTGGACCGACCCGACCGGGGACAACTTCTTCCACGGCCTGGTCGAGCGGCTGGGCGCGGACGGAACCCTCGGCGCCGAGCTGCGCCGGGGCGCGTCGGCGGCGACCGCGGCGACCGCGGAGTTCGGCCAGTTCCTCCGGACCGAGTTGGCCCCGCACGGGCGGGACAAGCAGGCCGCCGGCCGGGAACGCTACGAACTCGCCTCGCAGTACTTCCTTGGCGCGAAGATCGACCTGGACGAGACGTACGCCTGGGGTTTCGCGGAGCTGGCCCGCCTGGAGTCGGAGATGCGGGTCGTGGCCGGGCGCATCGCGGGCTCGGGCGCGACGGTCGACGAGGCGGTGGCCACGCTCGACGCCGACCCGGCGCGGACCATCCAGGGCAAGGAGGCGTTCCGCGACTGGATGCAGGCGCTCGCCGACAAGGCCATCGCCGAGTTGCACGGCACCCACTTCGACATCCCGGAGCAGGTCCGCCGGATCGAGTGCTGCCTCGCGCCGACCAGCGACGGCGCCATCTACTACACCGGGCCGAGCGAGGACTTCTCGCGGCCGGGTCGGATGTGGTGGGCGGTGCCGCAGGGCATCACCGACTTCTCCACCTGGCGGGAGGTGACGACGGTCTACCACGAGGGCGTGCCGGGTCACCACCTCCAGGTGGCGCAGACGGCCGTCCGGGCCGACCTGCTCAACCGCTGGCAGCGGCTGCTCTGCTGGGTCTCCGGGCACGGCGAGGGCTGGGCCCTCTACGCGGAGCGGCTGATGGACGAGCTGGGTTACCTCCAGGACCCGGGCGACAAGCTGGGCATGCTCGACGGTCAGGCGATGCGCGCCGCACGGGTGATCGTCGACATCGGCATGCACCTGGAGCTGCAGATCCCCAAGGACAATCCGTTCGGCTTCCACCCGGGCGAGCGGTGGACGCCAGAGCTGGGCTGGGAGTTCATGCGGGCGCACTGCCGGGTGCCGGACGAGAACCTGCGCTTCGAGCTGAACCGCTACCTGGGCTGGCCGGGGCAGGCACCGTCGTACAAGGTCGGTGAGCGGATCTGGTTGCAGGCCCGCGAGGACGCCATGGCGCGCAAGGGTGCCGACTTCGACCTGCGGGAGTTCCACCGGCAGGCGTTGGACCTGGGCGCGCTGGGCCTCGACCCGCTGCGCAAGGCGCTGGACCGGCTCTGACCGGTACGCGTCGCGTCGGTATTCAGCCCGTGGGCGGCGTCCGGGTCCGGACGTCGCCCCACGGTGCGATCACTGCAGCGTCTGCTTGAGGCTGGGTCGGCCACTCAACGTGTCGCAGGAGATGAAGGCCAGGTCGATCTGCGGATCGGTGAAGGTGAGCGGCAGCGGCGAGGTGACCGGGATGCCGTCCGGGAGAGGCAGGTCCGGGGTCAGGGTGACCTTGATGCCCAGGAACCGGCCGACGAACCGGGTCGCGTAGAAGGTCACGTCACCGTCGATGGTGAGCTGGTCGGTCTCGCTCAACAACGAGCCGCCCGAAGGCCCCGCGACCAGCAACGCGAAGTCGCTGGTCACCGCCTTGCTCATGGTGAACTTCAGCGCCCGCATCTCGCCGTTGGCGGTACGCAACGGCTCGACCCCGCGAAACCGCAGGTTCGTCATCACCACCTTGGAGCCGGTCAGCTTCGCCGGAGTGGCGGCGACCTTGGGCATGTCCGGGTCCGCCGCCAGCTTCGGCAGCGGCTTACCGGGCTCGACGGGCGTCGGCTTGGTCGGCTTGGTGGGCTTCGGGCTGGCACAGGGGGCGTCGGGTCTCGCGGTCGGGGTGGAGCCGGGAGTGGCGCCGCCGCTACGGGTGGGAGCGGCGCTCGGGCTGGCCGACTGGCCGACTCGCGCGGCGCTGCTGGTGGGCTCGGGCGGGGCGGCGGATTCCGACTCGTCGTCGCCGCCGGTGAGCAGGTCGCCGATGCCGTCGACAATTGTGGTGAGCAGATTCCCGTCCGACTTCTCCGTCGTGGCGGTGGGGCTCGGACTCGGGCTCGGGCTGGCCGGCGAGGTGGCGGGCGTGCTGGGCCCGGCAGACGAGGTGGGCGTCGGGCAGGGGAGCCCGGCCGCTCGCACCGGCGACGCCCCGTCGACAGTCGTCAGGCCTGCGCTGGCGAGGCTCATGAGCAGCAGCGTCACCACGTACGTCTTCGGATCGCGGGCGACCGTCGACCTGGTCTGCGACGCCTCCGGCTCGACGACGGGCGGCATCTCCGTTGTGTCGCTCGCGCTCGCCTGCCGGGGCGGAGCCGACTCGCGCAACACTGCCCGCGGCTCCGGCAGGATGTCGGTGAGTGGCCCGGTGACCTCGTCCTCCCGCTGCCGGGGCGGCAGGAGTTCGTCGACGAGCGGCGGTTCGTCGACGGTCTCGCCATCTCCCGCCAGTTGGTCGTCCGGCTCCTCGGCGGCAGGGGGCGCCGCCGCGGACTTCTTGACCGGCACCCAGGCGAAGCCGAGCGCGCTACCGACCATGCCCAGCAACATGCCGATGAAGAACCCGCCGAGGTTGACTCCGATCAGCGAGTAGACCGCAGTCACGGCGCCGACGATGGCATAGAAGATCCGCTGCGCGGGGCTGAGCCACATCAGGACGCCGCAGGTGACCAGGATGGTGGGGATCAACCAGGACAGGAAGCCGGTCGGTCCCATCTGCAGGGTCAGCCCGGCCAGGCTGACCTTGGTGGTGCCGAGGATCTCCACTCCGGCCAGGATGGTGAAGAGGCCGCCCCAGAATGGCCGGGACCGCCGCCAGCGGCGGAAACCGCGCCAGGCCTGACCGACACGGCCGGGCTGCGCGCGATGAGTGGCGGTCGACACGTACGTCCTCCTGGGGTGAAAGGGGTGGGCAGGACCGAGGCTCGCGAGAGGCGCCCCTCGCGAGCCTCGGCGGCGTCAGCTCAGAAGCATTCCTTGGCCTCGGCGCCGACGTTGACCTTCAACTTGAGGCCGGTAAGCGTGAAGGTGCCGGCGGTGGTGTAGCGGGCAACCTGCTCAAGGCCCTTGATGTTCACGTGCGTGGCGTCCTGACCGAAGGAGCCGGCCGGAGCCGGGCCGAGGTCACTGGCGTCCTTACCGATGTTGATGTTGGTGAACTCGGCGTCGCCCTCGAGCGACTCCATCGCGATCAGCAGGTTCTTGGCGACGGCCTCCTTGCCGGGGCCGCCGTCGCCGGCGTTGATGGTCAGCACGATCTTGGGCAGACCGGGCACGGAGGCGTCGACCGACTGGCACAGCTTGGTCAGGTGAGCCTCGCCGATCTCCGACATGGCCACCGGGACGATCTTGCCGTCCTTGGTGGTCACCACGCCGCCGTACTGCTTGAAGCCGTCCCCGTCGAGCTCGGAGGCGGAGATCTTGAACGGCTTGCCGGCGACGGTGATGTTGGCGGCGATGGCGCCGTTGGCCATACCGAAGACGATGCCGCCGGCAGCGACCGCAGCGGGAACCATCATGGCGGCGAAGCGACGCCAGCGGGTGCCACCCTGCGCCTGACGGGTTTCCGAATCCTTCACGGGTCCTCCTCGAACCGGGGGTCACCGATCGCAGTCGCGATTCGGGACTACGGGAAAGCACGTGGCCGCTGCGGCCCGCTCCGGGGGATGGTCGACGGATCGCGCAGTGTGCGGATTGGATGTTCTCGCGAAGCGACGTACCTCACAAGGGCGCTGCTACTGGCCGGTAACTCCAGCTCCACGTCAAGATCGTCGAACGTCACCGTCAGTCAGACCTGGACCGCTCCGCCCCGGGCCACAAGCCACCGAAATTGGGAAGAATGCCCGCAAGATTTTCACCGCACGTAGTGGCGGCACAGCGTTGTTACAGTTACGTAACGCCGGGCTGAAAAGCCACTGAAGATGATGCGTTGCTCATCCGTACGGCTGAGCCGGCAACGTCACCGCGCCTCGGCGAGCCAATCGTCCAGCAGGCGGTGATCTATCGAGTCCACCCGACCGAGCCGGCGACCTGCCGCGACCCGCGCCCGCAGTTCCTCGCGGGTGAACCAGCGCGCCTCCAGCAGCTCCACGCCGTCCACGCGTACCTCGTCGGAGGTCGCGGTGGCCCGGAAGCCCACCATCATCCCGGCGGGGAACGGCCAAGCCTGCGACCCCTGGTAGGCCACGTCGGTGACGGTGATCCCGGCCTCCTCGGCCATCTCCCGCCGGACCGCGTCCTCCAGACTCTCGCCGACCTCGACGAAGCCCGCCAACGTCGAGTACGAGTCCTCGGCCGCGCCCGCGTGCCGAGCCAGCAGGCAACGCTCCGGCGATCCGGGCGCCTCGACCAACACGATGATCGCCGGTTCGATGCGGGGGAACAGCAGGCGACCACACTCCGCGCCGGAACACGTCCGCACGTGGCCGCCACCGCCGGCGACGGCCGCCGCACCGCAGGTGCCGCAGTAACGCTGCTGCCGGTGCCAGTGCAACAACCCTCGCGCGTACGCCTGGATCGCCGCGCCGGCCGGGTCGAGTCGCCCGACCAGCGCCCGCACGTCGACGGCCCGCGCTGCCCCCGACATCTCGACGGCGGTGTGCTCACCGAGCCCGGACAGGTCCACGGCGAACACCGCGACGTCTCCGTCGAGCCCCAGGAAGACGGTCTCGCCAGCGGCCGAACGCACCAGGGACGCGCGGTCGGCCGTCAACCGGACCGGACCGTCGCCGTCGACGAGGCAGCGGTCCCGCCACAGCGGCAGCACCACCGTCGTCGGGTCGGCCAGCAACTCGTCCAGTCGGGCCGGGTCGGTACGCAGCCCGGCCGCCCGGTCCAACGAACCGCCGCCGTACGCCAACACCCGCTCCGCAGCGTCCACCCCGCCACCGTGCCACGCTCGCCGCCCAGCGCCGGCACCGACCCCACTCTCCCCTGACTCGCCGGGCGACACGCGGTGGCGACACCGGGCGAGCGCAGACCGGTTGACGGCCGGGCATTGGTTACCGTGGTGTCTTCGGGAGTAGGGACCCCCGCGGCACCTGGCGATCGAGGTTGCAGTGACGCTGTACGGCGACAAACGTCCACCCGCCGACGACCGACCCACCGTGCAGGTCACGGCGGTCACCTGGCCGGACGACGAGCCGGAGGCGGTCACACCGGCCACGGCCACGAGCGAGCCGGACAACGGCGGCCGCCGTCCACACCGCGCACGGATGCTGATCGGCGCGAGCATCACCGGCGGTGTCCTCGCCGCCGTGGCGGGCGCTGGCGCCTGGGCGTACGCCGGGGATGTGCCCCGGGGCACCAACGTACTCGGCGCCGAGCTGGGTGGCAGAAGCCGCAGCGCGGCCGACCGGGAGTTGCGAGCGGAGCTGGATCGGCGGGCGGCAGCCCTCGCCGCGCCCCTGCGGATCACGGTCGGGGAGCGCACCGCCGAGATCAAACCCGCCGACGTGGGGCTCGCGGTCGACGTGGCGGCCACCGTGGCGGCAGCAGCCGAGGCCGAGGCGCATCCGGTCAGTCGGCTGGTCGGCTCCCGCACCGTCGATCCGGTGGTCACCATCGACGCGGACCGTCTGGACGCGGCGCTGCGCACGGTACTCGGCGACCAGGTCCGTCCGATGACGATGCCGGCCATCACCTACATGGGCACCACCCCCAAGGTGGTACGCCCCCAGCCGGGCCTCGCGTTCGACCCGGAGCGTTCGGCCGACGCCGTCCGGACCGGCTGGCTGGCCGGCACTCCGGTCACCCTGCCACTCGTGGTGAGCGAGCCGGCGACCACCGTCGAAGAGCTGGACCGACTGGTCGCCGAACTGGCCAAGCCCGCCGTGTCCGCACCGGTGACCCTGCGCACCGACCGGGGCTCGGTGCAGGTGCCGCCGGCCGCCATCGCGAAGAGCCTCCGGTTCAACGCCGACAAGGCCGGCAAGCTCACCCCGGCCGTCGACGTCAAGCGGCTCCGGGCAGTCCTCGGTGACGATCTGAACGCGATCGAGGTGCCGCCGAAGGACGCGACGATGACCATCGCCGGCGGCCGTCCCAGGGTCGTCGACGGGCGGCCCGGCCAGCAGCTCGACACCGCCACCCTGGAACGCGAACTGTTGGCGGTGCTGCCCAGGACCGACAGACGAGAGGTGGCCGGAGAGCTGAAGACGACGCCGCCGGAGGTGACCGCGGAGAAGCTGGCAGGTCTGGGCATCAAGGAACGGGTCTCCACCTTCACCACACGGTTCACCGGCGGGATGGCGTCACCGCGCAGCCAGAACATCGCCACCGTCGCCAAGAAGGTGGACGGTACGGTCGTGCTGCCGGGCAGGACGTTCTCGTTGAACGGGCACACCGGCGAGCGCGGCTACGCGCAGGGCTACCGGGACGCGCCGGTCATCCTGGACGGCAAGCTGGTGCCGGGCGTCGGGGGCGGCACCTCACAGTTCACGACGACGCTCTTCAACGCCGCCTACTACGCGGGCCTGGAGGACGTCGAGCACAAGCCTCACTCGTACTGGTTCGACAGGTACCCGGCCGTCATCGAGTCGACCATCTTCTGGCCGAGCCTGGACTTGAAGTTCCGCAACAACACCGAGTACGGCCTGCTCATCGACTCGTCGTACACGTCGAGTTCGGTGACCGTCGCCATCTGGAGCACGAAAATCTACGACAGCGTGAAGACGGAGTACGGTCAGCGCCGCAACACCACCACGCCGAAGCGCATCCACCTCGAACCCGGTCCGAAGTGCATACCCAGCAACGGCATCAACGGCTTCACCCAGGACGCCTTCCGGGTCATCAAGAAGGGCGGCGCGGTGGTCAGGCGGGAGAAGTTCACCTGGCGCTATGACGCTGAGCCCCGCTACGTCTGCGGTCCCAAGCTGTCCTGAGCGCGCTCGTCGGTGTCGTCGGCTGACGGCCTGGGCGTCATTCGCTCCTCCTGCACACGGATCTCGGTCCGGTACCGGGTCGCCGCGGGATGCCACATCTCCTCGAACGGCCCCATGACCTCGCCCCCGACACCGCGGCGGCGGCCACGAATCCCCAACCGCTCCCACCCCCACCACCTCATGGTTGATCATGAAGTTATTGCGGCGACACGCCGACAACGGTGGCAATAACTTCATGATCAACAGGGGATGGGGTTGGGCAGGTGGGGGTGTGGGGGAAATGCACATGCAGATAGGGCCACCCCTCTTCAGGGGTGGCCCTATCTGGAAGATTGTCCGGCGGTGTCCTACTCTCCCACACCCTCACGAGTGCAGTACCATCGGCGCTGGAGGGCTTAGCTTCCGGGTTCGGAATGTGACCGGGCGTTTCCCCTCCGCCATGACCGCCGTAACTCTATGAACATATCAAACAAACCCGGGCACATAACACGGGTGTTCGCTTGTTCAGAGTTGCACAGTGGACGCGTAGCAGCTTAGTAGTCAAGTCCTCGGCCTATTAGTACCGGTCAACTGAACCCGTTA